>DASQOU010000350.1:0-4516 GCA_035644295.1 Bradyrhizobium sp.
GGCCTTCACGGCAGCTCCGTCGTGGGTCTTCATTCTTGGCATCCGGAGCACACCAAATTCATGGATTTCAACAACACACGGTACATCCCAATGAGCCGTCGGCGCCGCATTTATGAAGGCAAGGCCAAGGTCCTTTACGAAGGCCCGGAGCCGGGAACCCTGATCCAGCACTTCAAGGACGATGCGACCGCGTTCAACAAGCAAAAACACCAGGTGATCGAGGGCAAGGGCGTCCTCAACAACCGGATTTCAGAATACCTGTTTCAACACCTCAACGACATCGGGGTGCCCACCCATTTCATCCGCCGTCTCAACATGCGCGAGCAACTGATTCGCGAGGTTGAGATTGTCCCGCTGGAGGTGGTGGTGCGCAACGTCGCTGCGGGGTCGCTATCGCAGCGCCTCGGAATCGAGGAGGGCACCCAGCTGCCGCGCTCGATCATCGAGTTCTACTACAAGAACGATCAGCTCAACGACCCCATGGTTTCCGAGGAGCACATCACGGCGTTCGGCTGGGCCACGCCGCAGGAGATTGACGACATCATGGCGCTGGCGATCCGCGTCAACGACTTCCTCACCGGGCTGTTTCTCGGCATCGGCATCCGGCTCGTCGACTTCAAGATGGAATGCGGCCGCTTGTTCGAAAACGAAATGATGCGAATCATCGTGGCCGACGAGATTTCGCCCGATTCGTGCCGGCTGTGGGACATCAAGTCGAACGAGAAGCTCGACAAGGATCGTTTTCGCAGGGATCTCGGGGGCCTTTTGGAAGCCTATACTGAGGTGGCAAAACGGCTGGGGATTCTGATGGAAAACGAGCGGCCCGCGGGCTCCGGCCCGGTGCTGGTGAAGAGCTGAGATTGGCCTCGTGAAAGCGCGTGTCACCGTCACCTTGAAATCAGGCATTCTTGATCCGCAGGGCAAGGCCATCGAAGGCGCGCTGAAATCGCTCGGCGTCGATGGCGTCGCGAGCGTACGCCAGGGCAAGGTGTTCGACATCGAATTGTCCGGCGCTGATCGCGCGAAAGCGGAGGCCGCCTTGAAGGACGCCGCCGACAAGCTTCTGGCCAACACCGTGATCGAGAATTACCGGGTGGAGGTTCTGAGCTAGGTCATGGCTGAGATATCCAACCAACAGATTTATGATCTGCTGCTTGAAATCTCTCGCGATGTTGCGGAACTTGATGGTTCAATCGATGAGCTTCTGCTTGATATGAAAGCCTTCAATCGAGAACTATCCGCTGGTAGACGGCTCTTGATGCCGCGGGCCGGGGCGAAATGAAATCCGCCGTCCTCGTCTTTCCCGGAATCAATCGCGAGCGCGACATGGCGCGGGCGCTACGGCTCGCCTCCGGCCACGAACCCGCCATGATCTGGCATGCTGAGACGTCGCTGCCCAAGGGGACCGACCTCGTGGTGGTGCCCGGCGGGTTTTCCTACGGCGACTATTTGCGCTGCGGCGCTATTGCCGCACGCGCGCCGGTGATGGACGCGGTGCGCGCTTTTGCCGCCAATGGCGGTCTCGTGCTCGGCGTCTGCAACGGCTTTCAGATTCTCTGCGAGGCCGGGCTTCTGCCCGGCGTGCTCATGCGCAACGCGCGGCTGAAATTCATCTGCCACGACGTGCATCTGCGGGTCGAGCGATCCGACACGCCGTTCACCCGCGGGTACAACGCCGGGCAGGTCATCCGCGTGCCGGTCGCCCATGGCGAGGGCAATTACGAGGCCGACGAAGAGACGTTGAAGCGGATCGAGGGCGAAGGGCGGGTGCTCTATCGCTATTGCTCCGCCGACGGCACGGTCGACGAACCCGCCAATATCAACGGCGCGGCGCATTCGATCGCAGGCGTTATCAGCGAGCGCGGCAACGTGCTCGGCATGATGCCGCATCCGGAAAACCACGTCGAAGACATCATGGGCAGCACCGACGGGCGCGGCCTGTTCGCGGGGCTTGTGGCGCATCTGGGGCGCGCGGCGTAGGGGCCGCACGGGCGAGCCGCCATCGCTCGCAAATCTCTGGACAGCTGGAAATTGCCGCATAAAAGGCCTTCTCCGCCCCTTCCGATCTCCCTAATAAGGCCCCATGAACCAGCCGCAAATCACTCCCGAACTCGTCGCCAGCCACGGGCTGAAACCGGACGAGTATGAGCGCATCCTGAAACTGATCGGCCGGGTGCCGAGCTTCACGGAGCTTGGGATCTTCTCGGCGATGTGGAACGAGCATTGTTCCTATAAGTCTTCGCGGATCCATCTGCGCGGCCTGCCGACGAAAGCGCCTTGGGTGATCCAGGGGCCGGGCGAGAATGCGGGCGTCATCGACATCGGCGATGGCCAGGCGGTGGTGTTCAAGATGGAGAGCCACAACCATCCGAGTTACATTGAGCCCTATCAGGGCGCGACGACGGGCGTCGGGGGAATCTTGCGCGATGTGTTCACGATGGGTGCGCGCCCGATCGCGTGCCTCAATGCGCTGAGTTTTGGCGCACCTGAACATCCCAAGACGCGCCATCTGGTCTCGGGCGTGGTCGCCGGCGTCGGCGGCTATGGCAATTCGTTTGGCGTGCCGACCGTTGGCGGGCAGGTGCGTTTCCACACCCGTTATGACGGCAACATCCTCGTCAACGCGATGGCGGTCGGGCTCGCCGACACCGACAAGATCTTTTATGCGGCGGCCTCCGGCGTGAATATGCCGATCGTTTATCTCGGTTCCAAGACCGGCCGCGATGGCATTCACGGCGCCTCGATGGCGTCGGCCGAATTCGACGACGATTCCGCCGAGAAGCGCCCGACTGTGCAGGTCGGCGATCCCTTCGCCGAAAAGCTTCTATTGGAAGCCTGCCTCGAGATCATGGCAGCCGATTGCGTGATCGCGATCCAGGACATGGGCGCGGCCGGGCTGACCTGTTCGGCAGTCGAGATGGGCGCCAAGGGCGATCTCGGCGTCGATCTCGATCTGGATGCGGTGCCGACGCGCGAAGCCGGCATGAGCGCCTATGAGATGATGCTCTCGGAAAGCCAGGAGCGCATGCTCATGGTGCTCAAGCCCGAAAAGGAAAAAGAAGCGGAGGCGATCTTCCGCAAATGGGGGCTGGATTTTGCCGTGGTCGGCTACACCACACCGACCAAGCGCTTTGTGGTGAAGCACGGCGGCGACGTGATGGCCGATCTGCCGATCAAGGAACTGGGCGACGAAGCGCCGCTGTACGACCGGCCGCATGTCGCCCCGCCGCCGTTGCCGGTGATCCAAGCCCGCGATGTGGAGCCGCCGGTCGGAATCATGCCCGCGCTGGAAAAATTGATCGCAACGCCTGAGCTGTGCTCGAAGCGCTGGGTGTGGGAGCAATATGATCACGTCATCCTCGGCAATACGGTTCAGCGGCCCGGCGGCGATGCTGCGGTGGTGCGGGTCCAGGATGGACCGAAGGGGCTCGCGCTCACCGTCGACGTCACGCCGCGCTACTGCGAGGCTGATCCGGCCGAAGGCGGCAAGCAGGCGGTAGCGGAAGCCTGGCGCAACATCACCGCTGTCGGCGGACGGCCGCTGGCGATCACCGACAATCTCAATTTCGGCAATCCGGAGCGGCCCGAGATCATGGGCCAGTTCGTCGGCTGTTTGAAGGGTATCTCAGAGGCGTGCCGCGCGCTCGACTTCCCGGTCGTGTCCGGCAACGTCTCGCTCTACAACGAGACCAACGGCCGCGGCATCCTGCCGACCCCCTCGATCGGCGGCGTCGGATTGCTCGATGATTTCACCAAATCCGCAACCCTTGCGTTCAAGGCCGAAGGCGAGGCGATCCTGTTGATCGGCGAGACTCGCGGCTGGCTCGGCCAGTCCGTCTATCTTCGCGACATCTGCGGCCGCGAAGAGGGCGCCCCGCCGCCGGTCGATCTCGCTTCCGAAAAGCGCAACGGCTGCGTGGTGCGCGGCATGATCCACGCCGGCACCGCGACCGCGGCGCATGACGTTTCCGATGGTGGCCTGCTGATCGCGCTGGCCGAGATGGCGATGGCGGGCGGTCTGGGCGCGCAGTTGCTCGCCGCGCCCGGGTCGATCGTGCCGCATGCCTACTGGTTCGGCGAGGATCAGGCGCGCTACATCGTCACCGTGGCGGCCGAGCAGGCAGGTCTGGTGCTGGCGAAGATGAAGGGCGCGGGTGTGCCGTGCGCGCGGATCGGTACCACCGGAGGCGACGCCGTTGCCATCGCCGAGGAGAAGCCGGTTTTAGTGGCGTCGCTGAAAGCCGGTTTTGAAAGCTGGTTTCCGGCCTACATGAGCGGCAAGGCCTGAGGCCTCAAAACATCTGCGCCGCGGCAGGAAGCCGGCCACACCGGACTTCCCCTGGTGGGAACCAGCTCCACGAACCGAAGTTAGACCAGTCGGCCGTGAACAAATTCTAAGCCATTGAGCGCGAGTCAGTTTTTGGCTTACGGGCGGTTTTGAGATTGCAGGGTTTTGTGGGCTTCGGGCGCAGAACCTTGCGATTTCATTTTTGAGATTCCCCTTCTTGGCGAAGCA
>DASQOU010000351.1:0-10927 GCA_035644295.1 Bradyrhizobium sp.
GACCTCTCCGGCCGGAAAATTCCTCAGCGAGCATCAGGTGCGCCCGGCCGACTTCAACCAGTACGGCACGCGTCGCGGCAACCATGAAATCATGATGCGCGGCACCTTCGCCAATATCCGCATCAAGAACTTCATGCTGAAGGGCGCCGACGGCAACATTCCGGAAGGTGGCCTGACCAAGCACTGGCCCGACGGCGAACAGATGTCGATCTACGACGCCGCGATGAAATATCAGGCCGAGAAAGTGCCGCTGGTGGTGTTCGCGGGTGCCGAATACGGCAACGGCTCGTCGCGGGACTGGGCCGCGAAGGGCACCCGGCTGCTCGGCGTTCGCGCCGTGATCTGCCAAAGCTTTGAGCGCATCCACCGCTCCAATCTCGTCGGCATGGGTGTGCTTCCACTGACCTTCGAAGACGGAGCTTCCTGGCAGTCGATCGGGCTGAAGGGCGACGAGACCGTAACAATACGGGGGTTGCAGGGTGACCTGAAACCGCGCCAAAAGCTGACCGCCGAAATCGTATCGGGCGACGGCTCGTTGCGCCGCGTTTCGCTGCTGTGCAGGATCGATACGCTTGATGAGCTCGATTACTACCGGAACGGTGGCATCTTGCACTACGTGCTGCGCAAGCTCGCGGCGTGATAATCGATGGCTCACCGCGAAGTGAGTAGCGAGGGAAAAGAAGGCGGCCTAAGAAAAGGTCGCCTTCTTCAAAGGTGGCTCACAGACCGTAAGGTATTAACGGCGAGAAGGGTTAACGTCGGCAACACGGATATGCTCGGTTCCGCTATGACAGCAATGGTGGCCTATAATTGCATTTCGCGGTGGTCGGGCGCGCTTGGCGTTTGCGCGATCGTGGCCATCATCCGGCCTGCGCTGGCCGAGCCTCGCGCGGTGGTCGAGCTATTCACCTCGCAAGGGTGCTCGTCTTGCCCGCCTGCCGATAAGGTCATCGGCGAACTGGCCAAGGATCCTTCGGTGATCGCGCTGAGCATGCCGATCGATTACTGGGATTATCTCGGCTGGAAGGACACGCTGGCGGATGCGCGCTTCAGCGCTCGACAGAAGGCCTATTCGCTGATGCGCGGCGATCGCGATGTCTATACGCCTCAAGTGGTCGTCAACGGCGCCGCCCATGTGATTGGCAGCGACCGCGCCGGCATCGAAAGCGCGATCGGTGCTACCAAGACGACCGATGGCGTGATGTCGGTGCCGGTTTCGATGGGGATTTCGGGCAAGCAGATTACGGTGACGGTGGCGGCCTCGAACAAGGGACCGGCCGCGGTTCACGGCGAAATATGGATCTGCTCGATCTCCAAAGCGGTGCCGATATCGATCGGGCGCGGTGAGAATCGCGGCCGCGATCTCACCTACTACAATGTGGTGCGCAACGTGCTGAAGGTCGGCGACTGGAACGGCGTTGCCGGCAGCTGGACCGTGCCGCTGGAAAATATTTCCCGCGAGGGCATCGATGCCGCCGCGGTCTTTATCCAGGACGGAAGCCGTGAGCGGCCGGGCCCGATGCTGGGCGCGGCGTATGCGGCACTTCACTAGGGTCCATACTGGGGTCCATTTCCTGGCGTCGTCTTTGCGATCGCGGTGACCCGCATCAAGCGCGGGCAGGCTTTCGCTTGAAAACGCTCGCCCGTCTGTCGCCCGAAAAGAACCCGAAAAGAAAAAGGACCAACTCGCGTTGGCCCAGTATGGGGATAAACTATTCTGCTATAGGCCCGATCCCAACGTCCCCGGGGGGCTGGGGGCTGAGGAATCCGGTTTCGAGAGGACCGGGCCAACGCAAGCTTCTCTTATCGCAATTTAGCAGGGCGGTCGGTGGGCGGAAGTTAGGCGGTATTATGATTCCGCTAACGATCCTGTTACGGCCTGGAAGCGCCATTGCATCGGTTTTCCCGCTCGATAACGGGAACTGGCAGTCCGGCCAATCCGGCATTCCCGCCAGCGCCCCTCTTGCGGCGGAGGCCGGTCGGCGCAATCATGTCGCTGACGGCATGATCCCGGCCCGAAGAGCCGCGCTAGCGCAAGGTAGACTTTCGGTTTCGGAACAAGATCATGCTCGGGCTGACAAGGAGATGTGCCATGAGTTCGATGTCGGAGGAAACCGACCCAAGTGAGGTCCGCGCAGCGGCGCGCAATGCCGCTGCGGGTGCCTTGCCAAGCCGGGTGACGTTCAATCGCCTCGAACTCAATCGCATCTTGAACCTGTACGGGCGCATGGTCGCCGACGGCGAGTGGCGCGACTATGCCATCGATTTCCTGCGCGACCGCGCCGTGTTCTCGATATTCCGCCGCGCTTCGGAAGTTCCAATCTACCGCATCGAAAAGGATCCGCGGCTCTCGCGCAAGCAGGGGATTTACAGTGTCATCTCGGCGAGCGGACTGATCCTGCGCCGGGGCCATGACCTCGATCGCGTGCTGTTGGCGATCGACCGCAAACTGGCGGTGGTTTAGCGGAGGAAAAACCTCATCCTGAGGAGCGGCCGTGATCGGCCGCGTCTCGAAGGATGGCCTCATGGTTCTCAAGGCGATGCCAACGGGTCGCGCGAATGCGCGCCCGATGACAGGCTCCGCATCGTCCGGAGACGCGCGAAGACGCGTCCTCACCATGAGGGCGGAGCTAACGTCGCGTCGCGGTCGCATCGTCCGCCGGCAGCGTCGTCGCGCCCTCGCCGAGCGCGCGTTGCATCATCACAGTGTCGAGCCAGCGGCCGAATTTAAAACCGACATTCGGATGGGTCCCGATCATCTCAAATCCGCACCTTGAATGAACGCCAATCGATGCGGCGTTGGCGGAATCGCCGATCACGGCGATCATCTGGCGGTAGCCGCGCGCCTCGCATTCGGCGATCAGCCGTTGCAGCAACTGTAGCCCGATTCCCCGCCGGTGGATGGCAGGTTGCAAATAGACCGAATTCTCCACCGTGAACCGGTAGGCCGGCCGCGGACGGTAAGCGCCGGCATAGGCGTATCCGACCACGCGGCCTTCGACCACTGCGACGACATAGGGGAAGCCGCCATCCATCAGCGTGCCAAAGCGCCGCGTCATCTCGGCGAGATCCGGCGGGATGAGTTCGAACGTCGCGGTGCCGAAACGCACCGCGTGCTCATAGATCTCGGTAATGGAAGGAAGATCGGCGGCCGTGGCCGGCCTGATTTCAAGCGAGGACATGGCGCGAAGATTATTTTTGCCCGCCGCAAAAGAAAAGCCCCGGCCGCGAGGCCGGGACCTTTATTCCCGCGCTAGGGGCAACCGATCAATCGCGCTGACCGAGCAATTGCAGCAACAGCGTGAACAGGTTGATGAAGTTCAAGTAGAGCGACAATGCGCCGGTGATCGCCGCGCGCTCGGCCACGTCGCCGCCCTGGCGGGCATAGCCGTAGATGTAATCGTTCTTCAACCGCTGGGTATCCCAGGCGGTGAGGCCCGCAAACACCAGCACGCCGACCACGGATACCACGAACTGCAGCATCGAACTGGCGAGGAACAGGTTGACCAGGCTCGCGATGATGATGCCGAACAGGCCCATGATCAGGAACGATCCCATCCCGGTCAGGTCACGCCGCGTGGTGTAGCCATAGAGGCTGAGCGCGCCGAAGGTCGCCGCGGTGATAAAGAACACCCGCACGATCGAGGTGTGCGTGTACACCAGGAAGATCGAGGACAGCGAAATGCCCATCAGTGCCGAAAACACCCAGAACAACATCTGGGCGGTCGCGGGAGCAAGCCGGTTGATGCCGGCCGAGATCACGAACACCATGGCGAGCGGTGCCAGGATGAACAGCCATTTCAGGGGGCTCACGAACATCGCGTAGCCGAATGGCGTCAGAAAGACATTGCCGATCTTGGCGCTGGCACCGGATGGATCGGCGGTCACCGCCGCCATATAGACGCCGAGCGCGGCGAGGCCGGTGATGGCCAGGCCAATGCTCATGTAGTTGTAGATGCGCAGCATGTAGGCGCGCAGACCGGCGTCGACGGTCGCGGCGTCAACGCGCCCGGCGGCCCGGCCGAAAGGAGAAGCATAGTTGCGGTCTAGGTCCGACATGGTCGAATTCCTGTTGGTTGCCCGGCGGAACACAAGGGCTTTGCGGCGCCGGCTAGAGATTTATGCCAGATACCCGTATTTGCCGACATTAAAATTCTGTCATCAAGCCGGCATCTGGCCCGAACTGATATTTGGGAAACTAGCACATTCACTTCAAGCGTCTATGCGCGGCTGAATGTCGCTACGGTCAAGCATGTGTACGGGGCCCGGCGTAACCTAATTCGCCCCCAATTTATATGAAATTTATATACTATAGATTTCGCAACACGGCGGCGGGCTTCTGATTCAGGGCCAACAGGGTCCCGGCCAGCCCCAATCCCACCGTGACGACCAGGGCCGCCGCCACCACCCCAGCGGCGCTGCCGGCCTGCCAGATGAAGCTCAGGGTCATCAGCCGGGTCACAATCAGCCAGGCGGCGACCGAGCCGGCGATCACCCCGAACACAGCTGTGGCAAAACCGATCATCAGGTATTCCAGGGCGTAGGCGCCGAGCAGCCGTGCCCGGGTCGCGCCGAGGGTCTTGAGGATGACCGCGTCGTAGACGCGATGGCGATGGCCTGCGGCGAGTGCTCCGCCCAGCACCAGGATCGCCGAGATCAACGTGACCGCGCTGGCGCCGCGGATCGCCAGCACCAGATTGGTGACGACCGTGCCGATGGCCTCTAGCGCCTCACGGACCCGCACGCTCGTGACCATGGGGAATGCGTCGGCCACCGATTTGATGATCCGGGCGTCGCCGGCGGAATCCGGGTGAGCCTCGGTCAATGTCGCGATATGGGTGTGCGGCGCGCCCCTGAAGGTGTTGGGCGAGAACACCAGCACGAAATTGATGCCGAGGCCCTGCCAGTCGATCGTGCGCATATTGCCGATCCTGGCCGGAATATCGCGGCCGAGCACGTTGACGATGATCTCGTCACCGATTTTGAGCTTGAGCCCGTCGGCGATCTTCTTCTCGATGGAGATCAGCGGCGGTCCATCATAGTCCGCGCCCCACCATTCGCCTTCGACGATCTTCGAGCCCTTGGGGATTTCGCCGGTAGCGGTCAGGCCGCGGTCGCTCTGCAGCACCCATTCGCTGTCGGTCGAGGGTTTTAGATCTTCGGCCTTGACGCCGCGCGCGGCAACGATGCGCCCGCGCAGCATCGGCACCTCCTCGATCGTCGATTGCGGCGCGGCCTGTTTGATGAAGGCGCTGAAGCGGTCGGCTTCGGTGGCGGGAATGTCGATGAAATAGAACGAGGGCGCGCGGTCCGGCAGGGCCGCCAGGAATTGCCGCCGCAGATTGCCGTCGATCTGCGTAATCGTGACCAGCACGGCCAAACCAAGACCCAACGACATCACTACGGAAGGCGTCAAGGCGCCGGGCCGGTAGATGTTGGCGATCGCAAGCCGCAGCATGGTAGCGCGCGCCCGCGGCGAGCGGCGCGCCAGCGCCATCAGGCTGGCGGCGATGCCGCGCAACAGCGCGAACACGGCGATCGAGGACAGGACGAACACGGTTGCGACACGCTTGTCATAGGCAAGCCCGATCACGACCCCGATCAGAAGCGCGATCACGAGCGCCATCAAGGTGAGGTACGGCCAGCGCGGGCGATGCCAGGGGCTCGTCACCGCCTCGCGGAACAGCGCCGCCACCGGCACGTCATGGACGCGGCCCAGCGGCCATAGCCCGAACGCAAGCGCGGTCAAAAGCCCATAGACCAGCGACAGCACGAGTTCTTCGAAATGCAGCGCTGGCACCACCGGCAGCGGCAATAGCGTACCGAACACGTTGACGATGATGAACGGCAGCGCGGCACCGGCGGCAAGACCGATCGCCGAGCCGATCACGGCAAGCGCGGTTACTTGCGTCAGGTAGATGGCAAAGACGTCGCGGCCGGTGGCGCCCAACGCCTTGAACGTGGCGATGACGTCGCGGCGGCGATCGATATGGCTCTTGACGGCGTTGGCCACGCCCACGCCGCCGACCAGGAGTGCGGCAAGGCCGACCAAAGTGAGAAACTGGGTAAAGCGGCTGATGGTGCGCTCGAGTTGCGGCGAGGCGTTGTCACGGGTGCGGATCTCCCAGCCGGCTTCGGGCAGCGCGTTTCTCGCATCATCGGCGAGCCGGGTTGCGGTACGATCGCCGCCCGTGTTGTCCGGCAGCCGCACCCGATAGGTCCAGCGCACCAGGCTGCCGGGCTGCAACAATTGGGTGGCGCGAAGCGCGGCATCGCTGGCCAGGAATCGGGGACCGAACCCGAGCCCGCCGGCGAGCTTGTCCGGCTCGGCGTTGACGACGCTGCGAATCTGAAACGCCGCGCTGCCGATACTGACGCGGTCGCCGAGCTTGAGGTCGAGCCGGTGCAGCAAGGTGGAATCGACGGCAGCGCCGAATGCCCCGTCCCGCTCGGCCAGTAAATCCGCCACCGGCAGTTTCGGGTCGAGCGCGAGTTCGCCCAGCATCGGGTAGGTGCCGTCCACGGCCTTGATCTCGACCAGCGCAAGGCGACCGTCATTTGCGCGCGCCATGCCGCGTAGCGTCGCGATCGCCGAGACCTCACCGCGGGAGCGCAGAAATGCGACCTCGTCCGGTTTGGCCTCGCGCTGAAACAGCGAAAAGGCCACGTCGCCGCCGAGCAAGGTGCGGCCCTCGCGCGCCAATCCCTCGCCGAGGCTCGCCGCAACCGAACCGACACCGGCAATCGCCATGACACCGAGCGCGATGCAGGCGACGAAAACGTAAAAGCCACGCAGGCCGCCGCGCAATTCGCGCAGCGCGTAGCGCAAGGGAAGCGATGCCGGGCGGCCTCGGGAAACCAGTTCGCAAGCCATCGTCATGAAGCGGCTTCGCGTTCCGCAACCTGTCGATCGATCCGCCCCGAGCGCAGCCGCACCACACGATCGCAGCGTTGCGCCAGCGCCGTGTCGTGCGTGACCAGCACCAGCGTCATGCCGCGCTCGGCGTGCTTGGTGAAAAGCAGATCGACGATTTGTTTGCCGGTGGCTTCGTCGAGATTGCCGGTGGGCTCGTCAGCCACCAGGATGGCGGGATCGGGCGCCAGCGCCCGGGCCAGCGCGACGCGCTGCTGCTCGCCGCCCGATAATTGCGTGGGATAGTGATGCAAGCGGTCGCCAAGGCCGACCGATGTCAATTCCTGCGCCGCGCGCCGCGACGCATCTGCATCGCCGGCCAGCTCCAGGGGTACGGCGACGTTTTCCAGCGCCGTCATGGTCGGAATCAGATGAAACGACTGGAATACGATGCCGACCTGACGGCCGCGAAAGCGCGCCAGCGCATCCTCGTCGAGGGCATTGAAAGGGGTGCCGTTCACCACCACCTCTCCGCTGTCAGGACGTTCCAATCCCGCCATCACCATCAGAAGGGTGGATTTCCCCGAGCCCGACGGACCGATCAGGCCGATGGCCTCACCCGATGCCACGGAGAGGCTGATGTCTTTGAGAATGTGCACGCGTGCCGCGCCCGTGCCGAGCGAGAGATTGACGTTCGAGATGGCGATGGTGTCCGGCTTGATGCCGGTCAGCGGCGAGGGTTCGATGAGACTGTCCATGGCTCGGTCATATGGTACTTCCGGTGGTGCGGTCGAGAGGCGGACGCCGATGTTCGTGCAAATGCTCGTGTGGGGACTGGTGCTGATGGCGGTGGAACCGGCCTTTGCCGAGACCTCGGCGGCGATCGAGCCAAGGCCGATCAAGATGGTCGTGCTGGGAGATTCGCTCAGCGCCGGTTTTGGTCTTGCTGGCCCCGATGCGTTCCCGGCCAAGCTACAAAAGGCATTAAAGGCCAACGGGATAGCGGTTGACATGATCAACGCCGGGGTCTCCGGCGACACTAGCTCCGGCGGCCGCGACCGGCTCGATTGGTCGGTGCCCCAGGGGACGCAGGCGGTGATTGTCGAACTCGGTGCCAACGATGCCTTGCGCGGCACCGATCCAGCGGTCACCCGCGCAGCATTGACGGACATCGTGGCGCGGCTGAAGGCGCGCGGCATTGCGGTCCTGTTGTGCGGGATGCTCGCGCCGCCGAATTACGGCAGCGACTATTCGGCTCGTTTCAACACGATTTATCCGGATCTCGCCAAATCCTCCGGCGTGCCATTGTATCCGTTCTTCCTCGACGGTGTCGCCACCGACTCCAGGCTGAAGCAGGCGGACGGCTTGCATCCGACAGCGGAGGGCGTCGAGGTGATCGTCAAGAATATCCTGCCCACGGTGCAGGCATTTCTCGGCGCGATATCCGGGCAACGTAGTTGAAAAGCAGGCAGTAATAACCCTAACATCGCAGTTTTCCCGGACCGGCACGCCGAGTGCTTCGCAGAGTCACATAACTACGGTAGAAAATATGCATCGGTGATTCGTCACCGGACTTGTTAGCGGGCATGATCTCAGGACCAGCGAAGTCGTCCGTTCGAGAAAACCGGCGTCCATTCCGGCTCAAATCCGGCACAGGCTTTTTCGGGATCATGCCTCAGCATCGGGAGTCTTGCGATGCCGCGTTTGTTTACTGGACTGGAAATTCCGGCCGAGATCGGCCAGACGCTTTCCAGCTTGCGTGGCGGCCTGCCCGGCGCGCGCTGGATCGACCCCGAAAATTACCACGTCACCTTGCGCTTCATCGGCGATATCGATGGTGTCGCCGCCAACGAGATTGCCTCGATGCTGTTTCGGGTCAATCGCAAGCCGTTCGAGGTGGCCGTGCAGGGCCTCTCCAGCTTCGGTGGAAAAAAGCCGCGCGCGGTGGTCGCAAACATCGCCCCCACCCGGCCGCTGATCGAGCTGCAGGCCGAACTCGAGCGGCTGATGCAGCGGATCGGACTCGACCCGGAGGGACGAAAATTCACCCCGCACGTGACGCTGGCGCGGCTGCGCGATGCCTCCACCCAGGACGTTGCGGATTATCTGTCGGTGCGCGGCTACTTTCCGACCCGGGTGTTCACGGCATCGCGCTTCGTGCTGTTTTCCTCGCGCGCTTCGACCGGCGGCGGGCCCTATGTGGTCGAGGATTCCTACGCGCTGAGCGCGTGAGGCTGCGCACACAATTCTGTCATCGCCCGGCTTGACCGGGCGACCCAGTATTCCAGAGCCGACGGTGTTAGAATCGAGAAGCCGCGGCGTACTGGATCCCCGCTTTCGCGGGGATGACGAGCCTTTTATGAGGCCGCGCGGTGCCTCCCAACACCCACATCCGCATCCCCCTTACACCAATTCACGGCTTGCAATTTCCGTGGGCTTAGGGCCGTAAGGAGGGGCCATGTTGTCTCCCCCGTCGGACTCGTTCCACGCCCACTACCAGGCCCTGGTCTCCTCCGGCGCGATCGAGCCCGACGCCGCGCAGGCGGAAGTCGCCGAGGCGTTCACCGACCTCGAGCAGCGGCTTTCGCGCTACAAACCGCTGCGCAGGCAGGGCCTGCTCGGCCGCCTGTTCGCCGACAAGGACGCCGCGCCGCCGCGTGGCCTCTACATTCATGGCGAGGTCGGGCGCGGCAAAACCATGCTGATGGATATGTTTTTTCAGCAGAGCCCGGTCGAGCACAAGCGCCGCGCCCATTTCCACGAATTCATGGCCGAGGTGCATGAGCGCATCTACGGCTTTCGCCAGAACATCGCGCGTGGCGAAATTGCCGACGGCGATGTGATCGCGCTCACCGCCGCTTCGATTTTCGACCATGCCTGGCTGTTATGTTTTGATGAATTCCACGTCACCGACATTGCCGACGCGATGATCCTGGGGCGGCTGTTCGCCAAATTGTTCGAACTTGGCACCGTGGTGGTCGCGACATCGAACGTCCCGCCCGACGATCTCTACAAAGGCGGCCTGAACCGGGCGCTGTTTCTGCCTTTCATTGCGCAGATATCCGAACACATGGAGGTGCTGCGGCTCGATGCGCGCACCGATTTCCGCCTGGAAAAGCTCGCGGGCGTGACCATGTGGCTGGTGCCGGCGGACGCCGCTGCCGACGCCGCGCTCGACAAGGCCTGGATCAAGATGACCGGCAATGCGCCCTGCAAGCCGCGCGATATTTCGATCAAGGGCCGCATCCTGCATGTGCCGTGTTCGGCGCACGGTGTCGCGCGTTTTTCCTTCGCGGATATCTGCGAAAAGCCGCTTGCCGCATCCGACTACCTTCGGCTCGCGCGCGACTATCACACCATCATGATCGACCGCATTCCCGTGATGGACTATGCCGAGCGCAACGCCGCCAAGCGGTTCATTGCGCTGATCGACACGCTCTATGACAACAGGGTGAAGCTGATGGCGTCGGCAGAGGCTGATCCGCTGTCGTTATATGTCGCAAGCGAGGGCAATGAGGCGAGTGAATTCAAGCGAACCTCCTCGCGGTTGATCGAGATGAGCTCGGAATCCTATCTGGCGCTGCCCCACGGACACAAGGATTCCGAGGCCAGTGGTTCGAGTACAGGTTTGGTGGAGACATAGCGCGTGTCATTCCGGGATGGTCCCAACGGGTCGGCGCTCGCGCCGCCCGATGACAGGCTCCGGACCAGACCTCAGATGCGCAATTGCGCATTGGGGAATCTCGAGATTCCGGGTTCGCTCGCAAAGTGCTCGCGCCCCGGAATGACGAATGTCTTGCCCGATCGAAATCAAGGCGCGGCGGACGCAAGACTGACAATTGAGCACGCCCCGGCTTGAACGGGTCGGTCGAAAGGGATAACCAGCCAGTCAAAGCTGCTTCAATCTCCCTCCGTACGTTCAAAGGACAGATATCCCATGGCGCGCGACAAAATTGCTTTGATTGGCTCCGGTCAGATCGGCGGAACGCTGGCCCACCTCATCGGCCTGAAGGAATTGGGCGACGTCGTGATGTTCGACATCGCCGAGGGCGTGCCGCAGGGTAAATCGCTCGA
>DASQOU010000352.1:0-26390 GCA_035644295.1 Bradyrhizobium sp.
GACGATGTCCTCCAGGGACTTGCCCTCGAATTCGGTCCCCTTCAGCAGATTGTTGCCGTTGGTCACATAGGCCTGGTGATGCTTGTCGTGATGATATTCCAGCGTTTCCTTCGACATATGGGGCGCGAGCGCGTCATAGGCATAGGGAAGGTTGGGGAGCGTGAAGGTCATGGGGTGATGTCCGAAAATGATGGGAGACAAGGCTTAACGGGAACCCTTATAGAAGGTTCCATCGCTCTTAAACACCGCAATTTGGGACGATCAGCCAAGCCGGCCAGCAATGACGAGCCCAACGCCTCGGGGATAATTTCTTCGTTACCGGAATTCTGCCTGCTTTGGCACCGGGTCCGTATAAGGGGCAGGCGCAGCGCGAGGGTAAGTGTCATGAGCATCGAGATCGAGGTTTTGAACGGCGCCGAATCCTGGGCCCTGGCCGAGACGCTGTTCGACGCGGTCTGGCCGCCGGAGGTCGTCGCAAAACTGCCCTGGGCGGATGTCGTCTTTGCCAATGCCGATCTGCGGGTACTGGTGCAGGTTGAAGGCGAGGGCCTGCTCTGCCATGTCGGGATTTTTCGCCGCGAGGCCAAATGGAACGGACGCAAGATCCACCTCGGCGGCATCGGTGGCGTCGCGACGCGCGCGGACGCGAGATGCCGCGGCTATGCCAGCATTGCGCTCAGCGCGGCCATTCAGACCTTGAAGGATGAAGGCGCAACCGATTTCGCACTGCTGTTTTGCGAACCGAGCAACGTGACATTCTACGTCGAGCGCGGCTGGAAACCGTTCGATGGCGAAATCTATGCCGACCAGCCCAAGGGGCGCGTTCGTTTCGATGCTATCGCGCCCTTTGTCTTCGATATCAAGCGGCCTGCACCGCGGCTGGGCACCATCGACCTATGCGGCTTGCCATGGTGACCCCTGCACAGGCCGGATGGCATCCTTTGAACCGTCATAATATTGATATTTGACCATCATCGATCTCCGTCGGTAACGTGGAGCAGTGATGCATAGTCGTGCCTGAAACGGAGGAGGAACGGCGAAATACGTTGCGGCAGCAGATATAGCATTGCACCAGGATGATTTGTTGTTATGCAAGCCGCGTTTCCCGAGGAAAATTCTATGGCTTGCAGATTCGGCATTACTATCGCGACTTTGGCGGCGTTGTTGGCGGCAGCGCCAGCGAAAGCTGGCGGCGGACCCGACGGCATCTGGCTAACCCAGGCGGGCGATGCAAAGGTGCGCGTCAGCCGATGCGGCAGCGGGATTTGCGGGGTCGTAGTCTGGCTGAAAGACCCGATCGACCCGGCAACCGGAAAGCCGCAGGTCGACGACAAAAACCCTAACCCGGCGCTGACAAGACGGCCCATCATCGGGCTTTCGCTGTTTTCGGGCATGCGTCCCGTTGGCCCGAACAAATGGTCCGGCCGGATCTACAACGCCGATGACGGCAAGACCTATGCAAGCAAAATCTCCGTTGCCGGCCCGAGCACGTTGAGGGTCGAAGGCTGCGTCGGCACGTTCTGCGGCGGCGAAGACTGGGCGCGTACCTCGCGGTAGCGGTGGTCGAGACGCCGTCAGGCCGGCGCTGCTTTCAAGGCCGTCGCCGCCGAGGCATAGCCGCCCCGCGCGCCGTCGATGAAATGCACATGGTCGCTGCGAAGCGCCGACGGCGTAAAGCAGGTCATCATCGCGGCATCCTGCCGGTGCAGGCCGTATCTTGCGATTCCAGCCGCAGCAGCCGCGGCGAGGCGCTGCGTCAGCGTGCGCTCCAGGTCCGGCGTGCAATCGAGCACCATCCGCAATCCATCGTCGTATTTTCGAAAGTCGGAATTCTCCACCACCTGCCGCACATAGGTTTCCGGTACAAAGCCGCCGACACTGATGCCGAAGCGCATCACGAGATAAGCAAATAGCGTGTAGGCGAGCACGATAGCGCGTCGTTTGAACAACGACCCTCCGCGTTGCGCACGCGCCTCGTATTCGACCCCGGCCGGCGGCCAGCGCAGCGGCGGGCCCCCCGACGGCACCGGCCGCCCGGAGTCGGGACTGCGCTCGACCAGCGCGATGATGTCCTCGATGACTTTACGGAAAGCGGCAGGGTCGGCGCCTTGTGCCGGCAATATCAGCACCGAGAGGATCAGACCGCGCACAGCAGGAATCTCCTCGAACCGGCACGAAAGACCCGAGAGATCCGGCTGTGTGCCGGGCGGCGCCATCGGCACCGCGAATTCGCCGCGCTTCATCGCCGCTTCGGCCCAGCCGAGACCGCCGCCGGAAAACATCGCATAGGAGAGATTTGGCGACGGCCCGAAGCGGGCGACGCGAACGTCGAGACCCTGCGCGCGGAGGGCTGCGACCGGCACCAGTGCAACCCGCATGACGAGGTCGAGATCTTCCTTGACCCAGATCGCGGTGGCCGCCAGTGCCTCTTTGGCACGCTCGAGATCGCCCGGCGCCACCGCAAAGCTTGCTCCGTCGCCGCCGAACACGAATGGAAATTCGCGCCCCTCGAGCGCATTGGTGACGGCGGCGATGACCGCAGCGCCGGCCATATTGACCGCCTTGTAACGCGCCTGCGCGATCGCCCGCGTCGATTCCACGATATCGGCGACGCCGATACTCCAGTCCTGCGGCAGCGGGGAATAGAGCGCGGGGTCCATCAGACGGGTGAATCCGCGAAACACCGGGATTGTGCCGTAGAACTTGTCGCTGCCACTGAGGGTGACCATTGGCGCAATCGCCCGGATTTTGAGACCTTCAACCAGATACGGCAGAGTCTGAAGTTGGGTTCGGGCCTCGAAGCCCCATATTGAAGAAAAATGCCTCAGAAATAAATTGCTTTCGGACGGCTCAGCGTCCGCCCGCGCAGGAATTCATTTCACGCCGTGTTGCCGGCGTCGATGGTGAGGACGGCGCCGGTGATGTTGCGGCCGCCCTCCCCCAAAAGATATTCGACCATGCGGGCGACATCGTCCGTCTCCGGCAACCGCCGCAAGGCGCTGCGGCCGGCGATGCGCTGGCGCTGATCTTCCGAAAGGCTTTGCGTCAATTCGGTGTCGACAAAGCCGGGCGCAATCGCGTTGACGGTGATCCCGAGCTTGCCTACCTCGCGCGCCAGCGAGCGGGTAAAGCCCATCGCCGCCGCCTTGGTCGCGCCGTAGACCGACAGGCCGTTATACCCAGTCGAGGCGATGATCGAGGACATGTTGATGATACGGCCGGCGCCGTCGGCCATCATGTGCCGCACCACATATTTGGTGAGCAGGACCGGAGAAAGCACGTTGAGGCGCAACAGCGCCTCGATCTCGCTGTTGTGCATGGTCGCGAGCAGACCTTCGGTGCCGATGCCGGCATTGTTGACGAGGCCGTAAATCGCGCCGAATTCGTCGCGCACGCCTTTGACGAAGGCCGGAATAGCATCGGTCTCGCTGAGATCGAACGCCCTGAAGTGAAGCCCACCGGTCCCTCGCTCCACGATGGCACCGATCGCCTCACGCAATTCCTCGCTTTCGCGCCGTGCCACCGCGATCACGTTATAGCCAGCTCCGGCCAATCTTCGCGCGATCGCAAGGCCAATACCGCGGCTTCCGCCGGTCACCAGAACATTATGCATCGTGTCGGGCCAGCTTTCCCGCCGTCGTGACGTCGAGCGCCGTTACAAATTTGATCATCGCAGGCACCTTGTGAGGCGCAAGGCTGGCCCTGCAATCGGCGAGAATCCTGTCGCGGATTTGGTCGCGGCGGTCTTTGTCCGCGCCATCGGCCAGGATGACATCGGCGACCACGATCGCGCCGGTGATCGGGCTGCGGCGCGATCTGGCGCGAGACATGCGCACCTCGGCGTGCCGGTTGATGACCGCTTCGATTTCCTCGGGATGAACCTTCAAGCCGCCGATATTGATGATGCCGCCGCGCCGGCCGACGAAGTGGTACCTATCCCCGCGCAGTTCGACCATGTCGCCGGTGTCGACGAATCCGGCTTGGTCGGTCAGGGCGGCCGCTTGCCGGCCGACATAGGCATGCGCGGCACGCCTCGAGCGAATCCGCAGCGATCCGTCCACGACTTTCATTTCGACGCCGTCGCGGCTCTCCCCGATCAGGGCGGCGGGAAAGCCCTCAAGGCCATCGTTCACGGCGAAGCCGACGCCCGCCTCGGTCGATGCATAGGCGTGGCCGATCGAGGCAGAGGGAAACGCGCGGCGCAGACCATCCAATACGGCCTGGTCGGCAATCTCGCCCGACAGGCGAACGTAACGTGGAGAAAATCCCGAAGCCGCGCCGCTCATCAGCAGCTTGCGCCAGTGTGATGGCGTGCCGGAGATGTGCGTGACCGCGTTCTCCTGCAGGCGAGCCACATGATCCGCGATCGGCTCTTCAGGCTCCGACAGCACCATCGAACCGCCGCCGACGATGGCGCGCAAAAATATCTGAAGGCCGCCGTAGCGGCGGATGTCGTAGAAGGTCGCCCACACCGGCGGAGCGCCGCGGGCCGGACCGTCTGCGACGATCGCGCCGGTCAATCCTTCCAGGCTATGGCCGACGATTTTTGGCAGGCCCGACGTGCCCGACGTCAGCATCAACCATTCCGTCGCCCGCTCGGTTGGCGCGCGCGACGCCGGCTGCAACATTTCATCGGCCGCGACGACCAGCCCGATCCCTGATGCGACCCACCGGGCCGGCTGATCGGTGACCACCGCATCGATTTCGGCATCTTCCAGCAGCGCCTGGATGTGGTCGGCGTTGAGATCGGGCGGACACAGCAGCATGCGCCGGGCGACGCCATCGATCTCCAACATGGCGAGCGCGGCGAGCAATTGACCGCCAACGGCAAGCAGCACCGACCGGCCCGAGAGTTCGCCGAGACGGCCCTTCAGACAGGTTTCGCCGGCAATATCCGTCAGCGAAATGACCCGCCGCGGGTTCGAAAGGGTGCGCCCCTTCAGGTTCGGATCAAGATACTCACGGAGCGCGAAGATTTCACGCGGGGACATTTTCATAGGCCCTGACAAAGTCGCCTATCGTAAGAGGGAAGCTTGCGTCCTCGGATATGGTAAACGGATCGATACCCAGATCATCTTCAAGCCGCGCAACCAGGATGGCGAAGGCCAGCGAATCGAAACCCGTCTCGTGGAGAGACAAATCATCATCCAGCCGCGGCAGGGTGACCTGCTGCTCGGCGGCGATCTGTCGTATCGCCGAAATGATCCTTAACCTTACCGACATGGATTGCTTCGCCTTCTCATAAAATTGGGAAAGGCCATGATAGATCGCAAATGTGAAATAACACTCTCTTTCAGCGACCATTTTGCATCCGTTGGTAAACATCATGCTGGCCGTCAAGCCGCGTTTTCGCGAGATACAAGATAGCGATCTTGACGCGATCGGCGATTTGCTGACGAGAGGATTCGTGCACCGCAGCCGCGACTACTGGATGCGTGGGCTCCACCGTCAAGGCACCCGCTCGCTGCCGCCCGACGTGCCACGCTACGGATACATGCTGGAGCATCAGGGCGCACCGGTCGGTTGCCTGCTCCTGATCTATTCGCGCAAGATCATCGACGGCGAAGCCGCAATCTGCTGCAATGTTTCAAGCTGGTACGTCGATCCGGAATTCCGCAACTATGCGGCGCTGTTTGCCTCGATGACGCAGAAACGCAAGGACGTCACCTATTCCAACGTCACGCCGGCAGTTACGACGTGGCCGATCCTCGATGCCCAAGGCTTTGTGCCCTATTGCCGCGGCCTCTATTTCTCCGTTCCGATCCTGTCGCGCGGCGGCCGCGGCGTGGCGGTCGAAGCCGTTACTCAGGACACCGCATTCATGGCGGGCTTGCCGGATGCGGATCTTGCGCTGCTCAAGCGCCATGCCGAATATGGTTGCCTCAGCCTGGTATGCCGCACGGCCGACGGAGCACTGCCCTTCATTTTTTTCTCGTTGCGAAAACGCCGCAGAATCATTCCCGTGCCTGCGATGCAGCTCGGTTATTGCCGCAGCATCGACGACTACGTCAAATGCGCGGGCGCGATCGGGCGCCATCTGCTGCGGCGGGGCAAGCCAATTGTGATCGTTGACGCGAACGGAGCCATGATGGGGCTGCCCGGCGTCTACACCGAGGTGCGGGGCCGCAAATATTTCAAGGGCCCGCAACAGCCCCGGCTCGGCGATCTGGCCGACACCGAGCTTGCCATTTACGGCATGTGAGGGGGAACGGACTCGCCCGGCGAAGCCTATAGCCGGATCGAGCCTTGGGTGATCCGCTCATAGCATTGAGCATCGATCGGAAGAAAGGCGCCAGATTTCGGATCTCTGAAGAAAAGCGGGTCCGTTACACAGTGCGGATCGAATCCGGCGCGGATCAGGTCCTGCTTTTTTTGCTTGAAGGTTTCGGTGCTATCGAGCGCCGCGCAAATGCGGACGAAAGCCGGACAGGCGTAGGCCGGTAGCCGGCGCGCAAGATGATCCCTGAATTCTTCGAGATCGAAACGATCGTCGGTCACGATCGCAACCATTCCCGCGCGGCCGTCGGCGCCTCGAACCTCGACGCCGTAAGTGGTCGCATCGATAACGCCGCGGCAGTCGACGACGGCTTCGTTCACTTCGGAAGTCGCGACGTTCTCGCCTTTCCAGCGGAAAGTATCTCCGATCCGGTCGACGAAATGGAAAAAGCCGCTTTCGTCGAGCTTCATCAGGTCGCCGGTCCGAAACCAGGCGTCGCCCTTGCTGAGCACGTCGCGGAGAATTTTCTTTTCGGTCTCGGCAGCGTTGGTGTAACCCTCGAAGCGGCCCCCGCCGTCGTCGGCACTTCCGATCCGCCCGATGGCTTCGCCGACCTCGCCGCGGGCGCAAGCGACACAAAGATCGTCGGCGTTGCGAACGGGCGTGCCAAGCTCCGGATCGACGCGAACGATCGCCGCCGGAAAACGATGCGCCAATAACGGCGGAATTCGGCCGATCGCGCCCGGTCTGCCCTCGACGTTGTAAAGCGAGAAATTGCCCTCCGTCGCCGCATAAAACTCCAGGATTTGCGGAATCGAAAACCGCGCCTGAAACGCTTCCCAGATGTCGCCGCGCAGACCGTTGCCGCAGACCAGCCGAAGCCGATGCCGGCTCTCGAATTCAGACGCGGGCACCTTCAGAAGATACCGGCAGAGTTCGCCGATATACTGGAACAGGGTGCAATCCCAGCGCACGATGTCGCGCCAGAAGGCGCCGGCCGAGAACTTGTCCGACAGCACCACCGATGCTCCCGCGGTCAACATGCTGCATGGCGCGACGACGCCGCCGACGCTGTGAAACAACGGCAGGCAATCGAACAACCGGTCTTGGGGCGATGCGTCGGTCAATCCGGCAAACCAACCGCCCCAATTCAGGATGCGGCGGTGACTGACGCTGGCTGCCTTTGGCAGGCCGGTCGTCCCTGACGTGTAGATCAACAGCGCCCGGTCGTTGATGGTGACCCCGCGCCGTTCGCTTGGCGTTAACGGACCGCCATCCAATCGATCCAGAACTGCCTCGATACCCGCTTCGCCCGCGCTGCCGTGCAGCCAGATTTTTGGCACCCGCTTCAAATGAGGCGCAGCCTCCTCGAAGGCGGCCGCAAGATCATGCCCGAGAATGACGTGATCAGCGGCCGCGACGTTAATGCAGTGAGAAAGCGATGGGCCAACCAGTTTGGTGTTGATGAGCGCCGCGACGCCGCCGACTTTGGTGATACCGAGCCAGGCGGCGATGTAATCCGGCCGCCCTGGCATGAAAAGGCAGACCGTATCACCGGGAGCAATCCCTGCGGACAACGCCCAGCGCGCGTAGCGGTTCACGCGCTCGGTCAGGCCCCGGTAGCTCAACGTCTCGATGTCCGATACCAGGCTGGGCCGGTCCGGCTCTCGTCTTGCCCAATCCTCGACAACGTCGGCAAACAATCGGCGCGGGTTGGCTTCGATACGGGAGGTAAGCTCGATCGCCTTCAGCCAGCTCTTGGCGGCGGACGGCTTGCCGCGCAGCCGCGGACTGCCTGTCGCTTTGTCGATGACGCCTGCGTTCATGGCCGAATACTTGCTGATTGAACGCCCTGTATAACGGCGTCGACCTGACCAGGTGTTAATCAGCAGGGTTAAGCTAACCGCGGGGACTAGCCGGCGTGGACGATCAGTTTTTCTTCCGCGAAGAACTGAAGCGCACCATAACCTTCCATATCGACAGCGTAACGAAAATTGCCATCCGTGGTTGGAAAGACGGCAATGACGACGCCGTCTTCATGATCATCGGAGGCTTTTTCCACCCTTTCGCCAATCGCAAATTTGGACATCGCGACCTCCTTCGGGAATCGCCGGTGCGATTATCCCCCCAAATTGGTTAACGGATCTTAGCAAAGGCGGCGCGGGGTCTTGCCGCCCTGGTTCGCGGCAGCGCTTGAGGTGAGGCCGCGGCCCATACGTCTGGCTCGCCGCGGAAGTTAAAGCTGGCGCTAGGGGCATGATGAGATTAGATCGATCTGTGATCGCAACGGCAGTGCGCTCCCTCTCCCGTTGGGAGAGGGTTGGGGTGAGGGGTTACGGTATCTCGTGGTCCATCGCCCCCTCACCCGATTTGCGGAGTTTATCATCGGGCGGCGCTTTGCGCCGACCCGTTGGCAAATCGATCTCTCCCCGTCGGGGAGAGGTGAAGCGAACCCGTTGACAGACCGATTTAATCAAAAGCCATTCCGCTCTAGGTTCGTGGAACTATCGGGGCAGAAGAGGGATTAGGTCCCTGGGATAGCCGACGGAGGCCGCATCACCGGTCCCAAAACGTGTATGATCCTCGTCAAGTATCCGCCGGCTTGGTTTGATACCCGGATCAAATGATCAAACGCAGCAACCCATGGCACGCCCGTTCCACCGTCAGCAGGTGGGCGCACGTCCTTGAGCGCACAGGGCTCGCGCTGACCGGCGCCTCATGCGGGCTGTTCGTGGCGGCGCATGTCGGAAGGGCCGACATCGATCTGATTGGTTCGGCTGCCGCGGTGTTCGCGATGATGATCTACGGTGGCGCCGGCTTCTATCTCGGGATCGACCTGCCGCCGGCCCCCCCGGATCACCGCATGCACCTGCCGCTGCGGCACGGATTGGGCACGCGGGCTGATGCCGTAGAGCTGCTAAGTGCGGCCGGTACTTTCCTCGCCGCGGTAGCGGCGGTGATATCCGTCTCCAGCATCGTCCTGGACGAAACCGCGCACGCGAGCACTGCTCTCCTCATCTCCCTGAGCTGGGCGATCGGCACCACCCTGCAAATCGCCGCCGGGGTGATCGCGCGAAAGAAAGCAGAGGATTTGTAGCGTCGATGACAGGCAGGTTCCGTGCAAATCGCGCACAATCTGACACGTCAAGCGGTGGTTCTATTTGCCAGCAGAAGAACGGGCGACTTCAGGTTTTGTGGCCGCCCGAACCAGGCACCCCCGCAGGAACAGCGCCGCGCAGGCGCGAACCCGCGCTTCGATCTCTGGGCGCGAAGGCAGCGGCACGCCGCCAAACATTGCAGCTCGCCGTGGCGCGGAAGCAACCATGCCGAGCAGCATGCCAGCGGCCTCCTCGGCGTCTTCAAGCGCAATCAATCCGCGCTTCTGCTGCGTCCGAAGCCAGTCCGCCAGTGCGATGGTGGTACGGTGAATAGCGCTCGCATAGAACATGCCGGCGACCTCGGGAAATTTTCCCGCTTCCTGCAATATCATGCGCTGAATCGCGATCACTTCCGTATCGAGCGCTAGGTCCGCGCATGCCATCAGTGCCGCGCTCAGCGCCTCCTCGATATTGGTGTGATCGGCGGCGTGGAGATTGACCTTTGAAACGAAGGTGTCGAGGCGGTCCGAAACCATGCCTTCGAACAGCGCGGCCTTGTTGGGAATCAGGCGATAGAGGGTCTTGGTGGACACCCCGGCGCGGCGCGCCACAGCCTCCATGCCGGTCGAGGCATAGCCACCGGCGGCGAATTCGTGCTGCGCGGCCTCATAGATGATCTGCCGGGTTTCGTCGTCAGGGCGGACCTGCGGCCGGCCCCGGCAGCGCCGGTCCTCGGTGGTTTTGATCTGAGCCATGCTTTTACATGATGCCTGTCATTCCATTGACAGTTCCTAACATAGGCCTATTTTGGAAAATATCAAGTTTCCTAATTAGGGAGTAGCCGCCATGACCCAGCATTCCACCGCCTTCGAAATCGAGCGTCCGGTTCCCGCTGCGGACGCCCCTAGGGATCTGCCGCCGGTAACCGGGGCTCTGGCGACCGCCAAAAAGTTCAATTTTCGCAAGCTGTTAATGGCCGGGGCCGCGGTCGCGGTGCTGGCCGGGGCGGCCTGGTACGGCTTCGACTATTGGACCGTGGGCCGTTATCTGGTCTCGACCGATGACGCTTATGTGAAGGCCGACAACACCACGGTCGCGCCCAAGGTCTCGGGCTACCTCCATGAAGTGCTGATCGGCGACAACGAGCATGTCAGAGCCGGTCAGGTGCTGGCGCGGATCGACCAGCGCGATTTCAACGTCGCGCTCGACCAGGCCAGAGCCGACGTCGCCGCAGCGCATGCAGCAATCCTCAGCAAGCAGGCGCAACTCGGCGTTCAACAGGCGGTGATCGATGCCGCCAGGGCAACCGTCGACGTCGACAAGGCGACGGTCACTTTCGCCGCGCAGGAGAACAAGCGCTACAGCGACCTTGCGGCGACCGGCTTCGGCAGCGTCCAGAACGCGCAGCAGGCGCAGGCGCGCAACGCGGGCGCCGAAGCCGCAATTGCGCGCGACACCGCCAACCTCGCCTCCGCCGTGAAGCAGGTCGACCTGCTCAAGGCCGAGATCGTTCAGGCCAATGCCGCGCTGACGCGCGCGCAAGCGCTGCAGAGCCAGGCCGAGCTCAATCTCGAATACACCTCGATCGTCGCGCCGATCGACGGCGTCGTCGGCAACCGGAGCCTGCGCGTCGGCCAGTTCGTTCAGGCCGGCACCCAGCTGATGTCGGTGGTGCCGGTCACCGGCGCCTATGTGGTGGCAAATTTCAAGGAAACCCAGTTGACCGACGTCCGCAAGGGCCAGGCCGTCGAGATCGCCGTCGACACCTTCCCTGGCCAGATCGTGCACGGCCACGTCGACAGTATCGCCCCCGCCAGCGGCCAGGAATTCGCGCTGCTGCCCCCGGACAACGCCACCGGCAATTTTACAAAAGTGGTGCAGCGGATTCCGGTGAAGATCGCACTCGAGCTCGACGAGGGCTCGGCCGTCGAACTGCGTCCGGGGATGTCGGTGATTCCGACCATCGAGACCAAATCGCAAGCCCGCATTCGTCAGGCCGCCGCCGCGTTGCGGACGTCATCCAGGGTTTCCGGAGGATAGTGTCATGACCAGTCCCGCAATCGCAGCCTCGATTCCGGTGCTTCCCGCTTCCGTCACAAGACCGGAGCGCGCATCCATCGATCCCAATCGCGCCAGCGCGACGGTCTGGATCGCCGTCATTGCGGCCATGATCGGCTCGTTCATGGCGATCCTCAACATCCAGATCACCAACGCCTCGCTGCTGAATATCGAAGGCGGCATCGGCACCGGGGTCGACAATGGCTCCTGGATATCGACCTCATACCTGATCGGCGAGATCATAGTCATCCCGCTCACCGATTTTTTCAGCCGGGTGTTCTCGTTCCGCCGCTACATGCTGGCGAGCGCGACCCTGTTTGCAATCTTCTCTGTCGCCTGCGCTTTCACCCACGATCTGCCGTCGATGATCGCGATGCGCGGATTGCAGGGATTTGCTGGCGGCGTCTTGATCCCGATGGCGTTCACGCTGGTGTTGACCAAATTGCCGAAGCTGCAACAGCCGGTCGGGCTGGCGATCTTCGCGCTGTCGGTCACCTTTGCGCCGGCGATTGGCCCCACCATCGGCGGCTATCTCACCGAGAACTACGGCTGGCAGACCATTTTCTTTGTCAACGTCGTGCCGACCATCGTCATGGTGACGGCGCTTTATTTCACGCTGGAACGGCAGCCGATGCAGCTCAGGCTTTTGAAAGAAGGCGACTGGGCCGGTATCGCCACCATGGCCGTCGGATTGTCGGCGTTCCAGACCGTGCTCGAGGAAGGCAACAAGGACGACTGGTTCGCCTCCCCCTTTATCCTGCGCCTGGCTGTCGTCGCGCTGGTCAGCTTGTCGCTGTTCGTCTGGATCGAGCTGACGGTTGAAGAGCCCTTGATCCGGCTGCGGCTCCTGAAGCGGCGCAATTTCGGCTTCGGTACCATTGCCGTAACGACGCTCGGCTTCGCGCTGTTCGGATCGGTCTATATCCTGCCGGCTTATCTCGGTCAGGCGCAGGGCTACAATGCCGAGCAGATCGGCGCGGTGCTGGCGTGGACCGGCCTGCCGCAGCTGCTCTTGATTCCACTGGTGCCGAAGCTGATGCAGCGCTTCGACGCCCGTTATATCGCCATCACTGGCCTCTTGATCTTCGCCTACAGCAGTTTCATGAACACGGCGATGTCGCCCGACTATGCCGGCGACCAGCTCTGGATTCCCAACATCGTGCGCGCCATCGGCCAGGCCATGGTGTTGACGCCGTTGACCTCGGTGACGACAAGCGGCACCGCGCCGCAGGACGCCGCGGCGGCATCCGGCATCAGCAACATGCTGCGCAATCTCGGCGGCGCCATCGGCACCGCGGTGCTGGCCACCGTGGTCACCAAGCGCGAGCAGTTCCACTCCAACATCATCGGCCAGTCGGTTACGCTCGGCCGCGAGGAAGTGCGCAACCGGATTGCCGAGCAGACGGACTTCTTCCTGACGCACGGCGTGCCCGATCCGGCGGCCGCCCGCCAGCAGGCCATTATCGCGCTCGGCAAGGCGGTCAAGCATCAGGCGCTGGTGATGGGCTTTAGCGACGCCTTTGCGGTGATCGGCGTGGTCCTCGTCCTTGCCGCCATCGCCGTGATGTTGACGCGCAAGGCGAAGGCTGGCGGCGGCGCTGCCCATTGAGATCAGGAAAATCTCTTCAGCGCCTTCGCCATTGAGCGCGCCGATCAACCCATATGATTCGGCCCGCCCCCAACACCGGCTAAGAACGGCTGGGATTTTACGGTTCGCCAAAAATTCGATCGATAGAGCGATCGGGGAAGAAACCCGCCGGCTGCACCGGCGGGTTCCAGGATTGTTTTCGCTTTCGAGGACCTATTCTTCCTCGTGACGCTCGCGTTCCGCCAGCTCCTTGACGCGGTCGATCAGCTTTCTGGCGCGACGACCAAGATCATCTTCGGAATCTTCGTCCACCGCGTCGTTATGAAACGCCGCGGCATCGAGCACCGCCTTGATATCATCAGCCAGCCTGTTCCGCTCCTCCGTGATGTCTTCGATTTTGTCGAGGTAGCGGGCGTAAACCTTGTCGGTCCCCGTGATGGAACGATTGGCATAGACGAGGCTCGCCCGGCCGAGTTCACCGAGAGGCGCACTGAGCTGCTTGTAGATTTCCGCAAGCTCGACGAAATTTTCCCGACGCTGGCGAATGCCTGAAGGCAGCGCCCGCTGCTCCACCCATTCGGCCAGAACCCGGCCGTCATGCACGTAGTCATCCTTCAGTCCAAGCAGCGCAATCATTGTGGGCCGTACGTCGGCGTGATCCGAAAAGACGTTGTCGTGCCGCCCGAGTTGCCTCACGCCAGGTCCCGCCATTCCCGCCCAGGTACGGGTGATATCCCTCTGGAAATCGCCGTGGTTCCAGGCAAAGCCTGTCTCCTCGGAGACACAGTCGGACTGGTTGACGCAGGCTCCGCCCTTGGAGGTGAAGAAGAAATAGTTGTCGTTGCCAAACATGGTGAACGTCGGGGTACGCGCCGCGCTTGCAGTTACCATGTGCAGCAACTTCATTTCCGCCTGATCAGCGAGCAAGCTCGAAAGCTTGTCGGTATTGCCGGTGATCGGGTTGATGGCGGTCAGCGCATCAAGATCATGCTCCATGGTGCGGGTAACCGGGTCGGTGGGAGCGGGATTGCCGTTGATGTAGAAGGTCGGCGCATCGTCGCTGTGCACCGAGAACGCCGTATTGTTGGCGCGCTGCGTGAGCAGCAGCCGGTTGATAACGACATCGATCTCGCCCTTTTTGGCGTAGGTGCAGGGGACGGTGACGCCGTCGCAATTCGCCGGGGTCGGCGGACCGCCGACGAAATGATCGTTCTCGTCCGGCACGACGACGAACAGCGTATTGTCCTTGGTGATGCCGTCTGACGCCAGCCGGGCAAAGAATTTGCCGAACGCTGTGTCATCGGACTTGAGTTGCGCGACGTAGCCGGCTTCGCCGGGGCCGAATGTCCCGAAGCCGGAACGGTTGTCGTGCGCGTCGGCGATTTCGAGATAGACCACCTGCACGCCCGCTTCGAGCATCGTTGCGGCATAACCCAGCGATTGCGTCGCCAGAGGATTAAACAGATTGGGGAATCCCGGATGACCGAACCTGTCGGCGATGACGTTACCGTCGAGGTCCTTTACCGGACCCTTGGGCGAGATCACCGGCTGAACGTTCACGTTGCCGAACAATCCCTTGAAGCCCTTGTATCCATGGGGTTCATCCGGCAGCGGGTCGTTGAGCGCAAAGCCATTGTTGCAGAGCGGACTGCCAATCGCGCAGTGGATCGCAATGCCGAGAAAATCGGTGTTCGGCTGCTGTCGGGTTGCCGCGTTGGGCGACGCGAGCTGGGCTCTCACCGCAAGATCGGTCGGAGATCCGGCACCGAAGAATGTGGTGACGTCGTCGGGCAAGCGTTCAAACTCGATATTGGCCACCGAAAATGCGCCGACGTCGCAACCGGCGCGGGTGAACGGCACCCAGGGAGCCGGCGCGGTCTTGCCGTGTTCATTGATCATCTCAGGCTTGCCGTCGGGAGCCACCGCCGTCCAGTACAGGAACGAACTGGCGAAGCCCACGCTGCCGTCGGGGTTGAAGAAGCCGTAGCTGTTGGAAACCGGAATTCCCATGCGCTCGCCATAGACGCCGGTCAGCGTGGTCAGGAAGTCAGTCGCGGTGTGGGAAATCAGCGGGGTGTGATGATTGCCACTGATCGTGCCGTTGTTCTGGATGAAATTGAGCAGATTCGGCATCTGTTCGAGATCGGAAGGAATGTTGGGATTGTCGCGCCGCAAATGCACGTTGTCGAAAGAGATGTAGACAACGTGCTTGATCTGACCGCCCGGAGAATTCAACTGACAAGCCGCGGAGGCGGATTGCGTGGCGACACCGAGAAATACAACGCCGAGCGTCAATGGAATTGACGCCCCAAGAAGGGCCTTCAACCGTTTCATTTCATCCTCTCCTGAAGTCGGCCGTGATTGGTTTGAAAACGCAACATGGTTGCCGACGGCAGGAGACTACGTTGCTGGTTGTTTCGGGCGATTGACGCGCAGATGACGGTTGCAAGTCGCGTTTGTGTACGGACGCCGGGGATGTTTTCAAAAGAAGCGATCTTGGCTTTCCAAAAACACAATCAAAACAAGACGGATAGCGCGCTTTCGTGGTTGCGATGAAACGGGATCGCGAGCCAAAACATTTTTTCACATCGGGCCGGCGCTCGGCCTCCGGCGATAATCGCGTTCGCGGTTGGTCGCCCTTGCCGCAGCCAGATCGAATCATTCACGCGCCGATCCCACGCGCATGAAAAAGCCCGCCTGGAGGCGGGCTCATTCACCGATACTGCTATCAAAGCTTGGTTGCGGGGAGGTGCAACCACCGATGCCGACATTCGCTGATCGTGGCCGTTTGAACTGGTGTCCCTCACGTGACCTGAGATGAGGCCGAGGCGCACCAGATGCGCCTCGGCCTCATCGTAGCTATCGCACCAACCCCGCGCGCTTGTCGTCATCGTCAGGCTCGACGCGCTGTTGGTGTTGCCGCCGGTGTACTTCGGCCATTGAGGGAAGGGGCAGAGGGGCCGCGTGAAGGCCACCGTGCCAGTCGCGGTGAGTTTCTTCGGAGGGACGCCCTTCTCCACCCAGTTGGTGATCGGCGTCAGCAGATCGAGAGTGTCGGCGCCGGGGCCTCCGCCGCAGTGATTGACACCGGGCAGGGTGTACAGGCGCACATTGTCACTGCCTCTGTCGTCGACCACGTCCCGCAGGCGCTCGACGAACCGCACTGAGTCAGCGGTCGGAACGAGCGGATCCTCGCCACCGGTCCAGACGATCAGCTTGCCGCCCTCGCTGACATATTTGGCGACGCCTTGCAACGGACCCGTCATGTCGTCGACCTTGCCAAACTGTTTCGACAGGAATCCGAAGTCCCTCTGCAGGTCGAAGTTGGAGATCATAAAGGTCGGGCTGTTGAAGGCCATAGCCAGGAAACCCTGACCAAGTACCTGGCCACCTCCGAACACCGCGCTCAGACCGCTGACCAGGTTACCGAGGCCGTAAGGGGCTCCGATCACCTGATTGTTGAGCACCAGATCGCTCTGGAGCGTCTTCACTGCCGTGACCTCCGTCGGTGTCAGGCACGCGAGCGTGTCCGTGCCCGCGGGACATGCCAGCGCGGCCGGGTCAAATTCACTCGCACATATGTTCAGTTGCATATCCCGTATTGGAACGGGCCGGAGCCCTCCAGCCGAGCCGTCTTCGTGTAGTCGAACCCGGCGAAGGTCCGTCCGATGATAGCGATGCAGCATCGGCAGGTTAGTAAATCTAGGAATTAACGCGTCATGAAATTGGTCAAGCAGCTTCGTAAGCAGGCGATGGCTGCCGAGCGGATGGCAACCAAAGCGATGGATTCGTTCGCTGCCGATGAGATGAGGAATTTAGCCGAGGCGTTTCGCGTGCAGGCCGAAATTCTGGAAAAGAAGAAGAAAAAGAAAAATAGATCAACCGTCTCAGCTCGCGATCCCGCGGGCAGTAAGATGCATAGCGCAACGAAGTGAGGAGGTACCCGGACTTCCCGCCGATGTTCCGAATTGTCAGTTCGGCGAATGGATGCCCCTAGTGGATTCCGAGTAAGACAACTCCAAGCACCAACGTGAGACACCCTACAGTTCGCCAGGTGCTGACCCGCTCGCCCAGGAGAACCATCCCGAAGATCGCCCCGACCATCATCGACATTTCGCGAGCGGGTGCGACAAGGCTCAGCGGTGCACCCCAGTCTAGGGCGGTCAAGACGAGGATATACGAGAGCGGAGACAAAGCGCCGACCCAAATCGCAAGCGACCATCGACCTTTCATCGATTTCAACACACGCTCGCGGTTCGAGAGTACGACCGGAATTAGGAGCAATACCCGCAAGAAATTCGAAAGCCAGTCGAGCACGACGGGCTGAATGCCAAGAGCTTTTACGCCATAGCCGTCCACGACGGTGTAGCTTGCGATGAGCGAGCCTGTAGCAAGACCCCAACGGATACCGGCATGACCCGCGGGCCTACGAAACGCCGATAGGTCTCCTTGCGTTGAGATAAGGCCGATGCCGGTGACGACGGCCAGCAATCCCAACAAGCCGTGTGTCGTTGGGGCTTCTCGCAGGAGCACGAGGGCTCCTAGAGATGACAGCATCGGTCCGGTGCCCCGTGCGACCGGATACACGACCGAGAGGTCAGCAACCTGATAGCCCCGCTGGAGGCAAAGACTATAGGCGAGGTGAATCGCGCCGCTGAGCAGACAGCAGCAAATGGTCCACAGACTCCAGCTCTGCTCATGATGCGTCAGGACCCAAATGACCCATGGCAAGTAGATGACACAACCAGCGAGGCTGTACGCAAAGACGAAGGCCGCCCCCGCCGCCGCAGCTCGTTTGGACAACAGATTCCAGGTCGCATGAATGAAGGCGGCTAGGACGATAAGGGCGAGAGAAAAGAGCGGCATGAGACCTCCGTGCCATTGCAGGCGCGATTGATCTCGACATCTCCTCCTCTGGGCTTTTTTCCCTCGGGTGCAGCCGCGCGAACTACCGCGGTCTCCGCAACGCTCGGACCTGCGACGGCGGTATGGCCGTCCGGAACCCTAGTTGCCACTCAGTCGATGGTCTCTCTTTAGCGCGCAGCTGGGATATCGCGCAAGCCGGTAACCCAAGCCGAACGCAACACCGGGGCCGAGAATTTCGGCTGTGCCGTAGATCAAAAATCGGTGTCCACTTAAGAGCCAGCTTTCGACAATGTTGAAATTCAGAAATATTGGTCAACTCAAACTTTAGCTCGCGTCAAAAAAAATGAGCCGCTTGGATGTCTGCTTAGCAAGCTTGCGCCGCCTCATCGCAAAAGGTGACGCGAATGACATGCAATTGGCGGAGATTGCGATCAACGAATACTGGGAAGCGACGCCGACCCAAGCGAGGAAGAGCGGCTTGCGGTTCCTGCAACAGGACGTTTTGGATCGGCGCGATGCGGTCCTGGGAAGCCAGCGTGACTTCGCAGATTCAGTGAACGACTTCATCGAGAAGAAGCTAGCGATTGAATGTGGATGACCGTTGGAAACTTGCAGAGCTTTCATCACGCTTCACACCTCGACACCATCCGCAAATAACTTGAGTGCTGAGTCCGCCAACGCCTGGTCCAAATAGGCGGCCTCTCCACAGCGTGGATTCGGGTTTCCGAAGCCACTCCTCTCCACGCATGACCGAGAAATCGGCTTCTGCTGAACAGTGAACAGCAGATCGAGCTTATCGGTGGTTTTGGGATTTCGGTGGCGACACGGTGGCGACACGGCTCAAAAATAAGAAAGCCGCCCCAAGGGCGGCTTTCTGAAAACCTCATGAAATCAGAGGCTTATTTGGTTGCGGGGATAGGATTTGAACCTATGACCTTCAGGTTATGAGCCTGACGAGCTACCGGGCTGCTCCACCCCGCGATAAACCGTTGCGCGCCTTATCAAAAAACCAACTGCCGAAACGGGTCTGGCCAACGCCTTAAGGCGCCGTTTCCGTCCGGAGGCTTCCTGAGAAGGCAACCCTTGGCAATGCCCTCGGGTCGCGGGGGGTATGTACCAACGCGCGCCTGCTTTGGAAAGGGCCGCGAGGTGACTTTTGAAGATTTTGTGACCGCCAAATTCGCCAAATCGAGGCTTTTCGCGGCATGTGTCGCCTCGTCCTGGCGCTCTTGCCATAAGTTCCAGAAGGGCCCAGCCTTGTGGCCAAAAGCAAAACATTGGGGGGACAAGGACAATGGATAGCGTCGATTTCGTCGTCGTGGGTGGCGGCTCGGGCGGCTGTGCGGTCGCGAGCCGTCTTTCTGAAGATCCCGCAACCTCGGTGGCGCTGCTGGAAGCCGGCGGCAAAGACGACAATTGGGTGGTGACGACGCCCGGCGCGCTGATCCTGATGGTCGCCGGCAAGGTCAACAACTGGGCGTTCGACACGGTGCCGCAAGCAGGGCTCAATGGCCGGATCGGCTATCAGCCGCGCGGCAAGGGGCTCGGCGGCTCGTCCGCGATCAATGCGATGGTCTATATGCGCGGCCATCGCAGCGACTACGATCGATGGGCCTCGCTCGGCAACGCCGGCTGGTCCTATGCTGACGTATTGCCCTATTTCAAGCGCTCGGAAGACAATTCCGACCTCGACGGCGAATATCACGGCAAGGGCGGCCCGCTGCACGTCACGGGATTGCGAACCGACAATCCGGTGCGCGAGATCTATCTGCAGGCCGCGCGCGAGGCCCAGTTCCGGATCCGCGAGGATTTCAACGCCGAGGAGCAGGAAGGTCTCGGCGCCTATCAGGTGACGCAGAAGAATGGCGAGCGCTGGAGCGCGGCGCGCGGCTACATTCACCCCTTCATGGCCACGCGCGCCAACCTGCGCGTCGAGACCAATGCGCACGCCACCCGCATCCTGTTCGAGGGCAAGCGCGCGGTCGGCGTCGAGTACCGGCAGGGCAAGAACGTCAGGCAAATTCGCGCCCGCCGCGAAGTGATCCTATCCTCCGGCGCATTCCAGAGCCCGCAGCTATTGATGCTTTCTGGCGTTGGCGGCAGTGCAGCGCTAGCGAAGCACGGCATCGCCACCACCCACCATTTGCCCGGCGTCGGACAGAACCTGCAGGATCATCCGGACTTTGTCTTCGGCTTTACCTCCGACGCGCCGCACTTCGCCGGTCTTTCGTTCAGTGGCATTGCGCGGATCTTCAAGGGCATCGCGCAATACCGGCGCGAGCGGCGTGGACCGATGACGTCGAATGTCGCCGAGTGCGGCGGATTCCTCAAAACCCGGCCCGATCTCGACGTGCCCGATATCCAGCTGCATTTCTGCATGGCGATGGTGGCCGATCATGGCCGCAAGCCGCGCTGGGGCACGGGGTTCTCCTGTCACGTCTGCGTGCTGCGCCCCAAAAGCCGCGGCAGTGTTTGGCTGCGAAGCGCCGATCCGCTTGCTCCGCCCGCGATCGACCCGAACTTTCTCGGCGAGGATTCCGATCTCGAGACCATGGTCGCGGGCTTCAAGATGACAAAGCGACTGCTAGACGCGCCCGCGCTCAAGGCGCTGCAAACCTCCGACGTGCTCACCGAAGGCGTTGAATCCGACGACGATATTCGCAAGGTCCTGCGACAGAATGTCGACACCGTCTATCACCCGGTCGGCACCTGCAAGATGGGCGTCAACGATTCCAGCGTGGTGGTCGATCCAAAGCTCAGGGTTCTCGGGCTCGAAGGCTTGCGCATCGTCGATGCTTCGATCATGCCGACCTTGATCGGCGGCAACACCAACGCGCCCACTATCATGATCGGCGAGAAGGCCGCCGACATGATCAAGGCGGAGCTGCGGGCGAGTTGATGCCGCACATATGACGCCCTCGTCCTGAGGAGCGCGCTCTTGCGCGCGTCTCGAAGGACGCGCCACAAGAACACATCCTTCGAGACGCCGCGGAGCCTGTCATCGGGCGCGCATTCGCGCGACCCGTTGGCGGCTCCTCAGGATGAGGACAATGTGCGTGGCGAGCTACCTTACGTCAGCAGAAACCCACCATCCACGGTGACGACGCTGCCGGTCATGTAGCGCGAGGCGCTGGAGGCCAGCAGCATGATGGCGCCGTCGAGATCGGATTCGGTACCGACCCGGCGTTGCGGAATCCGTTTTGTCAGTTTCTCACCCCCGGGCGTCGACCAGAAATCGTGATTGATTTCGGTATCGATATAGCCCGGCGCCAGCGCATTGACGCGGATGCGGTTGCCGGCCAGCTCCAGCGCCATCGCCTTGGTGGCCTGGATAATGCCCGCTTTCGAGATGGTATAGGGGGAGAGAAATTTCATCACACCTACCCCAAGCACGGAAGCGATATTGACGATATTGCCTTCCTGCCTGCGCGCGATCATTCGCCGGGCCATTTCTGTAGCCGCGAAATATGCGCCCTTGAGGTTGGCGTTGATGACGGAATCCCAATCCTCCTCCGTCTGCTCCACCGCGAGCTTCTCAATCGCGATCCCGGCATTGTTGATCAGCACGCTGACCGGGCCGAGCGCGGCTTCGGCTGCGTCGATCGCTCTTCCGATCGAGGCGGTGTCGGTCACGTCCATTTGCACGGCGACGGCGCGACCGCCCTTGGCGCGTATCTCGTCCTCGAGGCTCTTCAATTTGGCGGTCTGGCGTGCCGCCAGTGCCACGGCGGCGCCATGCGCGGACAGCACACGCGCAAATTGGCGACCCAGTCCTTGCGAGGCGCCGGTGACGAGAATGATTTCTTTACTGACGTCGAATAGACCGTCCATGAGCAATTCCGACAGATGCGCGCTCGCATTGATACAGATGATTTTAGCGATGGCAAACCGGTTTTGTTGACCAAGTCCCCAGACCCGAAACAGCTCGAAAAATCCTCGCTCATGAACAGTTTCGACGCCGTTGTCTTCCTCGCACTGATTGTCGCGACCGTCACGGGCTTCAACGCCGGATTGCTGCGCAGTGCGGCGACGATCCTGGCCTACCTGATCGCCATGCCCATCGCTGTCATGATGATGCCGCTGGTTTCGACGGGCACCGACGGCAAGCTCGGCTCGTCGTTGTTGCAGAACTCGCCGCTACTGTTCGGTATTTTTCTGATCACCGGCATCGTGCTCGGAAAACTGATGCGAATGGCGATCGACGAAACCGTCGGACCTCAGGCCGGCATTGCAGACCGCCTTGCCGGTGCTGCACTTGGCGCGGTGCGCATCGGCCTGGTCGCCGTCACGCTGGTGTTGACTTTCGACCAGCTCACACCGTCGGGCCGCCAGCCGGCTTTCCTCGCCGGATCGCAGTTGCGGCCGCTGTTGTCGGAAGCCGGGCAAAGGGGCTTGAAATCCCTGCCGCCTGACGTCGTCGCCTATATCGATCGCCTGAAGAAAGACCGGCGGATTTGATCCCGGGATTGCCTCTGATATGCATTTTCGGCACAAGCCGGTCCCTTATCAGAGCCGCCCGGGTTGGCTAGACTGGCCGGGACGGGCTACCAAAAATCATCCGAACTAACGGGAGTGAGACAGTGGATCTTGGGATCAAAGGCCGCCGCGCCATCGTTTGCGCATCCAGCAAGGGCCTCGGACGCGCCTGCGCCATGGCGCTCGCCGCCGAGGGCGTGCATGTCACGTTGACCGCGCGCGGCGCGGAAGCGCTCGCTAAAACCGCCGCCGAAATACGCAAACTACACCCTGGCGTGACGGTGACGGAAGTAGCTGGCGACATCACCACCCCAGCCGGCCGCGAAGCCGCCCTGAAAGCCTGCCCCGATCCGGATATCCTGATCAACAACGCCGGCGGCCCACCGCCTGGTGATTTCCGCAACTGGACCCGTGAGGACTGGATCAAGGCGCTCGACGCCAACATGCTGACCCCGATCGAACTGATCAAGGCGACGGTGGACGGCATGATGGCGCGCAAGTTCGGCCGCATCGTCAACATTACTTCGGCCGCGGTGAAGGCGCCGATCGAGGTTTTGGGATTGTCCAACGGCGCGCGCGCCGGTCTTACCGGCTTCATCGCCGGCCTTTCGCGCAAGACCGTGATCAACAACGTCACCATCAACGCCCTGCTGCCGGGTCCGTTCAATACCGACCGCTTGCGCAGCGCGGTTGCGAAGGCGGAAGCCGAGAAACGCGGTATCAGTGTGGATGAGATGCTGGCGGAACGGGCGAAACTCAATCCCGCCGGACGCTTCGGTGAACCCGAAGAATTTGGCCTCGCCTGCGCGTTTCTGTGCGGCGCCAAGGCAGGCTTTATCACCGGCCAGAACCTCCTGCTCGACGGCGGCGCGTTCCCCGGCACGCTCTAAAGCGGGATGCCTTTTGATTGAATCGGTCTGTCAGCGGGTACGCTTCACCTCTCCCCGGCGGGGAGAGGTCGATTTGCGCAGCAAATCGGGTGAGGGGGAGACGAACTACGAGAGACCGTAACCCCTCACCCCAACCCTCTCCCAGCGGCAGAGGGAGCACATTTCCGTTGCCATTACAGATCAATCTAATCTCATCACGCTTCTAGAAGATTGAGCGGATCACGCCGAATTGGTCCCCTCACCGGTCCAGCTCAGACCAAACGCATCGAGTCCCTCGGCCAGATAATCGCTGGCCAGGGGTTCGCCGAGCAGGGCACGCGAGGTATTCCGTCCGCGAACCTCCGCAGCCTCGCGACGAAGGTCGTTCCATTCCTCGATCGAGCCGTCGCCACGTCCGAGCCGCATCAACGCGATCAAGTCGATCTGCTCGTCTTCGGTCATGGCGCTGATGAAGCCGGAGATCTCCTGCGCCACGGGATCGGAGCCATCATCCTCCAGCACATCGATCATATCATCATCGATGGGGTTCGACCCGGAGTCCGGATCGGTCTCGGCCTCCTTGACGTCGAATTCGCGGGTCTTCTCGATCAAAAAAACCACCTTATCGACCGAAATGGCTAGTTCTGGCATGCCTCGGTCCTCCTCCGTTCCTTGCCTCGAGCGCCTGACCAACGCGCGGGCTCGCGAGATGATCCATTGCGCGACCGCAGAGAAATCAGCATGTTTCGTCCAACCATCGAACCGTGATCTCTGGGGAAACACCGCATGCGCTGGAACGTGGGCAAGGTCAGGATTACAAAGATCGTCGAACTGGAGACGACCGGCAGCACCCGATTCATCCTCCCTCTGGCCACCAATGAAGAAATCCGGAAATTGCCGTGGCTCATTCCCCGTTTCGCGTCGGAGGAAGGTCGCCTGAAAATGTCGATCCACGCGCTGGTGGTCGAGACCCCGTCGCGGCGCATTGTGGTCGACACTGGCCTTGGCAACGACAAGCAAGGCCGCAACGTGCCGACCTGGAATAACCGCAAGACGCCGTTCCTCGAAACCATGACCGCGGCAGGCTTTCCGCCTGACAGTATCGACACCGTGCTCTGCACGCATCTGCACGTCGATCACGTCGGCTGGAATACGCGGCTCGAAGGTACTCAATGGGTGCCGACCTTCGCCAGGGCGCGTTATGTGTTCGGCAAGACCGAATATGAGTACTGGCGCGACCACAGCGTGGAGCCCGACAGGGCGGCCATATTTCACGACTCCGTGAAACCGATCATGGATGCCGGCAGGGCCGATCTCGTCGCCAGCGACATCACCCTTTGCGATGAAATCACGCTGATCCCGACGCCCGGCCACAGTCCGGGGCATGTGAGCGTTCATATCCAATCCGCCGGCGAGGAGGGCCTGCTTACCGGCGATGTCGCGCACCATCCCTGTCAGATGGCGCATCTTGACTGGTCTTCGACGGCCGATTCCGACCCAGCGCGGTCGGCGGTGACCCGGCGCGATCTGTTCTCGCGCTTTGCCGACAAACCCGTCCTGGTGATCGGCGGACATTTCGATGCCGGCCACATCAGGTGCGACGGCGATGCCTTCAAATTCGTCGTTTAGAAGAGCCCCACTCGAGCCGCCCTGCCAGAATTCCCGCTGACTTCCCGCACCGCCGCTGCCCAGGAAGAGAGGGGCTGCAATGCGCCGCTCAGTCAGCAGTTGAATTTCACCGCGCGCTGTTCCATGAAGCATCCAAGCAACGGAAAACACCCTAGGGAGTGATGGGAAATGAAGCTTGTTCGTTACGGGGAAATCGGCAAGGAGAAGCCAGGCCTGGTCGATAAATCGGGTCAATTGCGCGACCTGTCGGCGCATCTTCAGGACCTCGTCGGCGATGCCTTTTCGCCGGCCTCGCTGGCCAGGATCGCTGGCCTCGACCCCGCCAAGCTTCCCGCGGTCTCCGGCACACCCCGGATCGGCGCGCCGGTCGGCGGCCTGCCCAAATTCATCGCCATCGGCCTCAATTATTCCGATCATGCCGCGGAAGTCGGAATGGCCCTTCCGACCGAACCCATTGTCTTCATGAAGGCCAACAACAGCCTGTGCGGACCCAATGATGCGGTCGAGAAGCCGCGTGGCTCGACCAAGCTCGACTGGGAAGTCGAACTCGCGATCATCATCGGCTCCCGCGCCAAATACGTCTCCGAGGCCGACGCCCTCAATTACGTTGCCGGCTACAGCGTCTGCAACGACGTCTCCGAACGCTTCTTCCAGATCGAGCGGCTCGGTCAGTGGACCAAGGGCAAGTCGCATGACACGTTTGGCCCGCTCGGTCCCTGGCTCGTGACCAAGGACGAGATCGCGGATGTGCAGAAGCTGCCGATGTGGGCCGACGTCAACGGCAAGCGCTGCCAGACCGGGTCGACCGCAACCATGATTTTCGGTGTGAAGAAGATCGTTTCCTACCTCTCGGAAATCCTGACGCTGATGCCGGGCGACGTCATCGCGACCGGCACCCCGCCCGGGGTCGGCATGGGCATGAAGCCGCCGAAATTCCTCAACGTCGGCGACGTGGTCACGCTCGGCATCGAAGGACTCGGCGAACAGCGGCAGGAAATCATCGCCGCGTGAGGCGCGTTCGTTGCATCGGCGAAACTCGTCATGCCCGGGCTTGACCCGGGCATCCACGCCTTAACAGTCTGACCGCAAGAAAGACGTGGATGGCCGGGCATAGGCAAGCGGAAGCGACGCCGTCCTTCAGACGGCTATGCCCGGCCATGACAACATCAAAAGTCTTCCTTTCCTGAAGGAGTATTCAAATGAAACTCAGCTTCTCCCCGGCCTCGCCCTTCGCCCGCAAGGTCCGCATTGCCGCGATTGAACTCGGCCTGATCGACAAGATCGAATTCGTGCCGGCGACCGTGGTGCCGGGCCAGCCCAACGATGAATATTCACATATCAATCCGCTGAAGAAGCTTCCCGCGCTGATCCTCGACAACGGCGACATCATCATCGATTCCTACGTCATCGTCGAATATCTCGACGAGCTTGCCGGCGGCGGAAAACTCATCCCGGCATCAGGAGCGAACAGGTGGAAGGTCAAGAGCGATCACTCGCTGCTGCAGGGCATGCTCGATTCCATGTTGCTGTGCCGCTACGAGAAAATGGTGCGGCCGCAGGGATCGCAATGGACGGCGTGGTCCGAGGAT
>DASQOU010000353.1:0-31318 GCA_035644295.1 Bradyrhizobium sp.
ATGAAATCGACCAGCGCGCGCGCCAGCCCCGCCATCTCCATCATCAAGCCGAGAAAGACGAACAGCGGCACGGCCAGCAAGATCAGGTGCGACATGCCCTCGTCCATGCGGCTCACGACGACCGACAGCGGCATGCTGGTCGTCAACGCGAGGTAGCCGAACGTGCCGAGGCCGAACGCGAAAGCAATCGGAATGCCGGCGAGCACGCTGCTCGCCGTGACGCCGACGAAGAAGATCAGAAGGTTGATGCGGCCGAGATCCTGGAACAGCGGTCTGGCGACCCAGAACGACGCGATGAGTGCCGCGACGATCGCCACCGCGAGCAACGTCTGGCGCCAATCCGCGGATCGCAGCAAGCGCAGCACCGCAAAAACCCCCATCAGGATGAAACCGGCAGGCAAAGCGGCGGCACGCCACGCATTTGAAATCTCCAATGCCGGCATGGTGACGATCCGCTCGTCGGCCGCATATTCCCAGGCCGGCCAAACCATCATGAGCAGAAAGGCAAGGCAGGCGCAGGTTGCGACAGGTTCCAGCAGCGCGCGAGCGCACGGTCCGGCTTTCGCCACCAATGCGGTCATGCGCATGTGCTCGCTGCGCCGCAACGCGATGACCGAGCCCAGTACGGCAAGCCAGAGAAACAGGATCGATGCCGCTTCGTCCGACCACACCAGCGGCTTGCGAAACACGAAGCGGGAAATCACGCCGGCGAAGAGAACCGAAATGTCCGCCAGGACGAGCACGGCGGCGGGCCACTCGACCAGCCGCCCGATCGCGGCGTCAGCGCGCCGCACCCATGCGCGCTCCGGCAATCCGGACTGCCGGGGTGCCGCCACAACGGCGGCCGAAACCACGCTGCTCACGCCAGCACGCCTGAATATTTTTCCAAAAGACCCCAGGCGCTCGGACCGAACTTGGTCTTCCAATCGGCGTAGAAGCCGCTTCCCTTCAGCATATCGCGAAACGCGTTCGAGTCGGGCGTGTTGAATACCATGCCAAAACCCTCGAGCTTGGCGCGAACCGTCTTGGCCTGCTCGCTCAGCATGTCGCGCTGCTCAAGCCCCGCCGCGTCGATGTTGCGCGCCGCGATCTCGCGCACATCGGCCGGCAGACGTTCCCAGGCACGGCGATTTGCCAGAAACCAGAAGCCATCCCACATGTGGTTGGTCAGCGAGCAATACTTCTGCACTTCATACAGCTTCGCTGTGGAGATCAATGCCAGCGGATTTTCCTGGCCTTCGACGATCTTGGTCTGGAGCGCGGAATAGACTTCGTTGAAATTGATCGAAGCAGGGGCCGCGTCAAACGCCTTGAACATCGAGGTCCACAGCGGCGAAACCGGCACACGGATTTTGAAGCCCTTGTAGTCGCCGGGTCCGTTGATGGGCCTGGTCGAGGAGGTGGTCTGCCGGAAGCCATTGTCCCAAATCTTTTCGAACGCCACGATATTGGCCTTGGCAACCTCCCTGCGCACAAAGGCCCCGAGATCACCATCCATGGCTTTCCAGACTGTGGGATAGTCAGGAAAAGCAAAACCCATTCCGTTGATCGAGGCGGCCGGCACCAGCGTCGCCAGGATAAGGCCCGACATGGTAAAAAACTCGACGCCCCCGGAACGGAGCTGACTCAACACGTCGGTGTCGGCGCCGAGCTGGTTATTCGGGAAAATCTGCAGGTCGAAGCGGCCATTGGTCTCGGTCTTGATCGCCGCGGCCATTTCCTTGGAGCGGATGTTCAGGGGGTGCGAATCCGGCAGGTTGTTGGCGAATTTGTAGGTGAATTCGGCCTGCTGGGCCCGCGCCACAAACGGCGCGCCGACGCCGCCCATCACCGCCGAGGCTGCCGATGCCTTCAATACCGTGCGTCGCGAAAAACCCATCGATCGTCTCCCTGAATGTTCTTATAGATTGCATCCTACGGACCCGGCGCCGCCGGGTCATCAGCCGTCCCGGCGGCTTATTGCCCGCTTTCAGCGAAAATACCAAGGCCTTCCGCGACCCGCTTTTTGGGTGGGAATTTCCAACGAAAACCGCGCCATCCGGTGACCCGCGACGGCGCGCCCTGCGCTTCGAGAAGGTAATCGGTGACAAGATCAAAGCGGAGCAGAGCAATACCAGCGCCTAGGGGCCGCCAAGGCCGCGGAGACTGATGAAGACGCCCAAGGCGGACAAGGCGTTCACGGCCGTCGTGAAGCCGCGAAAGCCTAAGTGATCACTCGGGAGGGCGAAGCCCCGGGGATGTTAGCCACTCGGTCATATGGGAGCCGGTCTCGGCCTGCTGGGCTTTGCGAATTAGCTCATCGCGTGCAGCGCCAGGTGGAAGCAACTTGGCTTCGGTTCGTAGACGCCTGGCTTCTCCGGAAAGGAGTTCTTCAAGGGATTGGGTCTGTTTGAAACGACGACGCAGCATGACACCATCTCCTGTGCTTACGGGTCCTAATCCGCAGGGTTCAGCACTTCCGAACCTAATATGCAGTCGGCTGGGAGTCGGTTCCCAGTGAACAGTTCAAATTAAGTCAGCTAAGTATCTGATTTTACTACTAGATACGGCAAGTGTAACATCGCCCTAAATATTCCATAATATACCTTATGCGAATCTCGGCTTTCAGGCCGAGGCTTCTTTCCCTCGATCCTTGTGGCGTTCGACGCAATCCTGCATTCGCGGCTCAGACGATTCCTGTATTGGCCAGTTATCAGCCCCCTTCCTTGAAGAATTGCGGCGATGCCTATCTAGCCCAGGGGCGTGCATCCTACCTAACTTGGGGAATTACAGGATCCAGTTCCTCTTGCTCCAGCCATTTGGCGTCATCGCGCTGCAGGTAGGCCACAAGCGGCGAAATGGCCGATCCTTCGGAAGCAACGGAAGGTCGAACCGCCTCTAAGGGCGACTTTCCGAACTTCTCTGCGAGCTCGGCCGACATCAGATGAGGCCTCAGCGGCTTGCCGACCGCCCTCTCGATCGTGCGGAATATCCAGGTTCCGTCCGGGTCGATATCGGACCAGTGGAAGATGCACACGTCGTCTGGCACTCCAGCGCCGAGCGATCGCAGAGCTTCCTGGGTTGCCAAGGAGGGGTATCCACCGACGTAGATAGTCACTCCAACACGCTCTGGATCTGCCTCCGCGACGTGGCGGTTGAAGCTGGCAAAGTTCTCGATGGTCAATAGGTATCGTGGTTTCTGCTGAAATCGGACGCGGACGGCTTCAGCCGGCGGTATCCCAAAATACAGAGGTGCCGTAGCTGACAGTTCTGCTGTATCGAAGTCGATGCGGCCTGATAAGAGCATCGGTGGTGCGAATTTTTCGAGGCCCAACGTCCGCAACGCATCTCTCGGGCGCGCGTTCGGCGGCAGCTCCAACGTCGACCCGAGAAGCCGGACAACTGGTCCTTCTAGTCTCTCAAGGGCTTTACTGTCGCCAGCGATCCTTCGAGAAAATGTACGGTAGTCTATACCTTGATGTCTGCGTTCCAGGATCGCCTTCGCTAAGGTGAACGCCGGCCGCAGACGATCGACGTCATCAAGCGAGAAACCCTGCCAAGACCGCCCCCTGCTCCACGCGGCGAGTAGCGATGCTGCGGCGGCCTCGAATTCGGCAGGGAGATCCAGACCGTTCATTAGCCGGCTGGCAGCTTCATCGGCGAGTTCTCTGGCTGGTCGACGACCCAGGAATACGTAGAGGCGCGAAGCGTCCTCGAGTCTCACGTGCGCGATCTGGTCGCTGTTGCGCCCGCGCCCCTTCGCGATCTTGACGGCTCTCGACCGTTCCGCTTCGCCGAGTTCTTGCGCAAACCTGTCCATTTCACTGACGTCAGAGAATGACGCGTAGTCGGGATAGCCGATTGGGCTGACTGTCCCGGCCTCATGCCGATCCAGAAGATCGGTCATGAGGCCCCTTGCGCTTGTGAAACGTCGCGACATGTTATTCGGCAGCCATCTTCTTCGCGAGCTCGGCGTCCGACAAGATATCTGGGTCCATGGCCCGCAGTTCGTTGCGGGCCCGCTCCTTCAACTGAACAACCGTTGCGCGGGCGCCCTCTCCTATCCGATCGACTTCGACGACAGAGTCGATGTGTTCGAGGACCGCGATGCGTTTTTCGTTGGGTGCCGCAATGATGATTTGAAGACCAAGCTTCTTGTAGAAGCTCATCATTTGACGCTGGTTCTTGCCGTCTAGTTTCGAGAAAGCCTCGTCAAAAATAGCTAGGGACATACCGGAAGGGCGTCCCGCAACGGCGTTAGCGCTTCCGTAGACCGAAGCTAAGGAGGCTCCGATCGCCACGTAGATCGGGACCTGCTGCTCAGCGCCGGAGCCGGTTCCGCGACGCGTCTCCCATCTAGTTGTTCGGCCGCTTACTATGTCCTGCATATGAATTTCGAAGGTGAAGAAGTTGCGATAATCCTCGAACACACTGAAGTCCTTGCTGGGATCCTCCAGCAAGGACTCGATCTCCTCCAAGGTGTCGCGATGGGGGAAATCTTCTGACACCTGATCGCCCTTGAACAACATGTCGAGGGCCTCAGGCGAGGTTTTGCCAATCTCGATGATCTTTAGGATGGGCTGGAATTCGGCCAGTCGCGTGTGATGAAATGAATACTTCTCATTATGGAACGGATGATCCGCCAAGCCGCGGTTCATCGCGGTCAATTCTCGCTCCATCTTGCTAATTCTGGAGGTCAGCGCGTTGATGAATTCACCCCGGAGCAACGTTGCGGCCTTGTCGGCGGCCTCGCGAGCCTGTCGTTCGTATTTCCGCAGTTCGTTCGTTTCCATTTCCTGGACAAGCGCGTTCATCCACGGCCTAACCTCGCGTAGCGGTTCGCTTTCGGTTCCAACCTGAGACACGACGCCGAACCTCTCAAAATAGTCTCCGAGGCATTGTCGCACCAGACGCTCGATCTTGACGCGGTCGGATTCCGCGGCCTCCGCAGCCTTCCCGGAGGTCTCCGCTAATGTGCGATGCCGATCGGCCTCGCTTCTCTTCGAAATCGCATCGAAGCGTTTCCGATAGGCGCTCCGACCGGCCCGCTGGTCGTAGAGAGACACAAACTGTCGATACAACGGCCAAGTTACCCGCATGGCGAGCCTCGAACCTGGAATGTTTTCGCCTCCCTCCAGCGTGCGTTTTGTGGTTTCGGACTCAATCAGGTGATTGTTCAACACCACCTGCTGGGTCTTCCGTTGGTCTTCGCGATTGCGTCTGAGATCGCGCTGGACTTGCCGCTTGTTTCTTAAGCCGCCATCTCCCTTTCCGTCTAACGACGCGATTCGCTGCTCGACCTCGTTCTTTTCCCTCGAGGACTTGGCGTAATCAGCGGCAATGCCCCGGAACGTGGGAAGCTGCTCGTCGAAAAAGCGACGAAGTTGTACGTGGGCGGAATCCGCAAGCTTCGCAGCGGCATCGGACTTGGCCGCAGTCTCGATTAGTTGCTCGGCCATTTCTGCCATGTCGCGCAGCGCCCTCGCCTGTGCCGCCTTGCCTATCTTGAAGGTCGACGGATCCGCGGCCCGGTGCGTTCGAACCAATCCGTCGTCGTACAGACCGTCCTTCATGATAGCTCGACCAGGCTCGTTGAACTGGCCGATCGTGTCGGCAAGGCGGACCGACCCGTGCCTCCTGGCGATGAAGGCCAATGCGTCGGCATCTTCGGATTTGAACAGAGATGGAAACGTGCCGGTTTGGGGAGTAGCCTTCAGCGGATCGAGCTTGTTTAAGCTGACCAGCGAAGCGCCACGAAACTCACGTCTCCCCTCCTTGAAGAGCGCTGTAGCTCGCCCGATGTCGGATCGGTCGACGAAGACGGCCTCCCGATCCCGGCCAAGAAGGCCTTCGGCGGCCGCCATCCACGACGTGTCCGAAACCTCGACTAAGTCGCACAGAACCCGGGGCGCCATACCGGCTAGTCGCAGCTTCTGACACAAGTGAAGCGTGGCTTGATCCAAATGTACTGCCCCTCCGCCGCTGGAGTGCAGTTTGAGGCGATCGTTGATTTGTTGCGATTTCGCCTTTTCGTCTTCCGATTGGCGTATGAGTCTCCGGCGTGCTTCGTCCACCTTTTCGAGTAGTATTCGGTCCGCCGACAGTAGCCTGGACTCGGCATCGAGTAGCGTTGCACCTGACCGCTCAATCGACGCGTCCTTCGCCGTCCGCGTCAAACTCGAGATCAGGGGCATGAATTCGTCGAAGCCAAACCCCTTCATAGCGCTTAGCGGCTGGAGCGCCCGAACGGTTTCCACTCTGCGCGCGAATTCGCCGACAGCACGCTCTGCGACCTGCACCACTGAGGTAAGGGATTGAACGAGTGTTTTTCGGCCGCTCTTCAGGTCATGTTCGGCGATTGCAATGTCGAGACGCCGGATCTCTGCATCGATTCCCCTGAGCTCTTCGTCGAGAAAATCCAGTTCTGCCCTAGCAGCGTCTCGTTTGGCAGCTTCTTCGAGATTCCTCTCGAGTAGCGCGTGGTAGGCGGCTCGCGCAGCGAACCAGTTGCCGCGCTTGGATATCCACTGTTCGCAGGCCCGGCGTTCGTGCGCGGCCGAAAGATCATCGATGATCGCGCGCAAGGCAATGAGGGCATCGAGCTTCTGGCGCATCGTCTTGATGGTGTCGTTGATATTGCGATAAGTGCGGATCGATTCCCGCAACTCGCCGACCTTCATGTTGTTCTTTTCGAGAATGTAGTTGCGGACGAACTCAGTGGCGGTCTGGTCGTGATCGAGCGTCATCGCGTTGACCACCGCCTTTTGAAGCGAGTTAGCGTTCTGCTCTCCGACCACCGACGCGTGAGGGACCAGGCGGCGCATGTATTCTCGAACGTAGTCGATCGCCTTGTCGCGGTGATTGACGAAATGCTCCTGCCCGACGCTGGATATGATGCGATTGCGCACCCCGTCCCATTCGGCCGAAAACCTTTTGCCTTCCCGGAGTTCGATGAAGTCGGTGGTCGTCAGGATTTTTCCCGTAACGACGAACCGGGCCAGAATTGTTTCATTGCTTTCGGAGCGACGAGCTTCGATCGCCATGCCGATCGAAACCGAAGGACGTTTCCCCTCCGTATCTGAGAAGCCGAGACAGATGTACGTTCTGGCCTGCTCCCGTTTGCGTTGGTCCTCGCCCAAGGTACCCAGACAATAATCGACGACGCTCCGTTTCGAGGCGCTCCGGCTCCTGCCTTTGTCGCCGGCCACGGCATTGAGGCGCTGAAGGTTGCGATTTCCGCCCGTCAGAACTACCTGGGCCATGTCGAGAATCGTGGATTTGCCGGAGCGATTTTCTCCGAAGACACCGGCGTGCCCCGTAACCTCGATGTCCTCAACGTCAAACAAGTGCCAATTGACCATCGCAATGTGGCGAAGCTCCATCATTCGTCGTCTCCACCTGCGACCGAAAGACCTGCTTCCTGGGATCGAACGAAACGTTCTATCCGCTGCAGCGCGTCGGCGCCGCTGATTAGCTTGATCATTGGGCGTATGGCGACTTCGGCATCCTGTGCCTCCGCATCGACGTCTCCAACATCGACGAGGCCGCGCTGGGAGGCCTCCTTCAAGATTTCCCTGAATCTTGTCAAAGATATCGAACTTGAACCGTTGGACTGGACCATATCCTTGTAGCGGTCGAAGAGAGTGTTCAAGGTGGTTATTACGATAGCCCGATCCTCTACCGCACCGACGTTGACTTCGTCCTGCCAGTGGGCAGCCAGCACAAGAATAACGATCGTTTCGTCGAGCTTCATCCTGGGTAGCGGAACGTCCTCTCCCAAGGCGGTTATGCCCGCCCACTGAGCTTCGGCATCGCGATGGACCCGGTACCCGCAACTGTCGAAAAATCCGTCGATCACTGATTTGAACCGGCTATCCATGAGGATGTTGAAGACGGTACCAGTCCTCGGATCCCCGGCGAAGACGAACTGACGTCTCAGCAGAAAATGGATGGCCTTGCGGAGATCAGAGGCCTTTTCCATTCCCAACGTGCGTTCAATGGCTTCGAATTCACTAAGCATGCTTCGGCCTCACTCCGACGGGGCCGTGCCGCTTGACGACGAAGTTGGAGCAACGCAACCATTCGCTGTCGTGCGGCGGCGAGTCCGGTGCGAACTCGAGCACGAAATACCGTGCTAGCTCCGGCGGCACCTCCGCGGTCAAAGCGAACCGGCGCGCGGCGTCAAACGCGAGAAAGTCATCCACCGTCTCCAAGGAGAAGAAGCGGGCCTCCTTGGTGCCGGCCGAAGGCACGTGTTTCTCTAGGAAATTGCGAACTTTGGCCGGCCCAGGCGAAATCCTTGCGATGTATTGCAATCGAAGTTGTTTTCGAAGTTCGTAGAGTGGATCGGTAGGTCTATCTGCGAGTGGCTGCGCGATCAACGGCTTGCGCGGCTCCCGACTGGGAGCATGGTGGAATTCGGACCACGGACTCCGTAGCGGCTCCAGGCTCCACTCGATCGTCGCAGTCGGGTGTCTTCCGCGCCCCAGGAGTCCATCCAGTCGGCGCACCAAATCGCCGGCTCTTCCAACCAGTCCGTGAGTGCCGCGTTCGGCGTATTTTATCGTATTGCGGACCCGCGCCTCCAATTGTCGACGAAACAGTTCGATCCGTTCGAACATCTCACCGATCTGACCGAACGTGCTTTCGATCGACAACAGATCTCCCTCGACATCGAGAGCCGCCTCGGCCATGGAAGAAGAAATGCTCGCGGCAACGTATTCCTCGGACAAGACCTGCATCGTCGTCGGAGTTTGGGCTATCCTTCTGGCAAGATCCACGATTTCATCCCTGAACCGGTACGGGTGATTGACGGTCAGGATGGACTCGAAATCCTTCAGCAGAAGCTGCTCAACGAACTCTTGAAAAAAAGCCTCCAAGCGGTCGCCCACCGTCTTGGATTCCATAACCGTACTCCGGATGCGCTTGAGGTCAGACAGGATGGCCCTCAGGCTCTTCGTGAACTGATCGACCTGATTCCGGGCCTCTCTCAAGGCGAGCGCCACCGCACGTTGTTTTCGATCGACGTTTTGTGCGCTGAGCTTCTCGACCGCTTCTAGATTTAGACGGACCGTGACGATTAAGCCCCCGAACCTTTGGGAGACGTCCTTGTTCAAACTCGCCAATCGTTGGATCACCAAAAGTGGCCCCATCGCCATGTCGACGGTGACGCGCAGGCCATACTCTTCCTCTTCGAGCCAACCCCAAGCGATCAGCCGAGCGTAGATCTGGCGCGCGATGAGCAAAGCCTTGTCGGCCGTTTCTGTTTTGCTTGCTGAAGCTCGTTTGATCCGTCGGCGACCGGCCGAAATCACTTCGGGCAGCGGCTCACCAAAGTCGTCGGCCTCGCTCCAGAGCGAAGGGTTCGCTCGCATGGTGTCATAAACGGAATGCGTGACTTCCTGTGGCGTAGGGAACGCCGGAGCTCCATTGAAATAACGGTCGTAGAGCTCCAACAAGCAGACCGCGTACAGGTGCTTGTGTTCCCGCGAAAAAGCTAGAAACGCATCGTCATGAAGATATCGAAACAGCAACCTCACCCCCACGGGTTGGTCCCGGCCCAACCCTTTTACAGCTTTTTGGAAATCTCGGGCAAAATTCACCCAATTACCGATTGCATTTTCGGAGGCATTTTCAGCTACTTACGAATTTGACCCAATGCCGTTTGGTGTTGAGCGCTACAATCCTACCGACCCCTAAAGCGCGGCTTGCGCCGCTCGAGGAAGGCCGCGACGCCTTCCTTGTGATCCTCGGTCAGGCTCGCCAGCGCGAACTGGTCGACGTCCATGTGGCTGGCGAGATCGTCGAGCGCGTGCGTGAGACGATTGACCGTCAGCTTGGTCATGGCGACCGACAACGGCGGCTGCGCTGCCATCTTTGCGGCGAGCGTCATCGCAGCGTCGAAAGCCGTGCCGGGATCGGCGACCTCCTCCACCAGGCCCCACGCGTAGGCCTCGGTGGCGCCGATGCGCTGGTCCGCCAGGATCACGGCTTGTTTGGTGCGGGCCGGTCCCATCAAATGCAGCATGCGCGGGATGCTCTGCCAGCTCATATTCATGCCGAGCCCGATCTCAGGCACCCGTAGATGGGCGTCGCGGGCCATCACGCGAAAATCCAGCGCCACCGCGAGCGCTACGCCGCCGCCGATGCAAAAGCCTTCAATGGCACCGATGGTGATTTGCTCCATCTCCTGCCAGGCGCGGCTCAGCCGCGGTCCGAGTTTTAGGTGCCGGCGCAGCGAGCCGAGGTCCATGGATTTGCGCGAACGGCCTTCGGGGTCCTTCAGATCGAAGCCCGCGCTGAACGCCCTGGGTCCGCCGGTGAGCACCACAACCGAGGTGTTGCCGTCGTCCTCGAAGCTGCGCGCTGCTTGGGTGAGCTGACGCATCGCTTCCGGCGACAGCGCATTGATGCCGTCGCCGCGGTCAAACCGCACCACGGCAATGCGGCCCTCCGGACCAAGGCCCTTTTCGATCGTCACAAAATCGGCCACCACGCTGTCTCCCTGCCCGCCATTTTCGGCAACGATAGCGTAAGTTATCGGGAAAAGCGGAAGCTGTTTTTCAGCTGCGCGCCTTGTCTCCCGCAATACACCCGCAATTATTGACGGCGAGACGTCAGCGCGTCTCGCACGGCGCGGGCCACTTCAACGGCGTTCGGCGTATCCGAATGAACACAAATCGAATCGGCGCGAACGGGGACGTCCCGACCATGGATGCTCCTGGTCTTGCCTTCGGCGATGGCGCGCAAACAGCGGAAAGCAACGTCAGCCGGGTCAACGGCTTTATGCTCGCGTGTGATGATCAGACTGCCGTCGTCGTCATAGTCGAGATCGGCATAATACTCGGCGATGAAGGCATGGCCGCGGGACCGGTACACGATCTCGTGCTGCGTCCCGATCATCCCCATCAGCGGAGTTTTGAAGACATCCGCGGCATCGCAGATGGCGTGGGCCACGGCATCGCTCCGTGCCGCCATGCCATAGAGCGAGCCATGGGGCTTGATGTGGTTAAGCGCCACATCCTCGGCCTCAAGGAAGCCCCTGAGCGCCCCGACCTGATAAATGATGCAATTGGCCAATTCGTCCCGTGACATTTTCATCTCGCGGCGGCCGAAGCCCTGAAGATCCGGAAGCGACGGATGAGCGCCGACCTTGACGTGGTGCTGCTTGGCCAGCCGAACTGTCTTGCGCATATGGTTGAAGTCGGATGCGTGGAATCCACACGCGACATTTGCCACCGAAATGAGCGGCATGAGCGCTTCGTCGTCGCCCATCCGGTAGAGGCTGAACGCTTCGCCCATATCGCAATTAATCGTCGTCAAGGCCCGCTCCCGGTATGGCTTTCAGTCCAACGCGATATCCTCGCCTAACTTCTCGCGCATCGGTGCGTTTCTGGATTTGATCGTTATTGGGACTTCGATTTTATCTCCCGCCTCGCGTCCAGCGAATAAGACCCTGCGCCAAAGACCGCGATCATGGCGAAGGCGCCGATCAGGCCGAGGTTCTTAAGGAAATGGATGGTCTGGCCCTGAACTTGCGGTGCGGGAACAGCCCAGAATTGATGGAACATCAGGGTAGCCGCGATCGTGAAGGCGATCAGAATGATTGCCGCCCACCGTGTCCAAATCCCGAGGATGACGGCTGCTGCACAGCCCAATTCGACGGCGATCGATCCCGCCGCCATGAAACTGCCAAGCCCGCCCTCGCCGCCCGGCAGACGCGATGCGGTAAGCCCAAATGCGAGCATCTTTCCAATTCCGCTATAGATGAACAATGGTGCCAGCAGCAGGCGCACCAACAGCAATACCTGGCCTTGCAGCCGCTCGCCCTCTAAACCGTTCTTCAACTCCATGGCAGTCTTCATTCCTGTTGCTCCCCGATTGTTTCAGCCGGCGCAATTCTCGCCGCCCCCACGCCCTCATGCTTACTCTGCGGGCGCGATCGCGACATCAGTCGCACCGCCCCGCAACGTAAGTGATCCAATCACCACGGCGGCGACGATCGCAGCTCCGCCGATTGCCCAAAACACCGCCTCCGGCCCTCCGGTCGTCTGCTGCAGCAGGCCGATGACATAGGGTCCGAGAATGGCGCCGACGCGCCCCACTCCCAATTCCATGCCGACACCGCTGGCCCGAAAGCCCGTTTCGTAGGAATTGGCGGTGAAGTTGTTGAGGACGTGCTGGGCACCGATGATGCAAAAGCCCGCGATCGCCACGAGCGCCAGGTTGAACCCGTGTCCATTGACGAACACCAGCGCACTCACCGCGATGCTACCCACCGCCCACCATATGCGAAGCAACCGCGGCGTACTGGCAAATCCACGATCGGCGAGCGTTGCAAGCGTAAGCCCGCCGACAAAGGAGGCAGCCTGCATCAGCGCGCCAAAGCCAAAGGAAGCCGCAAAGGTTTCGCCGCGTTTGAGCATGACGGTCGGAATCCACCCGGTGAGGCCAAAGATCGCAAACAGGCTGAGAAACGCGGTGAGCCAGATCGTCACCGAGACACGGCGATATCGCGGTGCCAACAGCGCTGCGATCGGATTTTGCCGCGTAGATTTTTCCACAGCCCGGAATGAGGCGCTCTGGTAGGCCGCCGCCCGTTCCGGGCGAAGCCGCGACAGCAGGCCGCGCAACTCCTCCATACGCCCACGCGCGGCCAGGAATTTGGGGCTCTCCGGCAAAACGACGTGCACGACCAATGTAAGGGGTATCGACAACAGGCCTACGTAATAGAGAATTTGCCAGCCATATTGCGGCGTCAGGAATACGCCAACCAGGCTTGCAAATACACCGCCGAGCGACCAGCCGAGCGTCACGCCCCACAGCGAGAAGCTGTTGCTGAGGCGCTGTGGCGCAAGTTCATTGATGTAGGTGGTGCCGAGCGGCAAAAGAATGCCGAGGCCAAGTCCTGTGAGAAACCTCAGGATGCAGAAGCTGACGAAATTGGTGGCGAAAATAGCAGTCAGGAGCGTGAGGATGTTGACGATCCAGAGGCCGGCCAGAAGCGTGTTTCTCCGCCCGTAGCGATCCGCCGCCACGCCATGACCCATCGCACCGAACAGAAACCCGACCAGACCCGAGCTCACCAAAAGCCCCGCCTGACTGGGAAGCAATCCCCACGGCTGCACCACGTAGTGAATGACATAGGCCGGATTGAAGGTGTCGTAACCGTCAAACAGGGTGATGAGCGTAATCAAAACACCCAGCATCTTGTGCAAGGGAGTGACGGCCGCACCTGCCAACTCTTCGTGAACGTCGATTTCGGGTTGTGAACTCATGGCATCCTCCCCTGATTTGGTGACCGTCCCGCTCTCTGGCAGACTTATTTGGCGGGTTGATCGAGCTTGAACAGCGCCCTTGCATTGTCGCGGCCGATCTTGTGACGATCCGCTTCGGCGATCGGCGCCGCATCGAACCAGTCGGACGCATGGTCGATATTCTCGAACGGCCAATCCGTCGAGAACAGAATTCGATCGGCGCCGATTTCCAGCATGGCATCGATCAAGGTCTGGGTCCGGAAATTCCCCGATGTCGTGATGTAGAAATTCTCGCGGAAATAGTCGGCGATCTTGCGCTTGGCGGGATACCGGTTTTGGACACGCATCCACTTGTTGTGGTTGTCGATCCGCCACATGGAATAGGGTAGCCCCTCGCCCATGTGGCCGATGATAACGTTCAGCCGCGGATAGGCGTCGAACAACCCCGACCCCATCAGTCTAAGCGCGTGAACGGCCGTTTCCTGCCCGAACGCCCAGGACGGTCCCAACAGCCAGCGGTGACCGTCGTATATGGCGGAATCTTTTGGAAGCGGATTTCGTGGATGAAGATAGAACGGCACGTCCAGCCGTTCGACCTCTGCCCAAAACGGCCAATAGGCCTTGAGGTCATAGTAGATGCCGGCGTCGCTGTCGGCGACCTGGCTGAAGCCGTTCACGAGCGCGCCGCAGAACCCCAGTTGGCGCACACACCGTTCGAGCTCGCGAGCCGCGAGGTCAGGGGTTTGCATCGGCAGCGCCGCCAGCCCTCCAAATCGCTTCGGCTGGCGCTGAATCTGTTCGGCCAGAAAGTCGTTCGAGCGACGCGATATCTCGCTGGCCTTGTTTCGATCGGGTATCGCCTGGACGGCCGGAGCGTTGAGGGAAAGAAGCATCACCTCGATGCCGTGTGCATCCATCTCCCGCAGGCGGCGGTCCTGGATATCGAGCAGTCGGGCCTTCAGTTCAGGCCAGTCGGCCTCGGGCGAAAACCCGGCGCTGTCCTGAACCGTTTCCTCGATCGCGAAATGCTCCTCGAGAGCTACTTTTCCTCGCATCGCAGAGGCCTTCCCCATTTTGTTCGTTGCGTGAAAGGATCAGACAAGACGGCCTGGTGTCAACGGACCCCCTCCCCAGCTCTACGAAAATCCTGACCGGCTGGAACGTGCGAAAAAGCCGCGCTTTAGAAGACGATGGCACAAAGCCGCGTCGTGAGGCCACCCTCGACACGGACCGGACATTGCGTTTATCTTTCCAGCCATGACCGAACATGATCATCATCACCATCACGACGACCACTCGGAACTGTCCGAGACCGAATTGCGCGTGCGGGCGCTCGAAACCATCCTGACCGAGAAAGGTTATGTCGATCCGGCCGCGCTCGATGCCATCATCCAGGCCTATGAAACCAAGATCGGCCCCCACAACGGCGCGCAGGTTGTCGCCAAGGCGTGGTCTGATCCGGCTTTCAAGCGGTCCCTGCTGGAGGACGCCACCAAAGCCGTGGCCACGCTCGGCCACGTCAGCCGGGTCGGCGATCATCTCGTTGCCGTCGAGAACACGCCTGGGCGTCACAACATGGTCGTGTGCACGCTGTGCTCCTGCTATCCCTGGGAAATGCTGGGGCTGCCTCCGGTCTGGTACAAGGCCGCTCCCTACCGATCGCGGGCGGTCAAGGACCCACGCGGCGTGCTGGCGGATTTTGGCGTGAGCCTGCCGAGGGAAACCGAGATAAGAGTCTGGGATTCGACCGCCGAGACCCGCTTCCTGGTGCTGCCGATGCGCCCCGAAGGCACCGATGGCTGGGACGAGCAACAGCTCGCGGAGCTTGTGACACGGGACTCGATGATCGGCACCGGCTTCCCCAAGACGCCAGGCGCGCCGTCGTGAATGGCGTTCATGACATGGGCGGCATGGACGGCTTCGGCAAGGTCGAAGCCGAGCCGAACGAGCCGATGTTTCACGCCAAGTGGGAAGGTCGTGTCCTGGCGATGGTCCGTGCCATGGGTGCGGCCGGCGCATTCAATATCGATACCTCCCGCTTCTATCGGGAGGCGTTGCCGCCTGCCGTCTATCTGGCGAGTTCGTATTACCGAAAATGGTTGCTTGGTCTCGAAGATCTGCTGGTCGACAAGGGCTACATCGCAGCCTCCGAGGTCGCGGCCGGTCACGCGAAGGAACCCGCCAAGCCTCTCAAACACGGCAAGTTCACAACCGACGACGTCGAGCGTGTGATGGTGCGCGGCAAGTTCGGCCGCAAGGCGCCCGCGCCGGCCAGGTTCAAACCGGGCGATCGCGTCCGTGCGAAGAATATGCATCCGGCAACGCACACGCGGCTGCCGCGTTACACGCGCGGCCATGTCGGCGTGGTCGAGCGTAACCTCGGCTGCAGCGTCTTTCCCGACACGGCTGCGATGGAAGCCGGCGAGAATCCGCAGTGGCTCTACACCGTTGTGTTCGACGGGACCGAACTGTGGGGTCCGGACGCCGACCCCACAGTCAAGATATCCATCGACGCATTCGAACCCTATCTGGAGCCGGCATGAACGACGCTGCCGCGATGCGTGCAACCAACGCTCTGCCTGATATCCCCCGCGACGACGAAGGGCCGGTATTCCGCGAGCCCTGGGAAGCGCAGGCCTTTGCAATGGCGCTCACGCTTCATGAGCGCGGCCTGTTCACCTGGAACGAGTGGGCGGCGACGCTTGCCGGTGAAATCAAGCGCGCACAGGCGCGCGGCGACCCCGACGATGGCAAGACCTATTACCGGCATTGGCTCGCGACACTGGAGAAACTGGTCGCGGCGAAGGGTCTCGCAACCTTCGAAGCCCAGCATCGCTACCGCGACGCTTGGGACCATGCCGCCGACCGCACGCCCCATGGTTCGCCGATCGAATTGAGGCCGGAGGATTTTCCGCCGGCGCCTTGAAGCATCAGCCCCGATTGCTACCGCGCAGGGAGGCCGCTTCAAATTATTGCTGTCGGCCGTTTTCTCTGCCTGCCGGTGGAAATCACGAGCTATTCGTTCGTTTTGCTGGGATGGATGGGCGTCTTGCGGCATACAGGCCTGATGACCTTCCAAGGGCCCGGTGCATCATGACCCCTTCCCGCGATATTTCCCGCCTGCTCGACATCATGGCGGCGTTGCGAACGCCCGGCAGCGGCTGCCCCTGGGATCTCGAACAGAATTTTGCGACGATCGCGCCTTACACCATCGAGGAAGCCTATGAAGTCGCCGACGCGATTGCGCGCGGCGATCTCGATGACCTGCGTGAGGAACTCGGCGATCTCCTGCTCCAGGTCGTGTTCCACGCCCGCATGGCAGAGGAACAGAATGCGTTTGCGTTCGGCGATGTGGTCGAGGCGATCTCCCGCAAGATGATCCGCCGGCATCCGCATGTCTTTGTCGACAAGGACGGGCGATTGACACCATCGGACGTCAAGGGCGCGTGGGAGCGGATCAAGAGCGAAGAAAAGGCCGAACGCGCGGCGCGGCGGCCAGCGGAGGACCCCTCTCACAAATCGCTGTTGGCAGGCGTGAAATCCGGTCAGCCGGCGCTTGCGCGCGCCATGGAGCTTCAGCGCAAGGCCTCAAGCGTCGGCTTCGACTGGAACGACCCACGCGCGGTGTTGCGCAAAATTCGCGAGGAAGCAGACGAAATAGAGGCAGCGCTCGATCGTGGCGAGGCCGGCGAACTCGCTGAAGAAACCGGCGATCTGTTGTTCGCGCTGGTCAATTTGGCGCGGCATACCGGCGTCGATCCGGAATTGGCTCTGCGCGGTACCAACGTGAAATTTGAACGCCGCTTTGGTTACATCGAGCGCGCGCTGGCGGCGCAGGGCCGCTCGCTCGAGGGTGCATCGCTTAAGGAAATGGATGCGCTGTGGGATGAGGCGAAGCAGAAGGAATAGGTCTCACATCGTATGCGGTATCGCATCGAAGCGGTTGACCACGATGTCGCGCTTGGTTTGATCCACGCGCACGGTCATATCGAACCGCCCATTGTGGAATTTCTTGTTGAGAATTTCCGAATTGCGATGCAGCCAGCTGATGCCCGCACCGTCGGCGGCATCGATGGACAGATCGAGCGTCATGCGCGTTACGGCCAGCCGCTCTTCGATAGCCACCAGCAGCGCGTCGATCCCCTCCCCGGTCTCAGCGGAAACCAGCAAGCATGGGTGCTCCGGCGGACGGCGGGCGGCGATATTCCGCAAGTTTTCGCGGCTCTCAGGGTCGAAGCGATCGATCTTGTTCCAGACTCCGAGATTGCGCATTCCTGCATCGGGGTCGATGCCAAGCTGGCGCAGCACGGTATCAACGTCGCGCTGCTGCGCATCGGTGTCTTCATGGGAGATGTCGCGGACATGGAGAATGACGTCGGCTTCCAGCACTTCCTCCAGCGTCGCGCGAAACGCCGCCACCAGCTGCGTCGGCAGGTTGGAGATGAAACCGACCGTGTCCGACAACATCGCTTTGCCGCCGTGCGGCAGGCTGAGCGCCCGCAACGTCGGATCGAGCGTTGCAAACAGCATGTCGGCGGCTTGAACGTCGGCACGGGTCAGCCGGTTGAACAACGTCGACTTTCCGGCATTGGTGTAGCCGACCAGCGCCACGACACGGTAAGGCACCCGCTGCCGACCGGCGCGATGCAACCGCCGCGTCGCCTGAACCTTCTTGAGCTCGTTCTCAAGGCGAGTAATGCGCTCGCCGATCAGGCGGCGGTCGGCCTCGATCTGGGTTTCACCGGGGCCGCCCATAAACCCGAAACCGCCGCGCTGGCGCTCCAGGTGGGTCCACGAACGCACCAAGCGGCTGCGTTGATAATTCAAATGTGCGAGTTCGACTTGAAGCGCGCCCTCTTTGGTCTTGGCGCGGCGGCCGAAGATCTCGAGGATCAGCCCGGTCCGATCGAGCACCTTGGTATTCCAGGCCTTCTCGAGATTGCGCTGTTGGATTGGCGACAACGCGCAGTCCATCACGACGAGTTCGATCTCGTGACCGGTAACCAGGCCGACGATCTCCTCGACCTTTCCCTTGCCAAGATAAGTCGCGGGCCGGATCTGACCAACCGGGGCGATCAGGGCGTCGGCGATGGTCAGGTCGATGGCGCGCGCGAGACCCACAGCCTCCTCCAGCCGCGCCTCGGAGCCACGGATGGCATGGGATTCCGTTTGCGCGTCGGCATCGCCTCGGCGCATCCGCAGGTATGGGCCGATGACGATCACCCGCCCGGTTTGCTTGCCCGCTACCGACCGCGGACGGTCGGCACCCCCATCAAGATTTCGGGGTTCCAATCAGTTCACTCTCAAGCCGGCGCATCCTCGCCGCCTTCGAACAACTGGATCGGGGCGCCGGGCATGATGGTTGAAATCGCGTGCTTGTAGACAAGCTGCGAATGGCCGTCGCGCCGCAGCAGCAGGCAAAAATTGTCGAACCAGGTGACAATTCCCTGCAGCTTTACCCCATTGACCAGAAAGATCGTCAGTGGCGTTTTGGTTTTTCGAACGTGATTAAGGAAGGTGTCCTGTAGATTTTGTGCGCGGTCTGCCGCCATTGTTGTTATCCCGCAGTCTTGTTGCTTCTTTTTATTGAACCGGGCCGCCCTCTGTCGGGGCGTCCCCGGTTGTCGGCACCCCTGAGATCCCCCTCCGGGGAGCGCGACAGCGCGATTAGAAGGCAGGCTTGGTTTTTAGGCAAGCAAGTTCGCGCGTCAGTGGCGCCGAACAGATGCCCAATTCCCCGCAAAATCCCGGAAAGAGACGAAATTTCTCATCACCCATTGAGGAAGCCGGCAAGGCCGGCGCTCAACCCACGCCCAGCGCCTTCAGCTTGCGATGCAGGGCTGAGCGTTCCATGCCGACGAATTCCGCCGTGCGAGAGATGTTGCCGGAGAAGCGGCTGATCTGGGCCATCAGGTAGTCGCGCTCGAACACTTCCCGCGCCTCGCGGAGTGGCAAGCCCATAATGTGTTCGCCGTTGTTGCTGGTTGGCATGGCCGGCACCATCGAGCCCACGTCCTGCGGCAGCATATCCGCCGTGATGATGACTTCCGGACCACCGCCGGCCAGGATCATCACCCGCTCGACATTGTTGCGAAGCTGCCGGACGTTGCCAGGCCAGACATGCGACTGCAGTACCGCCATCGCGTCCTGGCCGATCTGACGTTTCGGCAGACCCGTCGCAACCGAGATCTGGTCCATGAAATAGTCGATCAATTCTGGAATGTCCTCACGGCGCTCCGACAGGGGCGGTACACGAATCGGCACCACCGATAACCGGTGATAGAGATCTTCCCGGAACCGGCCCGCAGCGATCTCCTCTTCGAGATTGCGCGCGGTCGAGGAAATGATGCGAACGTCGACGCTGACCTTGGTGGTGCCTCCGTGCCGCTGGAACGTCTGATCCACCAGCACGCGCAAGATCTTATTCTGGGTCTCGCGCGGCATGTCGCCAATTTCGTCGATGAACAGGGTGCCGCCGTGGGCTTCCTCCAGCGCACCTGCCTTTCGCGCCTGTTCGCCGTTGGATTGCTCGACACCGAACAGTTCGATTTCCATGCGCTCCGGCGTAATTGCGGCGGCGTTAATGACGACAAAGGGTCCGTCGGCACGGCCTGACGCATAATGCAGCGTGCGCGCCGCCAGTTCCTTGCCGGAGCCCGAGGGACCCACGATCAGAATGCGGCTATTGGCCTTGGCGGCCCGATCAATCGTCTGACGCAGCTGATTCATGCAAGCCGAGCGGCCGGTCAAGGTACTCGCGGCCGGCGCAAGCTGCTTGAGCTCCTTCACTTCGCGCTTGAGGCGCGACGTCTCCAGCGCGCGCGTCGCCACCAGAATAAGCCGGTCGGACTTGAACGGTTTCTCGATGAAGTCGTAGGCGCCCCGCTTGATGGCCGCGACCGCCGTTTCGATATTGCCGTGGCCGGAGATCATCACAACCGGAAGATCCGCGTGGTCGCGCTTGATCTGCTCCAGCAACTGCAAGCCGTCGAGCTTGCTGCCTTGCAACCAAATGTCGAGAAACACCAGATTCGGGCGGCGATTGGCTATTTCCGCCAGCGCTGAATCACTGTCACGCGCGGTCCGCGTGGTGAAACCCTCGTCGTCAAGAATCCCCGCGACCAGATCGCGAATGTCGGCTTCGTCATCGACAATCAAAATATCACTTGCCATGGGTCGCGCCTGTCTTGTCAGTTACCAGTTGCGGCTTCGATTTTGGTCTGTTGGTTGGTCGCTTCTGCCGGCTCGGTGGTTTCAGGTGCCGGGAGTTTTGTTTCGCGGGCCGACACCGTCGTTTCAACGTTCGGCGCGTGACCTGACACCGCAAATCGCAACCGCACCCATGCTCCCCGCGCACCAGGGCGGATGTCCGAAGCGTCATTGAGCTCTATCCGTCCGCCGTGATCTTCCAGAACGCGCCCGACGATGGCCAACCCAAGGCCGGTGCCCTTCTCGCGGGTCGTCACATAGGGTTCCAGCAGACGCGCGCGGCTCACCTTGGGAAGGCCGATACCGTTGTCGATGACGTCGATCACGATGTCATCGTTTTCGCGCGCGGCAATAATATCAATGCGACCTTTGCCGGGCTCACTCGCAGCCACGGCCTCGATCGCCTCGGTTGCGTTCTTGATGATGTTGGTCAGCGCCTGCGAAATCAGCCGGCGGTCAAACTGCGCCCGCATTGGCTCGTCCCTGATCTCGGCTTCGATATCGAGGTCGGGATGGCCAACCCGCATCAGGAACACGGCCTGGCGCACGGTGTCGGCGACGTCCTCCCCTTCGATCACAGGCTTGGGCATCCGCGCGAAACGCGAGAACTCATCGACCATCCGCCGGATGTCGTCGACCTGACGCACGATCGTCTCGGTGCATTGCTCGAACACGGCCTTGTCCTCGGTGATCACCTTGCCGAATTTGCGGCGAATGCGTTCGGCCGAAAGCTGGATCGGGGTCAGCGGATTCTTGATTTCGTGCGCGATCCGGCGCGCCACATCGGCCCATGCCGAGGTCCGCTGCGCGGAAACGAGTTCCGTGATGTCGTCAAGCGTGATGATGTAGCTGTCGCGAGTTTGGCTGGTCTGCTCGGCGGTGACGCGCACCGAAAGATTGCGCTCATGGCCCTCGCGATTGATCGTGATCTGGCCCTGCACCAGCCGCTGGGTGCTCTCGCGGGCGATTTTCATCATTTCATCAAGCTCAGGCAGCACATCCGACAACGGATGATCGAGCGTCTCCGATTCCGCGTGACCGATCAGCTTTTCGGCGGAGCGATTGAGAATGCCGACGCTGCCGGAGGCATCCACGCCGATAATACCCGCGCTCGCCGACGACAATACGGCCTCGATGAACCGGCGCCGGCTGTCGATAAGGTCGCTGGCGCTCACCAACTCGTCGCGCTGGGTACGCAACTCCTGCGTCATCTTGTTGAAGGTCTCGCCGAGTTGCGCCAGATCGCCCTCCGAGCGGAGCACCGGGACCTGCACATGGAGGTCGCCGGTCGAGACGATATTGGCGGCACTCATCAGCCGCCGTATCGGAGCGACCAGCCAGTTGGCGAAATTCAACCCGATCAGAATGGAGGCCGTCAGGATGGTCAGCGCGATGACCGCGAATATCAACGCGAAATTCACCTGGATGCCGAGGCGCCGCGATTCAATCTCGGCATACTCGGCGACGCTCGCCTCTGTCTGCTTGAGTTGAGCGACGACATGCGGGTCGAGCTGTCTGGCCACATAGAGGAAAGTATCCTTGAAGGCCCGCAGCCGGATCACGGCCGCGACGTAGTTCTCCTCGGGCAGCACCGCGATCTCGGGCTCGGATTCGTTGACGTTGTCGAGGAGTTCAGACGGCGGCGCGGCGAAGGCAAGCGGAATGCCGGTTTGCGCTGTCTCCAGGACATTGCGATCATTGTCGATCAGCATCGCCCCCGGCAAGTTGCGAGAGGCCGCGCTCGCCGTCAGCAGTTCGCGGAAGGATCGGCGATCCTGGTCAAACAATGGCCGCGCGTGGGCAATGTCGTTGGCCATTCCCAGGATATCGCCACGAATGAGCTGGGCGTGTCCCTGCATATAGGCGCGCGCAATAATCAGCGAATTTTGAATCACGCCACGCGTCGGGCCTGAAAACAAACGATCGAGGCCGCGATCGATCGTCACATTGGCGACGACCGCCACCAGCACCGCCGGCAACACCGCGATCACCGAGAACAGGCTGACGATCTGGACATGCAGGCGTGCCGCCGCGCGGCCCCGGCGCCTGGCCTGCATCACCTGCCAGACTTCGCGGAAAATGATGCCGACCAGCACCAGGATGGTGGCGCCATTCATAAGTATGAAGGAAACGGTGACTTGGCGCGTCGGCTCTATTCGGGTCAACCCCGTGAGCACCACGAAGGTCAGGAAGGCCAATAGCAGCGCCAAGCCGATCGCAAACGGCGCCAGCAGCCTCCGCAGGGACGATCCCTTGGGTTCAGCGAGCGACGAGTCGAACTGTACGGCCGAGGTGTCTACGCTGGTCATTCGGCAACGGCAAAAGGTGAACTGAAAGCAGGTGTCCGAGGGCGGACTGATGCATTCATATCACAATGTTGCCAAATTGCGACAATTCCACGGCGTATCGTCCCGCTGGCAGGGTGGCCCGCCGCGCCGCTTCAGGCCCGCACGGCCTCTCAACTGCCGCTGCGATAGACCTGAATGTCCAGATCGCGGATCTTCTTGCGGAGGGTATTGCGGTTGAGGCCCAGGAGGTCAGCCGCCCGGATCTGATTGCCGCGGGTCGCTGCCAGCGCCGCGGTGAGCAGCGGCACCTCGATTTCCTTGAGGATGCGATGATAGAGACCCGGGGGCGGCACGCCGTTGGGGAAACCTGAAAAATGCGACGATAGATAGGTCTCGACGGCGCCGCCGAGATTGTCGATGCCGTGGTGCGCGCTGCCGCCCGACGTCACCGCCGGAGGCGCCAATTCACCGTCGATGACCGATCCGGTGATCACGTCTTGCGGATAGAGGGCCGCCAGCCGGCGGGCGAGGTTTTCCAGTTCTCGCACATTGCCGGGCCAGCGGTGCTGCTTCATGCGTTCCAGCGCGAGCGCATCGAGCTTCTTCGGCGGCAATCCGTCCTTTTCGGCCAGCGTGAAGAAATGCCGGATCAAATCGGGCAGATCCTCGATCCGCTCACGCAGCGGCGGAAGCCGCAATGGCACGACGTTGAGGCGGAAGAACAGGTCCTCCCGGAACAGGCCCTGCTGAATCAAAATCCGCAGATCCTTGTTGCTCGCCGCGACAATGCGCACGTCAGTCTTGATCGGCGTGCGCCCGCCAACGGTGGTGTATTCGCCCTGCTGCAGCACCCGCAATAAACGGGTCTGCGCCTCCATCGGCATGTCGCCGATTTCGTCGAGAAAGAGCGTTCCGCCTTCAGCCTGTTCGAACCGGCCGGAGGCACGCGTATTGGCGCCAGTGAAGGCCCCACGTTCATGGCCGAACAGTTCCGACTCGATCAGATCGCGCGGGATGGCCGCCATATTGACGGCAACGAATGGCCCATTCCGGCGCTTGCCGTAGTCGTGCAGCGCGCGCGCCACCAGCTCCTTGCCGGTCCCCGACTCGCCGGAAATCATCACGGTGAGATCGGTCTGCATCAGCCGCGCCAGCACCCGGTAGATTTCCTGCATCGCCGGCGAACGGCCAACCAGCGGTATGGAGTCGAATTCGGATTCGTCGATATTGTTGGCGACCCGCTCCTTCGGCTCCGCCAGCGCGCGCCCGACAATCGCGATCAACTCCTTCAGGTCGAACGGCTTCGGCAGATATTCATACGCACCGCGCTCGGAGGCGCGGATCGCCGTCATGAAGGTGTTTTGCGCGCTCATCACGATCACGGGAAGATTCGGCCGCATCTTCTTGATCCGCGGCAAGAGGTCGAACGCGTTCTCGTCGGGCATCACCACGTCGGTGATCACCAGATCGCCCTCGCCTTGGCTCACCCAACGCCACAACGTCGCCGCGTTTCCAGTCAGCCGCACCTCGTATCCGGCGCGCGAAAGCGCCTGATTGAGAACCGTGCGGATGGCTGTATCGTCGTCAGCTACAAGTATACTACCTGCGGGCATCGTCATTCCTCATCTTGTGTTCCGTGAGGCATGCAACGGCGTCCCCGAAACGCCATCGCGGTCACTTTGATCGAAATGTTTTGTCGAATTGAACATCGGTAGCAGCACGCGAAAGGTGGTTTTTCGCGGCTGGGATTCGCATTCGATAATGCCACCGTGATCCCCGACGATCTTGGCCACCAGCGCCAGACCGAGCCCGCTTCCCGTCGGCTTGGTTGTGACAAACGGGTCGAACAGGTTGGGCAACAGGTCCTCCGGCACGCCGGGACCGTTGTCCTTGACGCAGAACTCGAGCGGCAACGAGACCCGTGATTTCTTGCCCGGCACCGACAGCCGTACGCCCGGACGAAAGGCCGTGGTCAGTTGAATTTCCGCGTCGCTACCGAGATCGGCCGCGGCCTCGGCGGCGTTCTTCACCAGATTAAGAAACACCTGGATCAACTGGTCCTGATTGGCGAGCACCGGCGGCAGCGATGGATCGTAGTCTTCGACGAAGCGGACACTGCGGGCAAAACCCGACTGCGCCAGCCGTTTGACGTGATCGAGCACCGAATGGATGTTGACCGGACCGCGCGCCACCGGCCGATCGTCGCCGAACACTTCCATTCGATCGACCAGCGTGACGATACGATCCGCCTCATCGCAGATCAGCCGTGTCAGCATGCGGTCTTCGGGCGAAGCTGCCTGTTCTAGCAACTGTGCCGCACCGCGGATGCCGGACAGCGGGTTCTTGATTTCATGCGCCAGCATCGCCGCCAGCGCGATCACCGAACGGGCCGCGCTCCGGTGCGTCAATTGGCGATCCATCTTGTCGGCAATGGTGCGCTCCTGCAACATCACGACGATATGACCGGGCCGCTCGGGGAGCGGCGCAACGTGAAGATCGACCAGACGATCGCCGCCAATCCGTGGCGTACCCAGGTCAACCTTGTATTCGTTGACCGGCGAGCCGCTTGAGCGCACCTGATCGATCAGCGCCAGCAGCGGGCTTCCGAAAGGCACCAGTTCTTTCAACGACTGACGTTGCAGAAATTGCGCGGAAATCTCGAAAAACGATTCGGCCGCCATATTCGCATCCACGATCCTGCCATCGGGCGCTACGAGCAGCAAAGGATTGGGCAACGCGTTGAGGATGGCGTCGGCGTCAGATGGTACGGGTCTGCGATGTTCCGCGGCCGATGTCATGCAGCAGCGCTCCACGCAAAATCGTCATAAGCATCCTGCAGGGATCGGTGCACGAGATGCGGATTGTCTGACGTGAGAATCCTCTCGCGCCAGCTCTTGAGCGTGGCCGCCGGTGTTTGGCTGTACTGAGCCGCGATCTGCAACGCCCAGCCGAGATGCTTGCGCGCATGACGAAGGCCGATGCGCAGACCGTAATGCCTGCAAACTTCATCATAGAGCGCGCGGATGTATTTGAGCTGCTCCGTCAACGACGGCGCGGATTCCACAACCCCGGTTTCGATGCGGCGCCCGATTTGGCCCGGCAACCATGGTTGGCCCTGCGCGCCGCGGCCGACCATCACCGCATCGGCGCCGGACGTTTCGAGCGCGGCCACAGCCTTCTCGAACGACGTGATATCGCCGTTGATCACAAGCGGAATACCAATGGCGTCTCTGACGGCACGCACTGCGGCCCAATCGGCGTTGCCATTGTAGAACTGGCAGCGGGTGCGACCATGCACCGAGATCAGCTGCACACCCGCCGCCTCTGCGCGGCGCGCCAATTCCGGCGCGTTGAGAGAGCGGTCGTCCCAGCCGAGCCGCATCTTCAGCGTCACCGGCACCTTCACCGCCGATATTGTCGCCTCGATCAACCTCTCGGCGTGATCAAGATCGCGCATCAATGCCGAGCCGGACTGTCCGCCCGTCACATGGCGTGCGGGACAGCCCATATTGATATCGATAATTTCGGCGCCGGCGGCTTCGGCGATGCGAGCGCCCTCGGCCATCCACTTGGCTTCGCAGCCCGCGAGCTGAACAACATGCGGGCCTATGCCTGCGGCCTCACACCGCAGCCTGGACATCGGTCGACCGTTGGCGAGATCATCGCTGGCAGTCATTTCCGAGACGACTAGACCGGCCCCAAGGGACGCCGCCAAGCGTCGAAAAGGTGCATCCGTAACGCCTGACATGGGTGCCAGAAAAACCCGGTTGGCGACCTGAATATCGCCTATTTTCAGTGGTTTACGGCTCGAAGACTGTAGATTGGTCACGGATTTCTCGTTGTTTCGACAAGCGCACCGCCTGCCGGCATCCATCTTGAGCACAAATCTTGTGCAGTCAAGCTGTATGCCTACACTTTAGACAGTTCTGAACATCTTGCAAGTGCAGTGCAACAAAATATGGTTTTCCCCACAACCGCGGGAATCCTTCTGTTTTCGCCGGGTGAGCATGATATGGGCAGAGCGCGGGCATCCGCCGCGGCCTTCACATCTAATCGAAATCCCATGGCGAAAACTGAGCGGACTGCAGCCATCCTCGTCGCAGCCGGACGCGGCCTCCGCGCCGGCACAGGGGGACCGAAGCAGTACCGTTCGATCGGCGGACAGAGCGTTATTTTCCGCGCAATGGAACCGTTTTGCCGCCATCCCCAAGTGGCGACCGTACAACCGGTCTTGAATCCCGATGACATCGCCATGTTCAATGAGGCCGCGCGGGAGCTGAGACATGAGCCGCCCACAAATGGCGGAGCTACACGCCAGGCATCGGTGCATGCCGGACTGGAGGCGTTGGCTCGGCAAAAGCCCGACGTCGTTCTCATTCACGACGCCGCGCGGCCCTTCGTCTCGGCAGCCCTGATTTCTCGCGCGATCAAGGCCGCTTCCGCCACTGGCGCTGCGATTCCCGCGGTACAGGTCGCCGATACGATCAAGCTGGTCGACGGCGCGGGCAACGTGGAGGCGACGCCTGAGCGCGCCCGTTTGAGAATCGCACAAACACCGCAGGCGTTTCGCTTTGATGTTATTCTCGACGCCCATCGCCGCGCCGCGCGCGAGGGCCGCAACGATTTCACCGACGATGCGGCGCTGGCGGAATGGGCGGGACTGACGGTGGCGACATTTGAAGGCGATCCTGCGAACATGAAACTTACGACCCCCGAAGATTTCATCCGCGAGGAAGCCCGCCTCGCAAGCCAGCTCGGCGATGTCAGAACCGGAACGGGTTACGACGTTCACGCTTTTGGCGACGGCGATCATCTCATGATTTGCGGCATTCGCGTGCCGCACAGCCGCGGTTTCCTCGCGCATTCGGATGGCGATGTCGGCCTTCATGCGCTCGTCGATGCCATCCTCGGCGCGCTGGCGGACGGCGACATCGGCTCGCATTTTCCGCCCAGCGACATGAAGTGGAAGGGCGCGGCGTCGGATAAATTTCTGAAATATGCGGTCGATCGGGTCACCGCGCGCGGCGGCCGCATCGCTAATCTGGAAGTGACCCTGATCTGCGAGCGGCCGAAGATCGGACCCTTGCGCGACACCATGCGTGCACGTGTCGCCGAGATTGCCGGGCTGAGCATTTCGCGCGTCGCCGTGAAAGCAACCACCAGCGAACGCCTGGGCTTCACCGGCCGTGAGGAAGGCATCGCTGCGACCGCAAGCGCCACCATTCGCCTGCCATGGAACGACAAAGGTTGGAGCGAATAAATGAGCGGCAGCGACACCCGCGCCCTCTCCCGCTCGCTGCTTGATCTTTGCCGGATGCGCAAGCTGACCATTGCGACCGCGGAATCCTGCACCGGCGGCCTGGTCGCGGGCGCGCTTACCGATATTCCCGGCTCCTCCGACGTAATCGACCGAGGCTTTGTCACTTATTCGAACGAAGCAAAACGCGCGATGCTCGGGGTCAAGGCGACGACGCTTCTGACCTTCGGCGCGGTGAGCAAGGAAACCGCGACCGCAATGGCCATCGGCGCGCTGGAGCGCGCCGGGGTCGATCTTGCCGTGTCCACAACCGGCATCGCTGGTCCCGGGGGCGCCACGCCAGGCAAACCAGTGGGTCTGGTGCATTTTGCGGTCGCCGCCCGCGACGGCAGAATTCTGCATCGCGAATGCCGCTTCGGCGCCATCGGCCGCAGCGCGGTGCGGCAACGGGCCGTCGTCGAGGCCTTGCGCATGCTGACCGAACTGGCGCGCGGACCGCAGGCCACGGCCAAGCCGCGCCGCGCCGCTGCCAGCCGGATCCATCCCCGCCTGGCGCGATCGCCACGCCGTGGCGCGGCCAAACGGCGGCGGCCGCCGCGGACGTGATAGCTGTTTCGTGTCCCGGGCGCGATGCAGCGCACAGCGATGCCGGGACCCACTTGCAGTTGGATAGATGGGACCCCGGCTCTGCGGTGCGCCACATCGTGGCGCGCCGCGTCCGGGGCACGTACAACTCTAGGCGCCAGCATTGGACTTGCCGTAAATTTTGTCGGCGCGCTTTTCGAACGCCGCGGCAAAGCGCTGGAATGCTGCGTCGAACATCGTGCCCATCAGCATGGCCAGCATCCGGCTCTTGAACTCGTAGGCCAGGTAAAATCCGACTTCGCACGCGCTGTCGGATTTTGGTTCGAACGTCCAGCGATTCTCGAGGTTGCTGAACGGCCCTTGCAAATATTCGACCAGAATTTTCAAGTTGGGACGGTCCAGCGTCACCCGGCTGGTGAAGGCCTCGCGCACCAGCTTGAACGATACCGTCATGTCGGCGATCACGATTTCGGTGCCGTCGGGCTTTGGCGTGCGTTGACGTATTTTCAGCGAGCGGCACAGCGGCACGAATTCAGGATAGCGCTCGACGTCGGCGACCAGGTCGAACATCTGCTGTGCGCTGTGGTTGACCCGGCGCCTGCTGTTGAATTTCGGCATCGACCAGTGTCCCGGCTCAGCGGGATATCGCAGCGCGCGCCGCCTGCAATTTGGCGAAATCCTCGCCCGCATGGTGCGATGAACGGGTCAGCGGACTAGCCGACACCATCAGAAAACCCTTGGTGTACGCCACCTTCTCGTAGCCGGAGAACTCATCCGGGGTCACATAGCGTATCACGGCATGGTGCTTGCGGGTCGGCTGCAAATACTGGCCGATGGTCAGGAAGTCGACATCGGCCGAACGAAGGTCGTCCATCACCTGCAGGACCTCGTGGCGCTCTTCGCCAAGCCCGACCATGATGCCCGATTTAGTGAAGATGGCGGGGTCGATTTCCTTGACCCGTTGCAACAAGCGAACGGAATGGAAATAGCGCGCGCCGGGGCGTACGTTCAGGTATCGCGACGGCACCGTTTCCAGATTGTGATTGAACACGTCGGGTTTCGCCGCCACCACCACCTCAAGCGCGCCGTCCTTGCGCAGGAAATCCGGTGTCAGGATCTCGATGGTCGTGGTCGGGCAACGCATCCGGATAGCACGGATGGTTTGGGCGAAATGCTCAGCGCCACCGTCGGCGAGATCGTCGCGATCAACCGAGGTAATCACGATATGGGCGAGCCCCAACTTGAAGGTCGCTTCCGCGACGTGCTGCGGCTCGCTGGCATCGAGCACGCCGGGCATGCCGGTCTTGACGTTGCAGAAGGCGCAGGCACGGGTGCAGGTGTCGCCCATGATCATGAAGGTCGCGTGCTTCTTGTCCCAGCACTCGCCGATATTCGGACAACCCGCCTCCTCGCACACCGTGACCAGGCCATTTTCCTTCACGATGTTGCGGGTATCGGCATAGCCGCGCGTGGTCGGCGCCCGCACGCGAATCCAGTCCGGCTTCGGCGGCGACAGCGCATCCGGCCGATTCACCTTTTCCGGGTGACGCGGGCGCAGCGGCGTGGTTGAGACGGTATCGACGACGACGACCATGAAGAATCCGTATCTGTCAGGCCTTTAGCTAATCCGGTGGAGCGAGAACCGCAACCGCTCGCCTTGGTCGGCTTTCGGTCTTAGCATACCGGCTGGAATGGCCCAAAACCGAACCCCGACCGCGCCCACGCCCGGCAAACAGCTCAAACGTGCTTTCTTTGCTCGCAGCGTGCATGAGGTCGCACCCGACCTGATCGGGGCCACGCTGCTGGTGAACGGCGTCGGCGGCATCATCGTCGAGGTCGAGGCCTATCATCACACCGATCCGGCGGCGCACTCGTTTCGGGGTCCCACGCTGCGAAATGCGGTGATGTTCGGTCCACCCGGTTTTGCCTATGTCTATCGCTCCTACGGCATCCATTGGTGCGTCAATTTCGTTTGCGAACAGGAGGGTTCGGCGAGCGCGGTGTTGATCCGCGCCCTGGAACCAACCCATGGCATTGCGGCGATGCGGCGCCGACGGCATCTGGTCGACGAACGATCGCTTTGCTCGGGGCCGGGCAAGCTGACAGAGGCGCTTGGCATCACCGACAAGCACAACGGGCTCGCGCTCGATGCGCCTTCGATCGCGCTGCACGCCCGCGCGATCAAGCCGGAGATCCTCGCCGGTATGCGGATCGGCATCACCAAAGCCGTCGAGCTGCCCTGGCGGTACGGGTTGAAGGGCTCGCGATTTTTGAGCAAGCCGCTTTGATGATCGGAGTACGAGGCCGTCATTGCGAGCCAACGGGTCGGCGCGAAGCGCCGCCCGATGACAGGCTCCGCGAAGCAATCCATCGCGTCGCGCAAGGAGAGAATGGATTGCTTCGTCGCTTCGCTCCTCGCAATGACTGCAGAATATGCCTCCGCATTCCCGCGACGCGATGCGCCCGAGTTCTGACAATTTCCTTCCGCCCGGAGGGCGTGGGGAATGCCGGGTGCCCATTGCACCCGCAGCCTCGCGTGGGAAAATAAAAACCACACGAGCGTAGTCACCACGAGTTCACCGGGATCACCCGGCATTCCCGCACGCAATGGTTTTAACGGTTTCCTCCGCGCTCTTGTGTCCGCAAGATGTGCCAGAATGTGCGAACGGGCGGTTCTCACCAACCGCCCGTCGCTGGATCTGAGCCCGTTCGCGCTCAAAGGCCCGAGAGCCTGACGGGGAGCG
>DASQOU010000354.1:0-8285 GCA_035644295.1 Bradyrhizobium sp.
ACGCTTATCCGGAGCGATGTACGAAAACAGGCCGCCCTGATCCGTAAACCTGCCGCGCATCATCGTCTCCGCCGATTCGAGATGATAAAGTGAATCATCAAGCCCCCGCCGTAGCCAGGGGGTTCTTCAGCAGACTGCTAGGTCCGCCGGCGACTGCGCGCGGCACGGACACCCGAAATTGCCTTGCTCCTGCCTTCCGGTTGAGAAATGATCCGGCCGTTTTAGGAACACCCAGATGCGAGTTCTGAAAATCGTCGCGCTATGCGCCGCGTTGGGCGGCTGCGGGGCGTTGCAGCAAGAGGTGGTGGCGGCTCGGCCTAACGAACAATTCGTCGGGCAAAAAGTGGAGTCTCTCGCCGCCCGCTTTGGGCCGCCCGCCCGAAGCAAAAGAATGGACGACGGGCAGGCTTTCTATCTCTGGCAACTTGATGATGCAACGGATGCGGCTGGTAACCATGGGGTTTATTCAGGTGCCGGAGGTCTCTACGGAGACGGACGCACCCCGGGTTACATTTCCTTCGACCCTCGATTTTGCAAACTCAGCGTCATGGCGTCGCCAGAAGGGATCATCACGCAATTTACCGCCGAAGATTTGAACGGTACCGGCGCCCCGGACAAGAGCATCGGCGTAAGCCGGAGCATCTGTGCTGAGCGTCTCGGGACGAAATCTCGGACATAACCCAAGACCGGCCGCGGCCCCCTGGCACCATGCCATGTGTCTTGGAGCCGCCGGCAAAAACCGGCTATGTAGGCGCGGCATTCTTCGGCGAGACATCCGTGACTTTATCAACTCTTCCGCCCGGCATTGCGCCGGCCAATGATCCGGCGTCGCCGCCTTTCGGTGCGTTCGCACCGACGCGCGCGCAAACAGCGATCATCGCGCTGGCGCATCGTTCGCGGCTGAAGCGCGGCGCGTTTCGCCCGATGCTGTCGAAGCTGATCAATCGCCTGCGCGCCGGGCCACTTGACGTCCAATATCAGGGCGCGTCGTTTCGGTTCTACCATCAGGCCAGCGCCACCGAGCGCGGCGCGCTGTTCAATCCCGACTACAATCTCGATGAGTTGGATTTTCTGCGCGCGCACACACCTCCCGGCGGGGTGTTCGTCGATGTCGGCGCCAATGTCGGCACCTACGCGATGGTGCTGGCGCACCACGTCGGCACGTTGGGAAAAGTGATTGCGATCGAGCCGCATCCCATCACCCACGCCCGGCTGGCGTTCAATCGCGCTGCGTCGGGCTTTTCGCAAGTTCATCTCGTGGCCGCCGCCGCCGGCCCTTCCGACGGCGAGTTGATGATCGAGACCGACGGCGACAATCTCGGCGCCAGCCACATCGTGTCGGGCGAGCGGACGGGCAACGCCATCAAGGTGTCTTCGTTGCGGCTGCAACGCATTCTCGGCAACGCCGGGGCCGACCACGTCGATGCCCTGAAGATCGACGTCGAGGGCTTTGAGGATCGTGTCCTGACCGGCTTCTTCAAGGAGGCGCCGCAAGGCCTGTGGCCGCGCGCAGTGGTGATCGAACATTTGTCGCGGAACGAATGGCAAGACGACTGCATTGCCGATATGCGCGCCCTCGGCTATGCCGAAACCGGCCGGACCCGCAGCAATACCATGCTGGTCCGCAGCTGAACTTCGGCCGGCGCCAGCTTCATCGCTGCGAATTGCCCTCGAATTTCCCGGGAGATTGTGATGATCGACCACATCGGCTTTCCGGTTTCCGATTATCAACGCGCCAAGGCTTTCTACGCGAGAGCGCTGGCGCCCCTTGGCTACAGCCTCGTGATGGAAGTGACGCAGCAGCAGACCGGTCATGATCCCGCGGCCGGTTTTGGTGCCGATGGCAAGCCGGATTTCTGGATCGGCGGCGAAGGCGGATTAAACAAGCCGCTGCATGTCGCGATCCTTGCCAACGATCGCTCCGCCGTGGACGCCTTCTACGGCGCGGCGATAGAAGCGGGCGGGCGCGACAACGGCGCGCCTGGCATCCGTGCGCATTATCACCCGACCTATTACGGCGCGTTCGTGCTCGATCGCGACGGTCACAACATCGAAGCGGTGTGCCACGCGCCCGTTTGATCCGGTTCCACAGGGAACCTCGCCTGACCGGCCCCGTTGGTGCTTCAGACGTCATGGAGCGAGACATGGCCAACGACAACACCGCAGGCGATCTCGACCGGGTCTGGAAGCTGATCAAGAAAATTGGCTTTGCGAAGCTTATCGCAGGCACCCGCCCTGATCTCGGCGACACCCGTAAGGTTGGGCTGTAAATGCCGATCGATCCGCAAGAGGACCCGCCGATCAAGCCCGGCAAGCCGTCGGAGCCGCCGCAGGAGAGCCCGCCCGGAAGCCCTCGGCCCGAAGTGCCTCCGCCCATCCGAGAGCCGGGTGAGTCGCCACCGCCGGAGGAGTTGCCGGGCCGCACGCCGGAAGAATTGCCGGTGCGTGGACCGCAGGGACCAAGCACGCCCTCACCTGCGACCGGCACCGGAAATATCGGCGTCTTCGTTGATCACGATCATCCGGATCATTTCCTCAGCCTCGTTTGACCGATACGTTCCTGGCCAAGGCGGCAGTCGCGCATTCCATGGTGGCAAACGACATTAAGCAATCTATTCTGATGAAGTTCGACCGCTCGGCCGGGGGAACGGGGGAATGGGGGCCAATGCTCATCGCGAGGGTCTGCGTGCACTTGACGCACAGCAATAGACCAAACGGCGGTCCTCCGACTATTTATGTGTCGAGAATGGGACGCCGATGCTGGATCTTGAAGACTTACAAATCTTTGTGACGGTTGCCGATGCCGGAGGCGTATCGCCGGCCGCCCGGCGACTCGGCGTCTCGAAATCAATCGTCAGCCGTAGCTTGTTTCGGCTTGAAAACGAGCTCGGTGTACAACTTCTGGCTCGGACTACCCGGGGTGCTGCGCTAACCGAGGCTGGAGTCACGTTTCGAGAACACGCTTCGCGGGTTGTGGCCGAAATCGACGTTGCGCGGGAAACGATTTTGCCAGCAGGCGATCTGCGAGGGAGGCTCAGGGTCGCTGCGCCACTATCCTTTGGTCCGACCCACCTCGCACCAGTTCTCGCTGAATTAGCGAAACGCCATCCCCTGTTGCAGGTACATACCGCCTTCAGCGATCGTTTCGTAGACTTGGTCGGCGAGGGCTTCGACGTCGCTGTCCGAATAGGATACCTGCCTGACTCAAACTTAATTGCCCGTCGGATCGGACCGATATTTGGTAAGTTGGTCGCGAGTCCGGAGTATGTCGCCCGGCACGGCGAGCCAAAAAATCCAGACGACCTGATAAATCATGAAACGTTGATGCAAGGTACGGAGCCTTGGCGCTTCATTGTCAAAGGGCAGACGATCTCCGTGCATCCTCAGGGACGCTTCAAGGCAGACAACGGCACTGCCCTGGCCGCGGCCGCTGTGACCGGATTGGGAATAGCGGCTTTGCCGGATTTTCTGACCGACGACTACATATCCGCAGGAGCCCTCGTTGCGGTCATGACGGACTACCCGCTTTGCGAAGCTGGACTATTCGTCGTTCGTCCGCCGGGGGACCATCCAGCGCGGAAGGTAAGGGTCTTGAGTGAGCTGTTGATCGAGTACTTTGGATAATTCAGCTCCGGCATCTCTGCACGGTTACTGCAAAAGCGGAACGGCGTAACTCCTGTGAGATGCTCAGCCACGTGGCCTGGCTCGCACTCATGGCGCCTTACCCCAGGACCCGAAGCAGAGACGGCTAAGACCTCCGAAAACGGGTCGCCCATAGTCCCTGGCGAGATTGTGTTCCGCTTTCAGCGACACAGATGGCCAATCTCCGAGGCTACCCCATCGGGCCTTTGAGCGGCATTTTCCTGCACATGGAAGTCCACCAGAGGAGACGTAAAATGCCGTTCGCAGCCAGCCATTCGGGACGATCAGCCGCGGTGACCGGAGCAGGAGGTGGCCTCGGCAGAGATATCGCGCTGGGTCTCGCCACCAAGGGCTACATCGTTTTCGGCACCGCAATGTCTGCTGCCGAGGTTCAGGAACTGAAGGATGCTTCGGGTGGGCGGGTCAGTCTGACGGTCTGCGACATCACGAAGGAGCAAGCCGTCAAGGCCTGGGCTGAAGGCGTATCCGACGCTCTCGGCAATGCCGGTCTGAATCTTCTGATCAACAACGCAGGTATCCTTACGCCCGGGCCATTGGAAATTCTGCCCCTCGACGCGATCAGGCGCGAGTTCGAGGTCAATGTCTTCGGTGCCCTGTCCGTGATGAATGCGCTTCTTCCGGCTCTGCGCAAGGCACGCGGCCGTATCGTTCAGATCAGCACCTGGACCGCCAGTCTGCCGCTTCCATTCAACGGTCCGTCCGGAGCTTCGAAGGCTGCCATGGAGGTGTTCGCGGCGGTCTACCGAGCCGAACTAAAGAATTTCGGCATCGATGTGGTGGTTGCGCCGGCAGGCAACATGAAGACCGGTGGTCCGGCGAAAACGGCTGCCGCTCTCGCGCGAGTAGCCGAAGCCATGTCGACCGAGCAGCGCGAACTCTACGGGCCAGCGTTCGGATTGTTCGCAACCGCTCTCAACAGCATGCAGGGCAGCGGGCTCGACTCGGTCTCCGCAGCGAAAAGGGTAATCGAGATTGCCGAGCAAGTGCCGCCTCCGACCCGCGCTGCCGTGGGTTCGGATTCAGAAGAGATGCTTCGCGCCGTTCGCGAGCAAACCGACGCCGAGCTGGACGCACTGCGTCTCCGGCTCGTCGGACTAGCCTAGAACCACCAACCCCCAGCAGAGACAGGAGTCGAAAATGATCGAGCTTGTAAATCCTAACGATAGCCCCGCCGTGCGGAACAAGAACAACGTTCTTGCTCTCTATGATGAGATGATCAATCGGAAGAATTCCGAGCAGTCCACGGCCAAATTTGTCAGCCCCGCGTACATCCAGCACAATCCGCTCATCGCCGACGGATCAATCGCGCTGGGGCAGTTCTTCGGCAAAGTGACCCAGGAGCGCGCACAAGCCCGTGTCATAGTCCACCGGATCATCGCGGTCGGCGACTATGTTTGGGCCCATGTGAACTTCCTCAACCTGTTCAACGACGATCCGGAGGATACGGGAGTCGCCGGCGTCGACATCTACAAGATGGACGCCGACGGTAAGGCCGTCGAGCACTGGGACACTTTACAGCCCGTAGGCAACCCGAAGAACTCGGCCCCTTGGCTCGCGCCGAACCTTCCTCGTGTCAACTCGAATGGAATGTTCTGAGCAGAAAGCTTGGCCATGCTCGGCGCTCCGGGATCTGATCCCGGGGCGTCGGCGAAAAGCTTCCCTGTATGTGCTGGAGCCCGGCACCAAGGGTGAACCTCCGCCCGAGCGCGATCGCGACAAAATGGTGCATGATATTGCACGTTACCATGCGGGCATGGGGTATCGCGAGCTGGCATCGCTGCTACTCGTCCGAATATCGCAAACTCATTAGCCGCACTTTGGTTCCCGCTTCGAATAGCCGCAACGGGACCAGGGGGCCAACGCAAACCTACAATTTGAAATGACCGCCTGAATGCGTAATGAACAACGGCGCATCCGAACTTCGCGTTGTCGGAAATAAATCCAAGTTCTGGTTTGAAACCCGCCACAATCCGGCCTAACGCTTATTCGTTGATCGCCAGAGCTTGTTGACAAACCCTTCTTGCCAAGAACTTCCCCTGGACAAAGGCCATCATGACAAAACTTCGACTCCTGCTGCTCGCCACGACAGCCCTCACGGCCATCCAATTGGCCGCTGCTCCATCGCACGCGCAGACCGCGCCGTTGGTCGTGGCGCAGGCCCGCGAGGAAGTTGGTCCCGATGGAAAGCCCAGGCAGCCGCCGAAGGAGCAGCCTAAGGCAGCGCCGCCGGCGCGCCCGGCCCCTCCCGCCGCCGCACCACCACCTCCTCCTCCTCCGCCTCCGCCGCGGCCCGCTCCGCCGCCACCCGCTGCGCCGCCTCCGCCCCCACCGCGACAGGCGCCACCGCCGCCGCCACCTCCCCCTGCCGCCCCGCATGTTCAGCCGCCTGCGGCGCCGACACCTCATGTTCAACCGCCGGCGGCGGCACCGTCGCGGCCAGCGCCGGCTGCGGAGCCCCCGCCTCCGGCACGTCCCACGCAACCGGCTCCTCCAACGGCCGCGCCACCGCCCGTTGCCCCAAAGGCGCCGGCTGGACCCGCGATGCAGCAGCAGGAGCGGGAAAGGGAAATCGAGCGGGAACGAGAGCGGCAGAAAACGGCGCCGGCTCCGCAACCCCCCGCGAGCCCCGGCGCACCGCCACCGCGGACAGGGCCGGCATCGGCCACGCCCGCGCCGAGCCCGACTCCCGCTCCGAGCCCCACTCCTGCTCCGGGCGCCACGCCCGCACCACGCGTCACTCCGGCTCCGGGCGCCACTCCGGCTCCGGGCGCCACGCCGGCTCCGGGCGCCACGCCGGCTCCAGGCGCCACGCCTGCTCCGAACGCCACTCCGGCTCCAGGCGCCACGCCTGCTCCGAACGCCACTCCGGCTCCCCGCGCGACCCCGGCGCCGGGCGCCGCTCCTGCGCCGACCGCTGCTCCAGCCGCGCCCGGCGGAGGCCAGACCGCGCTGCCACCAGGAGCCGCGCCTTTGGTGCGTCACGCGCCGCCAACGGTTGCCGCGCCGATCCCGCCGGCACCTCCGCCGGCGCAAGCGATGACCCCGATTGCGCCAAATGCGGCGCCGCAGGGGCCGCGCCGCATGGAAGACTTCCGTGGCGCGCGCCAGGAAAGCGATCAGGGCGGCCGCAAGGTCTTCACCGAACCCGGCCGGGTCATCGTGGTCGATCCCGGCGGCCAGTCGTTCATTCGTCACAACGAGGAAGATCGATTCCGTTACGGCGCGCGCGATATCCGGACTGAGCAGTTCGGCAACGAAACCCGCACCGTCGTGATACGTCCTGACGGCTCCGAGATCATCACCGTGATCGGCCGCGACGGCCAAATGCTGCGCCGGATCAGGCGGGATCGCGAGGGCCGTGAGCTCATCATCATCGACAACAGCTACCGCGATCCGCGTTACGGCGTCGGATTCTATGTCGACCTGCCGCCGCCGCTGATCCGGATTCCCTATAACCGCTATATCGTGGAAGCCGACGAGGCGCCGCCCGACCTGATCTACGAAACCATGGAGGCACCGCCGGTGGACCGGATCGAGCGACGCTATTCGCTCGACGAAATCCGCTACAGCCCGTCGGTGCGGCAGTTGATGCCGAGCATCGATCTCAACACCATCACCTTCGAAACCGGGTCGTGGGAGATTCCGCCGGATCAGGCGGCGCGGCTGCAGGTGATCGCGGACGGACTCAATCGGGCGATCGCGCGTAACCCGCGCGAGGTGTTCCTGATCGAGGGTCACACCGATGCGGTCGGCAACCCCGTCGACAATCTCTCGCTGTCGGATCGGCGCGCCGAATCCGCGGCGACCTTGCTGACCCAGCAGTTCCAGGTGCCAGCAGAAAACCTGACCTCGCAGGGTTACGGTTCGCAATATCTGAAAGAGCAGACCGACGGGCCAAGCCGTATCAACCGGCGTGTCACCGTCCGCCGCATCACGCCCTTGCTCAACGGCGGCACGGCGTCGCTGCCGCCTCCCCCCGCAGGGATCGCGCCACCGCGGTAAGGCTTGCAGTCAAAATGAAAAAATGGCCGGGAGCAATCCCGGCCATTTTTATCTCGCATCGTGTATCGGTTTATCGGTTTATCGGCGTATCGGCGTATCGGCCTGCTCCGCCGGCATGATCCAAGAAGTTGAGTGCGCGCCCTCGCGGTTCAGCTCTTGTCGCTATCGAGTCTGAAGATGTCGGAGCCTTCCCCGATCGATAGCAGGCCCGTCTGTCCGTAGAGATTCAGCTTGGCGCGGGTATCGGTAATGTCAAGGTTGCGCATTGTAAGCTGGCCGATACGGTCCGCTGGCGTGAACGCCGCATCGCCGACCTTCTCCATGCTCAGCCGCTCCGGCTGATAGGTCAGGTTGGGGCTCTCAGTGCTCACGATCGAGTAGTCGTTGCCCCGGCGCAGCTCGAGCGTCACCTCACCGGTGACTGCGCGAGCCACCCAACGCTGAGCGGTTTCGCGCAGCATGAGGGCTTGAGAATCAAACCACCGCCCTTGGTAGAGCAATCGGCCAAGGCGCAGGCCGCTGATCCGGTACTGCTCGATGGTGTCTTCGTTGTGGATGCCGGTGATAAGGCGTTCGTAGGCGATGTGCAGCAGCGCCATGCCGGGAGCTTCGTAAATGCC
>DASQOU010000355.1:0-3024 GCA_035644295.1 Bradyrhizobium sp.
CACCGTCGTCGAGATCATGAACGCGGCGTACGACGGCAAGATCAAGGGCATGTATATCGAGGGCGAGAACCCCGCGATGTCCGATCCCGACGTGCATCACGCGCGCGTGGGCATGGCGCGGCTGGAGCATCTGGTGGTGCAGGATTTATTCCTGACGGAGACGGCGTTCCATGCCGACGTGGTGCTGCCGGCCTCGGCCTTCCCGGAGAAGGACGGCACCTTCACCAACACCAACCGGCAGGTGCAGATGGGCCGCACGGCCCTGCCGCTGCCGGGCGAGACGCGGCAGGACTGGTGGATCATCCAGGAGATCGCGCGGCGCATGGGGCTGGACTGGAATTACAGCCATCCGCGCGAGGTGTTCGCGGAGCTGGCGAAGATCATGCCGTCGATGAAGAACATCAGCTGGGACCGGGTGATGCGCGAGAGCAGCGTCACCTATCCCGTCGACAGCGCGGACGGGCCGGGCAACGAGATCATCTTCGGCGAGGGCTTCCCGACCAAGAGCGGCCGCGGCAAGATGGTGCCGACCGACATCGTGCCGCCGGACGAGCTGCCGGACGCCAGCTATCCGCTGGTGCTCTCGACCGGCCGCCTGCTGGAGCACTGGCACACCGGCGCCATGACCCGGCGCGCCAGCACGCTCGACACCATCGAGCCGGAGGCCGTCGCGCACATGTCGCCGCACGACATCGAGCGGCAGGGCTTCCAGCCGGGCCAGATGGTCCGCGTGAGCACGCGCCGCGGCAATGTCGACATCAAGCTCCGCGCCGACCGCGACGTGCCGCAGGGCATGGTGTTCATCCCCTTCTGCTTCGCGGAAGCCGCGGCGAACCTGCTCACCAACGCGGCGCTCGATCCCTTCGGGAAGATCCCGGAGTTCAAGTTCTGCGCCGCGAAGGTGGAGGCGAGTCCGCAGCAGCAGGCGGCGGAGTAACAGTCCCTGTCGTTCGTTCAATCCGCGAGTCGGTCAGCTACACGCAGTTCCAAATGAATACACTGCGTCCCGTCTCGAGAGCACGGCGAGCGAGCCGCAACAAGCCATCAATGACCATCCTTGCCTCTGCTTGCGTACAGCACAATTCCTCAGTTGCGCCCCATCGGGAAGCCACGCCGTCGATCCGATCCGGCGCAAGTATGGTCAAATCCATCAACATGCCAGCGGGCAACTTGTGAACGAGCCGCTCGCCTTCCTCAACCACCAATATGCAAGAGAACTTTTGCAGCAACGTCATGTCCCATTCGCATTCTCGGATAATCGCCCATAGGGTCGACAATTCCAAAGTCGTGAGGTTCTTGTACTGAGCGCGATCAGAGTCGGGCCATCGAGATTGCCCGTCGTATCCGACTGCATCACCGTCATTCGAGATGTAGATATCTGCGAGTATGCCCACAGCGGACACTTTCGACGGTTCTATGCCGCCTTGCGCCGCCTCGTCGGCCGGATCAGCACCTCAGCGGGAATTCCGAGCTTCTCGTGCAGCCGCCGGATCATGGTGATGGAGAGGCCGCGCCGACCGTTCAGCACCTCGGCCACGCGCGTGCGCGTGCCCAGGATGCCTTCCAAGTCCTTGCGGGTCAGGCCTTGCTGTTCCATGCGGAACTTGATGGCCTCGATCGGATCGGGCGAATCCATCGGATAGTGTTCGTCCTCGTAGGCCTCGATCAACGTCGCCAAGATGTCGAGCCGATCACCGGCCAGCGTGCCGGAACGCGCGCCCCATAGACGTTCGACCTCTCCGAGCGCTGCTTCGTAGTTCGCCTTTGTCCGAATCGGCCTAAGGTCTTTCATGTTCCACCTTCTTCACGTCGATCAAATCATAGTCCTTGTGCGTGCCGATCCACTTGATCCAGACGATCCCCTTCTCGAAGTCCATGGAAACGACAAGCCGATAGTCGTTGCCCTTGATGTTGAAGACAATGCGCTCCGCCGATATGACGCTGGCCGCCCGATAGTGCCGCTTCACATCTGCCGTGCTTAACCATCTTGCTCGCCGTGCTTCGGCGAACCAGGCATCGAGCGCTGCCCGCAACGCTGGGTGGTCCTTGTACCGGGCACGTGACGCAACAAAGGCTTTGAGAGTCCTCCGGGCTATGATGCGCATTCTTGAAGATATCACGTGCCCATTCTGGGCGCAAGCCGCCCAGGCGGCGTTTGATCCACTCTACATCGAAGGCTGGCCAAATGACTCCAGGAGATCGCAGGTCACTTGATCGCAGCTGTCGCCGCCCGATATACAGCAAGCGCTGCGGAGCACGCCGCGATGAAATGGATTCTCACCTACAGCCTTGCTTGCAGCGGCGCGATCGGCGCGTTGCTCGCGCTTGCCTGGGCGCTCGGCGGCATCGATATCGAAGGCATCAGCGCCAATGGCATCATCGCGATCGTGCTGGGCACCATATTCACGGTGCTGGTGGCTGTGGGGCTGATGGCGCTGATCTTCTACAGCAACCGCAGCGGACAGGACGATCAGTAGCGGCGCAAGATCAGGCGGCGGGGAAATTGCGTTGCCACACCTTGGCGAGGCGCGGTTCCTTGTCGGCGGCGAGGGCGACGGACATGAGCTTCGGGCAGTTGTCCCGGAACCAGTCGCGGCGCGGGCGCCAGTGGGTCATCACCTTGGCGTAGACGTCGAGGGCGGAGAAGCGGGTGCCGAGGAACCAGGGGCGCGGCGCGATGGCGGCCTCGACGATGCGCCAGGACTTGTCGCGATAGGCGTCGGTGCTGGCGCGCAGTTCCTTGCCCGCGGCCTCGCCCGAGACGAAGCGCTCGGGGAAGTCGCCGACCGTGTACATCGGATAGACGTTGGCGACGATGAAGACGAGCCAGCGCAGGAAGGCGTCGCGCGCGGGATCGCCCGGCGGCGGCACGAGCGCGGCGGCGGGCGCATGATCCGCGATGTGGAGCGCGATGGCCGCACTCTCGCTCATCACCGTGCCGTCCGGCAACAGCAGCGTCGGCACCTGGGCGAGCGGGTTCAGCGCGGTCAGGCGTTTCGATTCCGACGTGGGCTTCGTGGGATC
>DASQOU010000356.1:0-13805 GCA_035644295.1 Bradyrhizobium sp.
GGCTTCCACGATGTGTTGGGGCCGACGGTGCCGCTGTCACGCCATATCTTCCAGGCGCCGACGCGGTTCTACAAGACCGGGATCGTGTTCATGGCCTATCTCAACGGGCATCAGGACCATTTCACGATGGTCGGCGGGCAGGAAAGCACGCGCTCGACCTTGCATCTCGCCGAGCTATTTCGGCTGGCGGATCAGGCGGGCTTGCTCGCCAATCCTGAGCTGGCGACGCGGCGCATGAAGGCGGTGCTGGCGCTGCGCGGCATCGAGGCGTGATGCGGGACTTTTCGGCCGATCATCGCTGGCTGTCGCTCAATACCGCGACCGTCCGCAAGCAGGGCGACCTCTTGCAGATCATCGAGGCCTGCGCACGGCACGGCATCCGCGCCATCGATCCCTGGCGCGACCAGGTCGCGGCGGTCGGGCTCGAGCGCGCGGCGCGCGCGGTGCACGACGCTGGGCTCGAGCTGTCGGGCTACTGCCGCGGCGGCATGTTCACGGCGGACGCGGCGCATCGCGCCGAGGCGCGCGACGATAACCGCAGGGCCATCGATGAGGCATGCGCGCTCGGCGCGCCCTGCATTGTGCTGGTGGTCGGCGGCCTGCCGCAATATTCGCGGCCGGGAAGCACCGCCTCCAAGGACATCGCGGCCGCCCGGGCGCAAGTCGAGGATGCCATCGCCGAAACGATGATCTATGCACGCACCGCAAAGATGCCGCTCGCGATCGAGCCGCTGCATCCGGCCTATGCCGCCGACCGCGCTTGCGTCAATACCACGAAACAGGCGCTCGATATTTGCGATCGTCTCGACCCGAACCGCAGCGGTGCGCTTGGCGTTGCGCTGGACGTCTATCACATCTGGTGGGACCCGGAATTGCTGCCGCAGATTTCGCGAGCCGGCAAAGATCGCCTGCTGGCGTTTCACGTATGCGACTGGCTGGTGCCGACCAAAGACATTCTCAATGACCGCGGCATGATGGGGGATGGCGTGATCGACATCAAATCGGTGCGTCGCGCCGTCGAGGCGCAGGGGTTTGGCGGCTACTCCGAGGTCGAAATCTTTTCCAACGATTGGTGGGCGAAGCCGATGGACGAGGTGTTGCAGACCTGCATCGCCCGGCATCGCTCGGTGGTGTAACAAAAGCCTACGTGAATGCGAAGTTAAGGACATGGACCGCGCCAGCCCGGCGGACGAGGCGACAAGACGATTTCCCGATGCCGCGGCGCATAGCGGCATCGAAGGCGCGCTGGAGGTTCATCAGAACGCGTGGTCGAACATCTGACGATTATGTCGGCTGGCGTCCGCTCTACTTTCTGTCCGCCGCCTCGCCGCCGATGACGGCCGACCCGGTTCCGTCGCAGCTAGTGGCGCCGTAGCGGATGAATTTTTGCACGCGCTTACCGGTGTCTACCTCTCCCGTGTAGATATTGCCTCGGCTATCCAGACTAACTTGATGCAGCCAGTGAAAATCACCGGCCATCCGGCCACCATGTCCGAGGCGGCCGAGCTGCTCCAGATTGCCGCGGTTCAGGATGTAGATGGTCTGATTGGTATTATCGCCGACAAAGAGACAGGTTTGCGTCTTATCGGGCGAAAAGTTCATCGAAACGGCCGTCCCCGGCATCACCGGTTGGGTATAGGTGTTGGCGCTGACAAAGCGCTCGGTCACGAAGGCGCATTTTCCAGCGTCGCCGTTTGGATTGCTGCACTCCTTGCCGAGCGCAGGGTCCTTGCCGTCGAACACCTGAATGCGGTCATTACCGCGGTCGCAGACGTAAATCTTTCCGTCATCGGCAATTTTCACGCAGTGCACCGGGTTACGGAAGAACGCCGGCTTCTTCTCTGCCTTGACTGAGGCTTGCGGCCATGTGCCGGCAGCCGCGGCGCCCGCATCGTCGACCGGGTTGTTTCCGTAGGCGCCGAAATGGCCGACATATTTGCCGGTGTCGGCGTCGACGATCAGGATGCGTCGATTGCTGTATCCATCAGCGACATAGAGGCGGTTGGTCTTTGGATCGACCACCATATCCGCCGGCCGATAGAGCAACGGCGTGCCGTTTAGTCCGCCATCCCGGCTGTTGCTGTCCGGTCCGGTAGGCGTACCGCCGATCCGCATTATGAAATTGCCGTTCATGTCGAATTTCAAAATGAAGCCGTCTCCGCCGGCCTTGTTGGTGGTCCAGGGTATTTCCTTGTCTCCGGGTTTGGCAGCGGTGCCATTGCCGGCGATCCAGACATTATCCTTCTGGTCGACATAGATACCGTGTTCCACGTTCGGCCAGATGCAGCCGTCTTCCGCTTTGCATTTGCCGCCGACAAAACCCGGATCGGACGGCCCGCCCCAGGCGCGCAGCAACTTGCCACTGGCGTCGAACTCCAGCACCGACGGCGCCGCGCGGCAACAATCCGCGCCGAAGCCGTTGGCGCGCACAAAGCCCAGCCCATTGACCGGCTGCCCCTTCGCATCGGTTGCACCCGGTACCGCTTGTTCGAGCCCGACTTCGTCATCATTGAGCGTGCGCGGCCGATTGTAGACCCAGACATGGTCATGCTGGTCGACATAAAGCCCACCGATCTGGCCGAGCAGCCAATTATGGGGCAGGGGACTCGGCCAGGTGGGATCGACGACAAAATCGGGCGACTTGCCAGTCTGGGATTTGTCATAGACGCCGGTCTGTTTGAGCAACAGATCGAGGATGGCGCTCTTGTTGAGGACGCCGGCGTCGTCGGCCCAGGCGGGGAGGGCCAGGAGACCCACAAACAAACCGGAAAGCAGCAAGGTGATTTTTGATGCGTTTTTCATCCCGGGCTCTTTTCTTTTCTCTTTTTCGTTATTGGAGAAAAAATCTTCGTCGGATTTCGACGGCCTGTCAATTCGCCCGCGTTGGCTCACTGCACGGTGCAGGGGACTTTCAAAAAACCGCGAAAGCGGGCGCGGCCGCCGCGCACTGGCGGGCCCTTCAATGTGTAGGCCGGAAACCGCGCGAGATACCTTGAGATCGCGATCGCGCCTTCGAGCCGCGCCAGCGCCATGCCGGCGCATTGATGCGCGCCGGTGGCGAACGCAAGGTGCCGGTTGGGCGTGCGGCCGATGTCGAGAGTTTCCGGGTCGTTGAATTGCTGGGGATCGCGGTTGGCGGCGCCGATGCACAGCGTGACCAAGGTGCCGGCGGGCATGGTGACGCCGCTGAGTTCGACGGGCTCCGTCGTCATGCGGTTGCCAAGCTGGTTCGAACTCTCAAATCGCAGGATTTCCTCAACCGCGGTTTTGATCAGGCCAGGATTTTCGATGAGCCGCTTCTTCTCGGTCGGGTGTGCGGACAACGCCACCAGGCCGTTGCCGATCAGGTTGGTAGTGGTCTCATGGCCGGCGTTGAGCAGGAAGATGCAGTTGTGCAGCAGTTCCTTCTCGGTCAAGCGCTCGCCATTGTCCTCACCCTGGATCAGGCGAGTCAGCACATCTCGATCGGGATTGCCCGGCTTGGCGCGGCGTCGCGCGACCAGAATCTTGAGGTAGCCGAGAAAATCGTCCACCGCGCTGTTGCCGCGCGCAAATGCCTCAGCGCCGATCACCGGCTCTAGCGCTCCCAAAATCGCCAGCGACCAGCCCCGCAGCGGGGCGCGTTCCTCCTTGGGCACGTTGAGCAGATTGCCGATCACTTCGATCGGAATCGCAGCTGCAAAGTCCTCGATCAGCTCCACGTCGCCCTTGGCGGCAATCGCATCGAGCAGCCGATCGACCAAGGCGATCAGATCCGGCTCCATCTCGGCAATCGCGCGGGGCGACAATGCGCCCATGATCAGCCGCCGCACACGGGTGTGCGCCGGCGGATCATTGAAGACGAGGCTCGTCGTATGGTGCTCGTAGAGCAGGGAGGTGCCGTATTTCGGCGCGAATTCCTTCTTCTTGTCCGAGCTGAACGCCTTTGTGTTCTTGTAGGCCGTCAGCAGATCGTCATAACGTGTCAGAAAGTAAGAACCATTCGGCATGCGCTTGACCGGCTCGTGCTCGCGCAGTGCCCGATAGGTCGGGTAGGGGTCGGTATAGAACTCGGCCGTCAGTTTCTCGATATCGAAATGGGCCGCCAGCTCTCGCGCGTTCGCATTCATGCTGCCATACTCTTAGTGGTCCGATTCTAACATTCGCATCCCGTCTTGGCTGGCACTTTTTGCGAATGTTAGACTCAAAGGACCACTAGCAAATATCGGTTTTCTAGTGGAATTTTGGATTTGACATTCGCTTTGCGAGCACCGCGGCCTGGTGACGAGCGAATGTCAAATCCATTCCACTGGCAGAGACCGATATGCCGTTTTCGCTCTTTCCGAAAGCGCTGCTCCGTCTACAGTCCCGCATCGAAGATACGCTGATCCAAGGGAAGAGAAAATGCACGCCCGCAACGATGTTCACGCTGAAACGGCGGCCGAAACGACGCCCTCCTGGCCGGAGGATATTTTTTCGATTTTGCAGCGTTTCGATGTCCGCCAGGTGGCTTACGTGCCGGATGCCGGTCATTCGCAGCTGATCGAGCGCGTGCTGGCTGAGCCCTCCATGCGTGCGGTGCCGTTGACGACGGAGGAGGAGGGCGTGGCGCTGTTGGCCGGCGCCTGGGCCGGCGGCCAGCGCGGCGTGCTACTGATGCAGTCGAGCGGTGTCGGCAATTGCGTGAACATGCTGTCGCTGACGCAAATCTTTCGCTTTCCGTTCCTGACGCTGGTGACCATGCGCGGCGAATGGGGCGAATTCAACCCGTGGCAGGTGCCGATGGGGTCGAGCACGGCGGGCGTGTTCGAATTGTCGGGTATCAAGGTGTTGCGGGCGTCGCACCCGAGCGAGGTGCGTGAGGTGGTCGAGGCCGGCGCCGGACAGGCCTACAATGCCTGCACGCCGACCGCGGTCCTGTTGTCGCAACGCCTGATCGGCGCAAAGGTTTTCACCAAATGAGCAAAGCAAATCTTCTCGAACGGCGCAGCGTCGTCTCCGCCCTGCTGGCCGGGCGCAAGGAGGCCATCGTGGTCGGCGGCCTCGGCGCCTCGACCTACGATATCGCCGCGGCCGGTGATCATGACCGCAATTTTTATTTGTGGGGCGCTATGGGCGGCGCCGTCATGATCGGACTGGGCGTCGCGCTGGCGCAACCAAAACTGCCGGTCGTTGTCATCACGGGCGATGGCGAGATGCTGATGGGGATCGGGAGTCTCGCGACCGTCGGCCTGCAAAAGCCGGGGAACCTCACCATCATCGTGCTCGACAATGAGGTCTATGGTGAAACCGGCGGGCAGGCGAGCCACACGGCGTCAACCGTCGACCTCGTCGGCGTTGCCAAAGCTTCCGGAATATCGGACGCGCGCCCCCTTTCGACCATGGCCGAGATCGAGGCTTTTACGGCCCCAATCCAGGACGTCTCGAGCGGGCCGCGCTTTGCCAGTATCAAGATCGATAGCGCCAATCTGGAACGGGTGCTCGCCAGCCGTGACGGCAGCTTCATCGTGACGCGGATCCGCGGTGCGCTCGGGTTTGGCCCGATTTAAATTCCTGTCGTTGTGCGACGCAGCAAAACCTTGACATTTGCCAAGGTGAGTGCTTACTCACAAGCATGAGCACCCTGCGCATGACCAGTGACCTGCGGCGGCAACTGATATTGAGCGCTGCCAAGCGCTGCTTTGCCCGCCACGGCTTTGCCGGCACCACGACCAAAAGCGTGGCTGCGGCCGCCTCGATTTCGGAAGGTCTGCTGTTCAAGCATTTTCCCACCAAGTCGGCGCTATATGCAGAAATCCTTTCCGAGGAATGCGCCGCCGATCCCGCGCTGCACCGCTTGCTTGAGTTGGAGCCATCGACCGAAACGCTGGTGGTGCTGATCCGTGAAATGGTCCACCATTTCCAGGGGGTCGCGGAAGCGCCCGATCAGCAGGAGGCCCAGCGCCTGCGGCTGATGCTGACCAGCCACCTCGACGATGGCGAATTTGCCCGGCTGATCTATGCAAAGATCGCGAAATTGATCGGGCCCGTATTCGCCGCATCGCTGGAGCGCGCGGTGGTGGCGGGCGACGCCCAGCCGATCGGGCGCGAGCCGATGAACCTGTTCTGGTTTGCGCACCATACCGTGCTGATGTCGACGCTGACGCGGCTGCCGTCCGCGCCGTGCCTGCCTTATGGCGACGCCGCCAATCTTGAACTGCAGCTTTGTGAATTCATTCTCCGCGGAATTGGGCTCAACGAAACCGCGATTGCCTCCTATCTGGACCGCGACGGGTCGCAGGGTGCGGGGCAGCCGGCAATTGCAGAAAGTGCGTGACATGAACATTGTGACCGAAAGCAATATCGCTGGTCGACCGATTGCCGAGAAGTCCCGCGCGCGCCCGGTACGGATGGTGCGCTGGTTCATCATCGTCGGCCTGCTGCTGGCCGGGGTGACGGGCGGGATTCTTTATTTCGAACATTGGCGAGCCGGATTGATCAAGAACATCTTCGCCAACAACAAGCCGCCGCCGGCGACGGTCAGCGTTGCCGAGGCCAAATCCGAAGTCATTCCGAACCTGGTGATTGCGGTCGGCGATCTCGCCGCTGTGCATCAAGTGAATGTTACCTCCGACGTCTCAGGGCGCATCACCGACATCACATTTGCGGCAGGCTCCACGGTGAAGGCCGGAAGTCCCCTGGTACAATTGTTCGACGGCCCTGAGCAGGGCGATCTCGCAAGCTACAAGGCGCAGGCAACCGGTGCGCAGCTGGCGCTCGATCGCGCCAAGCAATTGGCGGCGCGGCAGTTCGGCCCGCAGTCGACCGTCGATGCCGCGCAGGCCACCTATGACCAGGCCAATGCCGGCATTGCCAAGACCCAGGCGATCATTTCGCAGAAACTGGTGCGTGCACCGTTCGACGGCGAGCTCGGCGTCCGCCATGTCGAGGTCGGCCAGTTCCTCACCGCCGGCACGCAGATCGTGACGTTGACTGACCTGTCGATATTGTACGCGAATTTCACCGTGACGGAGAAGGGCAGCGCGGCACTCAAGGTCGGACAGACCGTGCGTATCGCGGTCGACGCCTATCCCGGCCGAGCCTTTGAGGGCAAGATCAACGCGATCGAGCCGCAGATCGCCACCGACACGCGCAACATTCGCGTCCAGGCCACGATCGACAACCCCGACCACATCCTCAAGCCGGGCATGTTCACCACGACGACGGTGGTGCTGCCGGACAAGCCGCCGGTCGTCACCGTTCCCGAGACCGCTGTCGATTACACGCTTTACGGCGACTCCGTTTTCCTCATCACCGAGAAGAAAGGGGATGACGGCAAGACCAGCCTGACCGCCGTTCGCACCTTCGTGCGGACCGGCAACCGCGTCAACGGACGGGTTGAAATCCTCAGCGGGCTGAAACCCGCCGATCGCGTGGTCGCGGTCGGCCAGCTCAAGCTGCAATCGGGCGCCGCCGTTGCCATCTCAACCGACCCAGCGCCGCCGATTCCGGCGACCACGCCGCGGTATTAATGCAATGACCCGGACCCGAAGGGCGTTCGCGCAAAGTGGCAACCGGCTTTTGTCGGGACAAACGCCAAGCGTTTGCCCGGAGATCATGCAGAAACAATAACTTGGATCGTGATCCGATCAAATCGGATCATGATCTAACCGGAGCGTATCGCGATGGTCTGGACTGATATTTTCATCAAGCGGCCGGTGTTGGCGGTGGTCGTGAGCCTGCTGATCCTTCTGATCGGGCTGCGGGCCGCGACCGTACTGCCGGTCCGGCAGTATCCGAAATTGTCGAATACGGTCGTGAACGTCACCACCGTGTATCCCGGTGCGGCGCCCGATCTGATTCAAGGCTTCATCACCACGCCGATCGAGCAGGCCGTCGCGTCCGCCGAGGGCGTCGACTACATGACCTCCTCTTCGGTGCTCGGGACCAGCACCATCCAGGTCTACATCAAATTGAATTTCGATCCGAACCAGGCCTTGACCGAGGTGCTCGCCAAGGTGAATTCGGTCAAATACCTCATTCCGAAGGAGTCCAATGACCCGGTCGTCACCAAGACGACTGGCCAGACCACCGCGGTGATGTATCTCGGCTTCTCCAGTGAGGTGCTGTCGGGGTCGGCGATCTCGGACTATCTGACGCGGGTGGTTCAACCGGTGCTGTCGACCGTGGATGGCGTTGCGTCGGCCGATATTCTGGGCGGTCAGACCTTTGCGATGCGGGTGTGGCTCGATCCGGTCCGCATGGCTGGCCGCAACGTCGCGCCAGCCGATGTTTCCGCCGCGATTGCCGCCAACAATTTCCAGGCCGCCGCGGGCCAGTCCAAGGGCTTTTTCATCGTCTCCAACGTGTCGGCCAACACCGATCTGCAGAACCTCGATCAGTTCAAGCGCATGATCATCAAATCCAAGGACGGCGGCTTTGTGCGGATCGAGGATGTCGCCACCGTCGAACTCGCGGCGCAGAGCTCCGATGCCAGCGTCGCCTTCAACGGCGAGCACGCGATCTTCATTGGCGTACAGGCGACGCCGCAGGGCAACCCGCTGACGCTGGTTAGAGGTGTTCGCGCGCTGTTCCCGGAACTCGAGCGCAACCTGCCTCCGTCGATGAAGATGAAGGTGGCTTATGATTCCACCAAGTTCATTCAATCATCCATCGACGAGGTCGAGAAGACGCTGGGTGCGGCCGTCATCATCGTGGTCGTGGTGATCTTCATGTTTCTCGCCTCGTTCCGTTCGGTGCTGATCCCGGTGGTGACGATTCCGCTGTCGCTGATCGGTGTCTGCAGCCTGATGCTGATGGCGGGTTTCAGTTTCAACCTGCTGACGTTGCTTGCCATGGTGCTTGCGATCGGCCTCGTGGTCGACGACGCCATCGTGGTGGTCGAAAACATCCATCGGCATCTGGAGGAGGGCAAACCTCCCGTGCAGGCCGCGATGCAGGGCGCACGCGAGATCGTCGGCCCCGTCGTCTCCATGACCATCACGCTTGCAGCGGTGTATGCGCCGATCGGCTTCCTCGGCGGACTGACCGGCTCTCTGTTCAGGGAATTTGCCTTTACGCTTGCGGGCTCCGTGATCGTGTCCGGTGTGATTGCCCTCACGCTCTCGCCGATGATGTGCTCGGTGTTCCTCAAGAGTGCCGAAGAGGGCCGTTTTGCCAAAGTGGTGAACCGGGTGTTCGGGGCGATGACGCGCTGGTATGGCCGTCAGCTCGACCGGTCGTTGGATTATCGGCCGATCACGGGGCTGTTCGCGCTCACGATCCTGGGGCTGGTCGGCTTCCTCTACATGCACACCTCGAAGGAACTCGCGCCGGAAGAAGATCAGGGCATCGTGTTCTCGCTGGTGAAGGGGCCGAAATACGCCAACATCGATTATTTGGATTTTTATGGCGAGAAGCTCGACAAAACATTCGCCAGCTTTCCTGAGACCGATCTGCGTTTCGCCCTGAACGGCATCAATGGCCCGCAGAACGGAATTGCCGGCATGCTGCTAAAGCCATGGGACGAGCGCAAACGTTCGTCGATCAAGCTGAAGCCGCTGGTGCAGGCCGAGTTGAGCAAGATCGAGGGCGTCAACGCGTTCGCGTTCAACCTGCCGCCATTGCCGGGCGGTCCCGGCGGTTTGCCGATCCAGATGGTGATCAACTCGACCAGCGGGTTCCAGGCGGTCTATGAGCAGATGCTCAAACTGAAGGACGCCGCGCGCAAGAGCGGATTGTTTATCGTCACGGACAGCGATCTCGACTTCAACCAACCGGTGGTTCGGATCAGGGTCGACCGCTCGAAGGCGAGCGATCTTGGCATCACCATGCAGAACATCGGTGGTGCGCTGGCGACGATGCTCGGCGGAAATTATGTGAACCGGTTCAACCTCGAGGGACGCTCTTACCAGGTCATTCCCCAGGTGCCGCGCGAAAGCCGGCTGTCGCCCGAGGCGCTCGGCCTATATTATTTGTCGACCTCAACGGGCCAGCAGGTGCCGCTCTCGACCGTCGTCTCGATCGAGACGGGTACCGACCCGAACGCGTTGACCCACTACAACCAATTGAACTCCGCGACCTTCCAGGCGGTGCCGATGCCGGGCGTGACGGTTGGGCAGGCGGTGGACTTCCTCGAGGGCGAAGCCAAGAAGCTTCCGTCCGGATTCAGTCACGATTATCTCGCCGATTCCCGGCAATATGTGCAGGAAGGCAATCAGCTCGCGATCACGTTTGGCTTCGCGCTGATCATCATCTTCCTGGTGCTGGCGGCGCAGTTCGAAAGCTTGCGGGATCCGCTGGTGATCATGATCAGCGTTCCGATGGCGATCGTCGGCGCCTTGATCCCGCTGTTCCTCGGCGCAGCGACGATGAATATCTATACCCAGGTCGGACTGCTGACGCTTGTCGGCCTCATCAGCAAGCACGGGATTCTGATGGTCGAGTTCGCCAACGAGCTGCAGCTCAATGAGGGACTCGATCGCCGCTCCGCCATCGAAATGGCGGCACGGGTCCGGCTTCGCCCGATCCTGATGACGACCGCGGCGATGGTCACCGGGCTGTTGCCGCTTCTCACCGCTTCCGGCGCGGGTGCCGCGAGCCGGTTCTCGATCGGCCTGGTCGTGGTAGCCGGCATGACCATTGGAACCGTGTTCACGCTGTTTGTGCTACCCGCGGTCTATGTGGCGATCGCCACCGATCACCGTGCCGGGGCCGAATCCCAGCGCGCCAGGGAGATCGCGGAATTCGACCTTGGGCCGAAGGCGCTCAGGCCGACGTAAGCGCAAGGCTGATCGAAGCGGCAGGAACAACCTTAAAGCGAAGGGCATCGTTCCTTTCGTATTGTCCCGTGATATATCCTGTCGTTAGCACGCCTGTTGCAGGCGGCCAAAGGCAGGGTCTCGGGATGAAACGCCGCGAATTCATGACACTCATTGGCGGCGCGGCGGCCGTGCCGCTCGCGGCGCGCGCGCAGCCGGGAAAATTGCCTACCATAGGATTTCTTGGCTCGGCATCGCCTTTGACCTGGAAGAATTATGTGGCCGCTTTTGAGCAGCGGCTGCGCGAGTTCGGCTGGATCGAGGGCCGCACGGTTGCGATCGAATATCGTTGGGCGGAGGGGCGCTACGAGCGCCTTGCCGATATCGCGGCCGAGTTCGTTCGGCTTAAGGTCGACGTTATCTTAACGGCGGGAAGCGCTGTCCCCGATGCAAAACAGGCGACTTCCGTCATCCCGATTGTCTTCGCGGTGGCGAACGACCCGCTTGGCACCGGCCTGGTTGCGAGCCTGGCACGGCCGGGCGGCAACATCACCGGCTTATCGATCCAGTCGCACGATCTTGCCGGCAAACGGCTTATCCCGCCGCGGTGCTGGAAATGGACGAGGTCGAGGCAACGGCCAGCAAGCTTGGCCTCGAGGCCACCAGATTGGAAATCCGGCGCGCTGAGGATATCGCGCCCGCCATTGAGGCGCAAAAGGGCCGCGCAGACGCGCTTTATGTCTGTCCCGATCCGCTGGTAGGCGCCAACCAGATTCGAATGAACGCCGTGGCGCTGGAGGCACGGCTGCCGACGATGCACTTTGTTCGCGAATACATCGAATCCGGAGGTCTGATGTCCTATGGTGCGGAGCTTCGCAGATATGTTCCGGCGAGCGGCTGGCTATGTCGACAAGATTCTTAGGGGCGCCAAGCCCGGCGACTTGCCGGTCGAGCAGCCGACCAAGTTCGAACTGGTCATCAATCTAAAGACCGCTAAAATTCTAGGGATCGAGGTCTCACCGGCGCTGCTCGCGACCGCCGACGAGATCATCGAATGACCCTCCCGCGCTGCGGCAAGAGACAAGGCCGCGCCTTCTTGCTAAATAGGCCGGGATGAGCATTTCCCTCCACCCGGACACCCCCCAGGACCGCGCGCTGGCAGCATCGCCCAAAGGCGGCGCGGCGCCGGCGGTCAAGTCATTGGGTGCCGGGATCCGCAGCCGGTTGTTCACCAAATATGTCGCGCTGTTCGTCGCGGTGGTCGCCGTCGCGCTGTTGTCGAACGGGATTTTCGAGGTTTTCTTTTATTATCGTGAGCATAAGTCGGCCCTGATTCGCATCCAGCACGAGCAGGCCGAGGCAGCGGCGGCCAAGATCGGCCAGTTCGTCAAGGAAATCGAAAGCCAGCTAGGCTGGACTACCCAGTTGCCGTGGTCGGCCGGCTCGATCGAGCAGCGCCGGTTCGATGCCTTGCGCCTGCTGCGCCAGGTGCCGGCCATCACCGAACTGGCGCAGGTCGATTCGACCGGCAAGGAGCGCCTGCGGGTGTCGCGGCTCGCCATGGACGTCGTCGACTCAGGGCTCGATCTTTCCAAGGATGCGAAATTCACCGAGGCCGTCGCCCACAAGGTCTATTACGGGCCGGTGTATTTCCGACGGGAATCGGAACCCTACATGACACTGTCGCTCGCTGGCACCCGCAAGGATGCCGGCGTCAGCATCGCCGAGGTCAATCTCAAGCTGATCTGGGATGTGGTGTCGCAGATCAAGGTCGGCGAACGCGGCCATGCCTACGTCGTCGGCGCGGGGGGAAGGCTGATCGCGCATCCCGACATCAGCCTGGTGCTGCGCAACACCGACATGTCGAAGCTCGTGCAGGTTCAGGCGGCGCAGGCCGGCAAAACCGGCACCGACTTCGAATCGCTGCAAGGCTCGAAAAACATCCAGGGCCAGGAGGTGCTCACGGCGTCTGCGCCGATCGCCCCGCTCGGCTGGACGATGTTCGTCGAATTGCCGGTGGAGGAAGCTTACGCCTCCCTTTACGCCGCCTTGCAGCGCCTCGCTTTGGTGCTGGCGGGGGCATCGATTTTCGCGGTGCTCGCGGGGATATTTTTGGCCCGGCGCATGGTCGGCCCGATCCAGGCGCTGCGTGCCGGCGCCGAACGCATCGGCAGCGGCGATTTCGCCCAGCGCATCTCGATTCGGACCGGCGACGAACTCGAGGGTCTCGCCAACCAGTTCAATGACATGGGTGCAAGGCTTCAGGAATCCTATGCCGATTTGGAGAACAAGGTCGAGCAGCGGACCGCGGAATTGACCGAGTCGCTGGAGCAGCAGACGGCGACCTCGGAGGTTCTTGAGGTCATCAGTTCCTCGGCCGGCGAGTTGGAGCCGGTATTCCAGAAGATGCTGGAGAACGCCACGCGTGTCTGCGGGGCGAAATTCGGCACCATGGTTCTTTACGAGGGAGACCTCGTTCGACGAGTCGCGCTCTACAACGTTCCGTCTGCGTTCGCTGACCTGCAGAAGACGGAGGTGTGGCGGCCACACCCGGAAAGTGGCCTCAGTTTGATTGCCAGAACAAAACAGGTGATGCACGTAGACGATCTCCGAACGCATGGGCCATACCTCCAGGGCGACCCCATGGTTGTCGCATTGTCCGATATCGCGGGGGCCCGGACGATTGTCATGGTGCCGATGCTCAAGGAGAATAAATTAATTGGGGCTATCTCGATCTATCGCCAAGAGGTCAAGCCGTTCACAGAGAAGCAGGTCGCGCTGGTCAGCAATTTTGCCAACCAGGCCGTCATCGCAATTGAAAATACCCGACTGCTCAAGGAACTGCGCGAGCGCACCGATGATCTCAGTGAATCCCTGCAGCAACAGACCGCGACCGCCGATGTGCTGAAAGTCATCAGCCGCTCCGCCTTCGACCTGAAATCCGTCCTCACCACGCTGACCGAGTCCGCGAAGTCGTTGTGCGGCGCATCGCTGGGAATCATTACCCTGCGCGACGGCGAAGTCATGCGGCTGCGCGCCGAATCGGGTTGCACGCCGGCCTTTATCGATTTCATGAACGCCAACCCG
>DASQOU010000357.1:0-2531 GCA_035644295.1 Bradyrhizobium sp.
CCGGCGACTGGACGCTGGTGGGCTGCACGGTGGCTCCGGGATTCGACTTTGCGAAATTCGAATTGGCAAAGCCTGATTGGTTTCCTGGTCGTTGAGAAATGCATTCGGGAATCGGGTGGGTCTGCCGCACGAACCCACTACCTTGAGGCTTCACACAAGGAAGCCGACATGCCCAGCACAATCGACATCACTGATACCGGCCAACCAACCTAGACCGATCGCTTCCCCATCATATCCTTCGCCGCGATCAAGCCGCCGCCGGCGATCAGCACCGCGGCGATGGCGATGGTCGCGCTCGGCTTGGCAAAACCCGCCAGAATCAGAAACGCCGTCGAGAACAGCGGCGTCGCATAGGACGCGGCACCCAGGACGCGGATATCGCCGCGCTTCATCCCGATATCCCAGGCATAGAATGCCGCACCTACCGGTCCGACGCCGAGCGCAATGATCGCCAGCCATTGCGCCGTGGTATCGGGCCAGACCGTGACCTCGATCGCCCCATGCAAGGCCGCAGCTAACAGCGCCGTCGCCAGACAAAAGCCCGCCACCGCGTCGGTCGGCACCGATTTGAGCTTGCGCGACATTACCGAATAGGACGCCCACACGAAGGCGGCGACGAACGCCGCGATCAATCCGGGCACCTGACCAGGCGCGAACCCACTGCTGTTGCCCGCAAACAAGAGCACCGTGCCGATCAGTCCGAGCAGGGCGCCGATGATATGGTGCGGCGCCAGCCGTTCGCCCGGCAGCAGCGACGAGAACAATACGATCAACAACGGCCAGAGATAATTCAGCAGTCCGGCTTCGGCCGGAGGCGCGAAGCGCAGCGACAGAAAATACAGTGCGTGATAGCCGAACAGACCACCGACCCCGACGATCCATGCAAGCGCCGGCTGCCACAATGCGCTGATGGCATCCGGCCGTCCGATCCAGGTCAGCGATCCCACCAGCGCGCCGATCGCGAACGTCATCGCCGCCAGTTGAAACGCCGGGATTTTGCCGGTCGCCACCGTCAGCACCGCCAGCAGCGACCACATCAGGATCGCGGTCAGTCCGATCAGCGTGGCGGTGCGTGAGGTCATCTACTTCGTCATTCCGGGGCGCGAGTGAAACGAGCGGGCCCGGAATGACAAGATTTAAGATCTAGCGCAAGCAGACTTCAAAGTATCAACTAGTCCGCATCACACCATGTATTGTCCGCCGTTGATCGAGAGCGTCGAGCCGGTGATGGCTCCCGCCTCGTCGGCGGCGAGGAACACCACGGCGCGGGCGATTTCTTCGGGCTCACCGAGGCGATTGACCGGAATCAGCGGCAGGATGCTTTTCTCCAGCACCTCCTTCGGCACCGCCTGCACCATCTCGGTGTTGATATAACCCGGGCAGATCGCATTCACCGTGATGCCGCCCTTGGCATTCTCCAGCGCGAGCGCCTTGGTGAAGCCGATATCGCCGGCCTTCGCCGCGGAATAGTTGACCTGGCCGAACTGGCCCTTCTGGCCGTTGATCGAGGAGATGTTGATGACGCGGCCGAATTTTCGGGCCCGCATGCCTTCGATCACCTGACGCGTCATGTTGAACAGCGAGCCGAGATTGGTGTTGATCACCGCATTCCATTGCTCGAGCGTCATCTTGTGGAATGCGCCATCCTTGGTGATGCCGGCATTGTTGATGAGCACGTCGACCGGACCAAGGTCGGCCTCGACCTTCTTGACGCCGTCGGCGCAGGCGTCGAACGAACTCACGTCCCATTTGTAGACAGGGATGCCGGTTTCGGTCTTGAACTTGTCCGCCGCAGCATCATTGCCCGCATAGCTTGCGGCGACCTTGTAGCCGGCGGCCTTCAGCGCCTTGCTGATCGCCGCACCAATACCCCGCGTTCCCCCCGTCACCAATGCAACACGTGCCATATCGAATCCTTCCCTAAGCGCTTTTTAAACCGACTTTCATATAACTTCGAATTATGCGGCCGGTTTGACCGACATCAAGAATAAAACGCCCGGCGCAGGCGCCGAGCGTTTGTTTTAGCAACAAGCTGTGCAACTGCGAGATGATGTTTTCATCACGCAGCGCCGCATGATTAGTCGCGTGCAATACACATGGCGATGCCCATGCCGCCGCCGATGCACAGCGTGGCGAGGCCCTTCTTGGCGTCGCGCTTCTGCATCTCGTGCAGCAGCGTCACCAGCACGCGGGCGCCCGAGGCGCCCACGGGGTGGCCGATCGCGATCGCGCCGCCGTTGACGTTCACCTTTGAGGTATCCCAGCCGAGGTCCTTGTTGACCGCGCAGGCTTGCGCCGCGAAGGCTTCATTGGCCTCGATCAGATCGAGATCGCCGACACTCCAGCCGGCCTTTTTCAGCGCGGCACGGGAGGCCGGGATCGGGCCGGTTCCCATGATCTTCGGATCGACGCCGGCCTGGCCCCACGACACGATCCGCCCCAGCACGGTCCTGCCTTCCTTGGCCGCCTGCTTCGCCGTCATCAGCACCACCGCGGCCGCGCCGTCGTTGATGCCGGAGGCGCTGCCGGCG
>DASQOU010000358.1:0-21457 GCA_035644295.1 Bradyrhizobium sp.
AACCGTTCTGCCGGGCGCCACCGCCACGGAGTTCTGGGACATTGCGGGCAAGCCCGTCCACCAGCTCCCGGGCCAGATCGTGATGTCTGCCGACGACATGGTCGACGCTGCATTGGCCGGTCTCGACCTTGGTGAAGCCGTGACCATTCCGTCGTTGCCGAGCCAGGCCGAGTGGGACCGTTTCGACGAGGCGCGCCGCACGATGTCCGGCAAGCTCTCAAGCTCCATTCCAGCGCCTCGCTACAACGTCCATCAGAGCGGACGCCTGAGCGCGTAGCCATCGCAGGAGATCCGCTGCAGGCGAATGTACGGCGGCGGGCTCCAAACCCTGAGCAACCTGATCAACCACCTGACATAAGGAGAACGCAAATGTTTACGACCCGCCTTCATCAGACAACCAGCCAAATCCGCAGAGCACTTTTCGCCACCGCAGTCGTACTTGCTTTCGTCGGGCCGGCCCACGCCGATAGTCTGCGTCCAATCGAAGCCGAGAGCATCGATCTCGGCGGAGTATCGGGCATCGCTTACTACACCGTCGAGCGTGATGGCTTTGACGTCGTCACGACGCTGGCAGAGGGCGAAGCCGGAACGCCAATTCGCGTCGTGTCTATCCTTTCACCAGGGCAGCGGGTGGTTCTCTCGACACCGGCACCAGTGGGCGGAATCGAAATCAGCCGCGAAGGTGATCGCGTCCTCGTGCACAGGAGCAACCCCGTCTGGAATTAAATGAGATCAGGACGCGGCTTGAACAAACGAAACAGGAGGCTGGCATGTCAACCATTCATCTCCATCAGACGACAACCATAACAGCGGAGCAATATATCGCTGCGCTCACCAACTTTGGTCCCGGCCGCTCGAAGCTCTTTGGCAACAGTGCCGATGAGTACCTAAAAGTGCACCGAAGCGGCCTGTCGGAGGCCGACGTCACTGAAGGTTCGGGAAGCGTCTGGGAACGTCTGCACTACGACTGGTCGGATCCCCACCGTGTCGTGCTTACAACCATCGACTCCAATGTGTGGGGCGGCTCATCGGGGCACACTTACACTTTCACGCGCCGCGCAGACGGCAACACCGACATTGATGTTGTTGTCGTGCGGGACGGCAAAAACTTGAAGGGATGGCTACTGGGTCTTGTACTCGGGACAGTCGGCAAGGGAGTCTTGGCAAAGGCATTCACCAACTCTGTCAAAGCCGTCGAAGCCCTTGCAAGCACCTCTCGAAAGTTTCGGTCTCATGCGCGGGCGGCCGTCGATCGGGCGCGTGAGTGGCAACCTGTCGACCGTGTCAATTCTGGATTTTAAGTCCAAGCATCTGTGATCAAACAAGGAGAACTGCCATGACTGCGCTATCTAGTACTTATGTGAACGCTACGTCTGCCGAAAGCCATGAATTACCGAGAACACGTCTCAGCCTATATTACCTCGCCGGCTATACGCTGCCGGTCGGTCTGGCTCTGATGTTCGCACCACAGCTGACGATGCAACTGTTGTTCAGCAATCACGTCTATGATGACCTCGGGCTCCGCATCGGTGGAGTATTTCTCTTCTCGCTCGGGTTGATCGTAGTCGGCATGATCACCCGAGAAGTGTCGCGCGCTTATGTCATAACGCTGTTCGTGCGCGCTTTCATCATCGCGGCGCTATTAACGCTCTTCACCCAGTATCGCGACCCGGCACTACTGGCAACGAGTGCGGTTGTTACAATAGGCTGGATCCTGACGTTCCTCGGTTGGCGCAAAGACACAGCTGAGCAGCGCGGGTAAATGATGGTCCCATGACTGTACGCTCGAATGATATGGTGGATGGCGCGCCTCACGCGCGTGCCGCCCGCCATTCCCCCTCGGGACGGTCAGTCCCAAAGGGAATATTGGACATCCTCTTCGCTGGCTTGAACTGCTATCATGTGCCTCCCCTGCCTCAAGGGCATAAACGAGGCGAGCTGACGGAGCGGCGCAGCAAAGACCACGGAGAAGCAGGTTCAGGTCTCAATCGATCCGAGGAGCCATCACCATGCATGCGATTCGAAAATTGCGCGAGTCAGGTCACGCTACCGTAGCTGACTACGAAAAACTTCTCGCTCCAAATGTTGTTTTTCACAGTCCTGTGTTGATACGGACCGCAGAAGGGCGCGCGGTCGTTGCAAAGATTTTCGCGACCTCGACCACTCTGCGAGAAGGCGCCTATACAGGCGAGTGGAAGCTAGATGAGCGAAGAACCTTACTGAGGTGGAAAGGAAAAATTCAGGGGCACGAGCTGGAAAGTTTCGATCTTATCGAAGAAAATGACGAGGGGCTGATTGTCGATCGTACAATAGCTTTTCGTCCAATGCCCGCAGCGAAGCTTTTTCGGGATGCCATGCGCGCTGCCATGGGAAGCGCCATTCCAGACGATTACTGGGAATATTCAAATTAGGGGATCGACGATCCCGTTCACTGCGACGCCGGTTGGGAGCCGTTTGGCACCGATTTGGGGATATCGAAGCGGACGCGCAGATGGGAGCGAAGGATCACACCGTCTGCGGCCCGAGCAATGCTTGGTAGTACGATTTGACGGTCCCGTAGCATTCGCACACCGTGTCCTGCATCGCCTCAAGATCGGTGATCTGAATTTTACCTCTTGAGTATTTGATCAGCCCAGCCTGTTGAAGCGTGCGCGCGTGCAGCGTGACGCTGGTGCGCTTGACCCCCAGCATCTCCGCAAGAAATTCCTGCGTGAATTGAAGCGTATCGCTGCCGGCCAAATCTCTCGCCCGGAGTAGCCAGCGGCAAAGTCGCGCCTCCACCTGATGAGCTGCCATGCAAGCCGCCGATTGGCTCGCCTGCGCGTAGACCGTCTGCTCATGACGGAACAGCGTTGATAGCAAGGATTGACTTTGAAGCGCGGCGCTTCTGAGTTCACTCACTTTGCACGTCAGCGCGGGTCCGGCGAGTTGGACTATGGCTCGATTGATGGGAATGTTCCCGCCAAGGGCGGCGAATGCGCCGACTACCCCGTCTTTACCGACCATTGCGGCTTCAATTATCTCTCCAGAGGAAAGACCCACCACAAGCGAGACAAGCGCCCCTGTCGGAAAGTAGATGTCCGTGACCTTAGCTCCGGCCTCAAACAAAACCTTCGCATGGTCCAGATGGATGGATTTCAGATGTGGCCGGAGAGCAGTGGCGTCGCTCTCTGAAAGAGAGGCCAATAGCAAATTGCCGGAATTGCGCATGTCATGCTCCCGAGTACAGGCGGGAGCGCAGAGAACTCTCAGTCAGCGGCGCCTAGAAAGACTGCCGATAATGCACAGACGCTAGGCCCTTGATGGGGAAAAGCGAGCTTTATTTTCAGCTATGTCGGGAACTTAACCGACCGCCATCGGGATCAGAGTTTGGATGTGGAACTCTGGAGGTGGTCCGATGGCTCAATATGACCCTGAGACGCTGATTGTGCTCCGCAATGCGCTCGACGAGGCATGGGCGCTTTTACCGGATGACCGCAAATCGGAAAGCCAAAAATCCGATATGGCTCAGCGCATACTAAGGCAGGCGGCGGAAGGTGTCCGCGATCCCGCCAGACTGCGAGCCTCTGCCCTCGTCGGGCCGATCTCAGCTTCTCGTTAAAGACACAGGCTTCGGGTATACAATGACCAATCCATCGCTTTTACCCTTAAGTCCGATTGAGCGCCCTCGTTGCCCCAGATGCCAAATGCGCATGATGCTGGCCAGGAGGGAGCCTCACGGAAATGGATCATCTGAAAGGCGCATCTTCGAATGTCCCAAGTGCGACCTTATCGAAACGAAGCTTGTGGATGACCCACTAAAATCCAGTGCGTTGGCCCGGCTTGCAGATGGCGTCAGGCCGCCGAGCTAAATGCTCTTAGTTTCGCTCCGCTCCACCCGAGCGACGACGATGGAAGATATGACGGCGCAATTGGAAAAGCTCCGCATCGATGCGGAGGACTGTGCGCTTATCAGCAAACTCGCGACCGATTTGGAAAAGCGAGAGCCATTCGCAAGGCTCGCCGACCACCTAGGCGTATTGGCGTCGGAAGCAGAGCGTGCGATGGCAGCGAAGATGGCTGGGGGCGATACATGAAAGGCCGGGCGCTGTCCGTATTTTTGACCGCCGTGTCCCAGTCCAAAGTTAACATTGTTTAATTCGTTAAGTACACAAGTGCACATACTGCACAGACCTCTTCGCCTATGCCCGGATCATCCCTCTTATACCGAAGAGATGATCCTATGGAACATAAGGGAGTAGAATACTCCGTTGTTCGATCGTCCGATGGCAGTTGGCGATGGGAAGTGAAATTCGGCGACGGCAAAAGCAAATCCGGTGTGACGCGGGTAAGCCGAGCGTTGGCAATCAAATTCGCTAAAATTGAAATCGACCGTGTCGTAAAGGACGAGAAGTGAGGCCGCCCCAGTTGGCTGGCGCCTTTCATGCCGAATCAAGCGTGCAATGTCGCCTATTGGCACAAATGCGAAGTGGCGGATGCGTCGGGCAATGTCCGAGTTCGGGAGCAAAGCGGAACGCATCTGCTCGCGGCGAGTATTTCGCATCTTGCGTCATTTCCGCTGTCGCGAGGAATTGCCTTGCTGTTGCAAATAGCTGACATCGGTCAAGCCAATCTCACGCACTTCAAGAGTGCGCGCGCATAGCCCGTAGGCGGCATCAGATCGGCGCGTCATCGCCGCCGAACTACTTGCTCGGCAGATTGAGCCGGATGTGAAGCTCGCGCAACTGCTTCGGCGTGACCTCGGAAGGCGCGCCCATCAGCAAATCCACGGCCTGCTGGTTCATCGGAAACAGCGATATTTCGCGCAAGTTGGTCGTTCCGCAAAGAAGCATGACGATACGATCGACACCGGCGGCCATGCCGCCATGCGGCGGCGCGCCGTACTGGAACGCTCGATACATGCCGCCAAAACGCTCGACGACGTCGTTCTCGCCGTAACCGGCGATCTCGAACGCCTTCACCATGGCCTCGGGCCGGTGGTTACGGATACCGCCGGAGGCAATCTCGTAACCGTTGCAGGTGATATCGTATTGGAACGCCTTGATGGTCAGCGGGTCCTGAGTTTGCAGCGCTTCGAGACCACCCTGGGGCATCGAAAATGGATTGTGCGAGAAGTCGATTTTCTTTTCTTCGTCGTTGTATTCGTACATCGGAAAGTCGACGATCCAGGCGAGTTCGAACCGATCCTTGTCGATCAGGTTCAACTCTTCGCCGAGCTTGGTGCGTGCAAGGCCCGCAAACTTCCAGAATTTGTCGGGATCGCCGGCGACGAAAAACGCCGCATCGCCGTCCTTCAATCCGAGCGCGGCGCGAATGGCGGCCGTCCGCTCAGGGCCGATGTTGTTGGCTAGCGGCCCCGCACCCTCGCCGCCTTCACGCCACATAATGTAGCCGAGGCCTGGCTGGCCTTCGCCCTGCGCCCAGGAATTCATCCGGTCGCAAAACGCGCGTGAGCCGCCGCCCTTTGCCGGGATCGCCCAGACTTGGTTCTTCGGGTCCTCCAGCATCCGCGCGAACACCTTGAAGCCTGAACCGCGGAAGTGCTCGGAGACCTCCAGCATCTGAATCGGATTGCGCAAATCGGGCTTGTCCGAGCCGTACTTCCGCAGGGCTTCGGCGAATGGAATCCGCGGCCAGTTTTTGGTGACGGGCTTGCCCTTGGCAAAATCCTCGAACACGCCTGATATCACCGGCTCCATCGCCGCAAATACGTCGTCCTGCGTCACAAAACTCATCTCGACGTCGAGCTGGTAGAACTCGCCGGGCAACCGATCGGCGCGCGGGTCCTCGTCGCGAAAACACGGCGCGATCTGGAAGTATCGATCGAAGCCGGACATCATCAGGAGTTGCTTGTACTGCTGCGGTGCCTGCGGCAGCGCGTAGAACCGGCCCGGATGTATCCGCGACGGCACCAGGAAGTCGCGCGCACCCTCCGGCGAGGACGCCGTCAGGATCGGAGTCTGGAATTCGAAGAAGCCCTGGTCCTTCATGCGCTTGCGCATGGAATCCACGATCGCGCCGCGGGTCATGATATTCTGATGCAGTTTTTCGCGGCGAAGGTCGAGGAAACGGTACTTGAGCCTTATATCTTCAGGATATTCCTGCTCACCGAATACCGGCAGCGGCAGTTCGCCCGCCGGTCCCAACACCTCGATCTCTGTGACGTAAACTTCGACCGCGCCGGTCGGCAATTCCGGGTTTTCGGTGCCTGCGGGACGGCGGCGCAACTTGCCGTCGATCCGCACCACCCATTCCGAGCGCAGTCTTTCGGCGTCCTTGAAGGCCGGCGAATCCGGATCGGCGACGCATTGGGTTAGACCATAATGGTCGCGCAGGTCGATAAACAGCACACCGCCATGGTCGCGAATACGATGGCACCAGCCGGACAAACGAACGATCTGGTCGATGTCGCTCTCCCGGAGCGCGCCGCAGGTGTGGGACCGGTAACGATGCATGGATATTCCAAGAACAAATGTCGGAGGGTCGAATCGGGGACCAGGGGCCTGCCCGAAGAGGCTGAGGGTTTACCCGAGGCTTTCGGGCGCGGCAACCGACCTACACTGCGTCAGTCATTCCTCATGGTGAGGAGGCGCATCAGCGCAGTCTCGAACCATGAGGCCCCGAGGCGCATGCCGGGCCTCGTCCTTCGAGACGCTTGCTTGCGCAAGCTCCTCAGGATGAGGGCATAAAGCGGTTAACGCGCGGGCGTTTTGGGCTCGAAAATGCCGGCCGTTATGCCTATCTTGATGGCATGACGGTCCATTTCCCCTTCCAAAATACCTATGCCGCGTTGCCGGACGGCTTTTTCGCGCGGGTTACACCGACGCCTGTGGCTTCTCCCAGGCTGATCAAATTGAACCGGCCGCTGGCGACCCGGCTTGGCCTCGACCCCGACAGGCTCGAGAGCCCGGAAGGAACCGAAATCCTGGCCGGCAAGCGGGTGCCTGGCGGCGCCGACCCGATTGCGATGGCCTATGCCGGTCATCAGTTCGGTCATTTCGTGCCGCAGCTCGGCGATGGCCGTGCCATCCTGCTCGGCGAAGTGATCGATGCGGATGGGGCACGCCGCGACATTCAGCTCAAGGGTTCCGGGCCAACGCCATTTTCGCGCCGGGGCGATGGCCGCGCTGCGCTCGGTCCCGTCTTGCGCGAATACATCGTCAGCGAGGCGATGGCGGCGCTCGGAATTTCGACCACGCGATCGCTCGCCGCAGTGGTCACCGGCGAGCACGTGTTGCGCGAGACGGCATTGCCGGGAGCTGTCCTCACCCGCATCGCATCCAGCCACATTCGCGTCGGAACGTTCCAGTATTTCGCCGCGCGTGGCGACATCGAGGGGGTGCGGCAGCTCGCCGACCACGTTATTGCCAGACACTATCCGGAAGCGGCCAATGCCGAGCGCCGCTATCACGCGCTCTTGCAAGGCGTGATCGCTAGGCAGGCGGAGCTGATCGCGCGCTGGCTGCTGGTCGGGTTCATCCATGGCGTCATGAACACCGACAACACTTCGATATCCGGCGAGACCATCGACTACGGTCCATGCGCCTTCATGGATCACTACGATCCGGCGGCGGTGTTTTCTTCAATCGATGAACAAGGCCGCTATGCCTACGCCAACCAGCCGCGGATTGCGCTGTGGAATTTGACGCGGCTTGCGGAATGCCTGCTGCCGCTATTCTCCGACGACAAGGACACGGCCATCGAACAGGCGCAGTTCATTCTCGGCGAATTCGCCGAGAAGTTCACAACGGCCTATCAAGCTGGATTGCGCCAAAAGACCGGTCTCTTCACACAGCGCGATGGCGATGAGGCGCTGGTGCAGCATCTGTTGGACGCGATGGCCAAAAACCAGGCCGATTTCACCCTCACCTTCCGCCGTCTGGGTGAAGCCGCGCTCGATGCCGATGACGATCAAGGGGTGCGGCAATTGTTTGCCGACCCCGCCGCCTACGACGAATGGGCGGTCCGCTGGCGCAAGCGCATCAGCGACGAGCCTCAAACTCCTGCCGCGCGACGGATCGCCATGCGCGCCGTCAATCCGGCCTTCATTCCGCGCAATCACCGGATCGAGGCGGTCATCGAGGCCGCCGTCACCCGCGATGATTTTGCGCCGTTCGAGGAGCTTCTCGCGGTGCTGTCAAAGCCCTATGAAGACCAGCCGGCATTATCGGACTATGCAGAGGCGCCTGAACCAAACCAGCGCGTGCTCCAGACATTTTGCGGGACGTAAACCGTTAACCCTCCGTCCAATTTTGGTCGCGTCAGAGGGCGCCTTACCGCCACGAATTAACAAGCGGTCAATCGCTTCCCTCCAAATCTAGCGGTTTGTTGGGGGAGACTACCGTGGACGCGCTTGTGTTTGAATTCATGGGGCTTGCGATGCTCGCGCTTTGCATCATCGTGCTGGCGGTCCCCATCTCGCGGCGGCCGACCGGCCGGCACGCCAGCGACTTCTGACCGGTCGCTTTTCCAAAGCCATGATTTTGGTGGGATCGGAGCCGCCACGGCGCGCGGTTGCTGTCCACCGAACCTGTCGAAAAGGTGTTGTCAGCCGCAATTGCAAGGCCCGAATTTTCCGCAAGACCCTTGACATATCAGCGCTTTCGGCAGAACGCCTCTGCCGAAAGCGTATGGACCGTTCATGGAACTGATTACCACCACCCCCGAACTTGCCGCCGTTTGCGCCCGCCTCGCCAAGCACCCGGTCATCACCGTCGACACGGAATTCCTGCGTGAGACGACCTACTATCCGCTGCTTTGCGTCGTGCAGATGGCGAGCGCGGAAGAAGCGGTTGTCATCGACACCCTGGCCGAGCGCATCGACCTCAAACCGTTCCTCGATCTCATGGCCGACGAGAAGGTGCTAAAGGTTTTTCACGCCGCCCGTCAGGATATCGAAATCGTCTGGCATCGCGCGGGCATCGTTCCACACCCGATCTTTGATACCCAGGTCGCCGCCATGGTGCTCGGCTATGGTGATTCCATCGCCTACGACCAGTTGGTCGAACGCATTACCGGCCATCGGCCGGACAAGACCCACCGTTTTACCGACTGGTCCCGCCGGCCGTTGAGCGAAGAACAGATGCATTACGCCGTCGCCGACGTTACCCACCTGCGGGACGTGTTCGCGGCACTGGACGCCGATCTCAAAAAGCGCGGCCGTAGCGACTGGGTCAGCCAGGAAATGGAGGTGCTTACCTCACCGAAGACCTACGACTTTCACCCCGAACGCGCCTGGGAGCGGCTGAAGACCCGGGTCCGCAAGCCGAAAGAACTTGCGGTGCTGATGGAGGTCGCGGCATGGCGCGAACAGGAGGCGCAGAGCCGGGACGTTCCGCGCGGCCGCGTTCTGAAGGATGATGCGGTCGGCGATATCGCCACCCATGCCCCGACGAGCCTCGAACGGCTCGCCAGTTTGCGCTCGCTGCCGAAGGGATTCGATCGATCGAAATGGGGCACCGATATCGTCGCCGCCGTGCAGCGCGGTCTCGCGCGCGATCCCGCGACGTTACCGAAGATCGAGAAGCCCCGCGGCAATTCCAATGGTACTGCGATCGTCGAGCTGCTCAAGGTTCTGCTGCGGATGACGTCGGAACGTCACGCGGTCGCCAGCAAAGTGATCGCGACTGTCGATGATCTTGAGCAGATAGCCGCTGATGACGACGCCGACGTCGGTGCTTTGCACGGCTGGCGCCGCGAGCTCTTTGGTGAAGCCGCGCTAGCGCTCAAACATGGCCGGCTGGCGCTGGCAATTGAAAAAGGCAGGGTCGTCAGGGTCGACCGAACATAGTCTCACGGTCGTTAACCCTGCACCGCCACGTGCGATACGTGTAATTCCTTGGGTGGACACGTAAAAATTACGGCCAGGCGCGAACTTAAGCGTTGCCCTCCGGGCTTTCGTGGCTCCGGTTACTTCCACCAAGACTGTCGATGGAATATAAGCGCTGCTGTGTAAAAGTTGGCACGCTATCCCATCGACATCGAAACAATGATCACCTGTGAGTTGACGTCGTTTTCTGGGCTCGCCAATTGTTACACGCTTCCGGAGCTCTCACTGTGAACATTGAAGATTCCGATCATCCCGGCGACAAACTGTTGCAACTGCTTCGGGATAATCAGATCGATCTGAACGTTGTCGAAGGACTGCGACTTGTTGTTGCCTTCAGAAAGATCAAGGATCCGTCCGACCGGCGTACCCTCATCGAACTCGCCGAACGACTTGCAAAGTAGCCGGGGGTAAACGCGCGGCTCCTCCGGCGCGCCACCACTTCAATTCGAATCGTCCCTGATGCGATTGCAGCGCGGCGCGAAAGTTGGCGTCACAGTTGAGGTAAAGGCGCGCCGTATTGCTCAGGCCGACGAGCCTACCGCCACGGTGAGCACGAAAGACGTGGCAAGGGCCGTTGCAAGCCACCGCGCAACCCCGTGGCTTTCGAAGACCGCCATGCCCACGACATCAAAGCTATTTCCCTAAGCGGCGCGCAGCCCGCAAGATGGCAAGTCGCCGCCGGCCGGGGACGATTTGCCCCCCAGTTATGGGGGAGCGTTAATCGGCCAGGGCCGGCGCGCAGAGGCGATTGCCAGGCCTTGTTGTTCCCAGGCCACAGGGTGATCGGGGTTGATCGCGCGGCCTGACTGATTTCCAAAGCCGTGCCAGAAGCTTGCTAACGCGCAAATTTCGTGTTGCAATCCCTGACACAATCGGAATTAGGCCGATCGACTGTGCGTTTCGCGACTGGGAAATTGAGCAGACATCCGGAAGTCCGCTTGTGGCGTGGCACGCGAAAAGCGTGGCCGCGTCTTTTTTACGTCTAGACCAGGAGACAGGCGATGCAAAAAGGCACCGTCAAGTGGTTCAACCCGACAAAGGGGTATGGGTTCATCAAGCCGATGGTCGGTGATAAGGACGTGTTCGTCCATATCTCGGCGGTCGAGCGCGCTGGGCTCACGACCCTCAACGAAAATCAGGTTATCGAGTATGACCTTGTGGAAAATCGCGGCAAAACTTCCGCGGAAAATCTAAAGGTCTCCTAAGCTTCGTCACGATCCGCGCAAGCAATCTTGATGCACGCACCCCCGGCCTATGCCGGGGGATTTTGTTTATTGCGGCGTCTCACGCGATCGTCGCCGGCGAAATCAACGGTTCGCCCAAGCCGGTGCCGCCCTCCAGTTTGCAGATAGCACCCTCCAGACGAATCCTGCCGCTCGCGACCAGGCGCAGCGCATCCGGATAGATGCGAAGTTCGATCAGAAGGATACGTGCCGCCAACGTATCCGGCGTATCGTCATCGCGAACCGCGACCGCACCCTGCATCAAAATAGGTCCCGCGTCGGTCTCCGGAATGACGAAATGGACGGTGGCTCCGGAGATCTTGACCCCGGCGCGCAGCGCCTGGCCATGTGGATCTAATCCGGGAAATGCGGGCAGCAGCGAGGGATGAATGTTGAGCATCCTTCCATACCAGTGCTGTACGAACTTGGCCGTGAACAGCCGCATGAAGCCGCCCAGGCAAATCAGGTCGATCCGATGTTCGTCCAGCGCCGACTGCAGCACCGTCTCGAATGCCGCGCGATCCTTGCCAAACGGCTTGCTCTCGATGGTAACCGTGGGAATGCCGGTCGCTCTCGCCTTTTCAAGACCGCCGGCGTCTGCCCTGTTGGAAATCACGACCGCGATTTCGGCCGGAAAATCCTCCGCGGCGGCCGCCTGTATCAGTGCGGCCATGTTCGATCCGCGGCCCGAAATCAGGATTGCGACGCGGCGCTTCACGGCCTCACCATGTCAAATCGAGATGGCCATTATAGACCACGCGATGCTCGCCAGCGGCAGGGATCACCTCGCCGAGCAGCGTCACGTTCTCGCCGGCTTCCGCGAGAACTTCGCTGACCGCTTCGACGGCGTCCGACTTCACGATGGCGATCATGCCGATCCCGCAGTTGAACGTGCGCAGCAATTCGAGTTCGGCGATGTTCCCCTGCCCGGCCAGCCATTTGAAGACGGGCAACACCGGCAAACGCGCAAGATCGATGCCGACGCCAAGGTGCTTTGGCAACACGCGGGGAATATTATCGGTGAAGCCACCGCCGGTGATATGCGCGAGCCCTTTGACCGCGCCGGTCTCCCGGATCGCGCGCAGGCACGACCTCACGTAGAGCCGCGTCGGCGTCAGCAGCGCGCCGCCCAACGTCATGACCGGCGAAAACGGCGCCTGCGCCTCAAAACCGAGGCCGGTGGTTTCCACGATCCTGCGGACCAGCGAAAATCCGTTGGAGTGAACGCCCGACGAGGCCAGGCCCAGCACGGCGTCACCGGCGGCGATATCGGGCTGCGGCAGAAGCGTACCGCGCTCGGCGGCGCCAACCGCAAAGCCGGCGAGGTCGTAATCGCCGTCCTTGTAGAGCCCCGGCATTTCGGCGGTCTCGCCCCCAATCAGTGCGCAGCCGGATTCTCGGCACCCCTCCGCAACTCCGGCGACGATCGCTGCGGCAGCTTCCGGATCAAGCTTGCCGCAGGCAAAATAGTCCAAAAAAAACAGCGGTTCTGCGCCCTGCACCACGAGGTCGTTGACCGACATCGCCACCAGGTCAATTCCGATGCCACCGTGCAAACCGGTCTCGATCGCGATCTTGACCTTGGTGCCAACGCCGTCGGTCGCCGCGACCAGAACTGGATCCTTGAAGCCGGCCGCCTTCAGATCGAACAATCCGCCGAACCCGCCGATTTCGGCATCAGCGCCGGCCCGCGCAGTGGCGCGTACCATCGGCTTGATGAGATCGACCAGGCGGTTGCCCGCATCGATGTCGACGCCCGAATCTGCGTAAGTGAGCCCGTTCTTGCGCTCGACCATGGCCTGTTCCAGATGATGGCGGCTGGTTACGTCGGATTTCACTCGTACGCAATGGCTCGCCACGCGTGCTGGCATATACTATGTAGAGAAGGACTGGTTTAGGCTACAAAGGCCGGATCTTTTGGAAAATCAGGGTGGTAGCCGGGAAACGACCGACTTGAGTATTCCAAACATTATTACGCTGGGCCGCATCATATTGGTGCCGGTTATCGTCTGGGCGATCGCCTCCAGCCAGATGGAAATTGCATTTGCAATCTTCGTCATCGCGGGCATCAGCGACGCTGTCGACGGCTTTCTCGCCAAGCGCTTCAACATGGCCAGCGAACTGGGGGCGCTACTCGATCCCTTGGCCGACAAGGCGCTGCTGGTCTCGATCTACGTGGCGCTTGGAATCTGGGGCGCGGTCCCGCGCTGGCTCGTCATTCTCGTGGTCTCGCGCGACATCATGATCGTGGCCGCCGTGATTGTGTCATGGTTGTTCGGCAAACCGATCCCGATGAAACCATTGATGGTGTCGAAGCTCAATACGGTCGCGCAAGTGGCATTCGCAGCGCTGGTGCTTGCCTCGCTCGGCTTCGGCTTCAAGCCGGTGCCGTATGATCTGATCCTGATGGGGTTTGTAACGGTCTTTACTTTGGTTTCCGTATCCCTCTATCTCGTGGAGTGGGTACGGCACATGAGCACGATCGAGGCGCACTAGTCTTCGAAGGCCATATGCCTCGACCCCGGCATGGAGACTTGCGTGGCAGGCCGCGTCCAACCTCGTCAGCTGGCATTTGCACTCCCGCACGCAGAGAGCTTTACGCGCGACAATTTCCTCGAGGGCCCGGCAAATGCCGCCGGCCTTGCGCTGGTCGATAGCTGGCCCGACTGGCCAAACAGGATCATGCAACTTGTGGGCCCCGAGGGCGCCGGCAAGAGCCATCTCGCCGCGATTTGGGCGGAGCAGGCAGGCGCCCGTTCGACGTCCGCGCACACGCTGACCGCCGCGGCGGTCCCGGGCGCATTGGCGACGGGGGCGCTCGTTGTCGACGACTTGAAATCGTCGGATGTCGACGAACGCGCCCTGTTCCATCTGTTGAACCTGGCTCGTGAAGAGGGAGCGTCCATCCTGATCACTTCCCGCCTACCGCCATCCGCGCTTCAAATCGAGCTGCATGACCTGCGCTCGCGGCTGCGCACGATACCGACGGTATCGCTGTTGCCGCCGGACGATCAGCTGTTTCGCGCACTGATCGTCAAATTCTGCACGGACCGGCAACTAGGGGTCGATGAGGCCGTCGTGAGCTATCTGACGACCAGGATCGAGCGCTCTTACGCAGCCATACGACAGGTTGTGGAACTGCTTGACGCCGAAGCCCTGCGGCTTGGCCGGCCGGTAACGCGGGCGCTCGCGGCTGAACTACTTCGCGGCAATACCTGAGTGGCTGGCTCTGACGCACCTTGACGGCGGGCGTGGGGGGAACATCATGTCATTGCGACGTCCCCGCGATCACGCATGGTTTGCGGCGTCCTTGCCCGGACGGCTATGATGCCTGCCGGTTAGATGGATCAAAGCTTGATGGAATCTGCGCAAACCATTGTAATCAAAGAAAAAGAGGCAGAGCCCGCGGCCGGGGCAGGAATGGGCAGCAGCCCCGAACGCTTCATAAACCGGGAGCTTTCCTGGCTGCATTTCAATCGTCGGGTGCTGGAGGAATCGGTCAATCCTGGCCACCCCGCGCTTGAGCGAGTGAGATTTCTTTCGATTTCCGCCAATAACCTTGATGAATTCTTCATGGTCCGGGTCGCCGGCATCAAGGCCCAGGTGCGGGAAGGCATCGCCGAGCGAAGTCCCGATGGCCTGACCCCCGCCGAACAGCTCGTCCTCATCAACGAGACCGTCTCAAGGCTGGCCAACGACCAGCAGGCGATCTGGCGCGATCTGCGCGGCATCCTCGCCGAGGTGGGTATCGTTCTCGTCGATGGCCGGGACGTCACCAAGTCCGAGCGGGCCTGGATCGAAGACCATTTCCTCCACAATATTTTCCCGTTGTTGACGCCGCTGGCGATCGACCCCGCGCACCCCTTTCCCTTCATCCCGAGCCTCGGATTCACCGTCGCGCTGCAGCTTGCGCGGGTCTCCGACGGCAAGCCGATGAACGCGCTCATTCGTATGCCCAGCAAGATCGATCGCTTCATCCGCCTGCCTGCTGGCAAAGACAGCGCCGTGCGGCTGATCACGCTTGAGCAGGCCACGGGCCTGTTCATCGGCCGGTTGTTCCCCGGCTATACCGTCAAGGGCCAGGGCGCTTTCCGCATCATCCGGGACTCCGAGCTCGAAATCGAGGAAGAAGCGGAAGATCTGGTTCGGCTGTTCGAAACCGCGCTGAAGCGGCGGCGGCGGGGGTCGGTGATCCGGCTCGAGATGGAAGCAAAGATGCCCGAAGAGCTTCGCGCCTTCGTGCAGCGTGCGCTTTCCACAGCCGACGACGAGGTATTGTTGGTCGATGGCGTGCTGGCCATGAACGAGCTGTCGCAACTGACGCGGCTCGACCGGCCCGATCTCGAATTCGTGCCTTACGTACCCCGCCACCCCGAACGCGTGCGCGACCACGGCGGCGACATCTTCGCCGCCATCCGGCAGAAGGACCTGATCGTTCATCACCCCTATGAATCGTTCGATGTCGTGGTGCAATTCCTGCAGCAGGCCGCGCGCGACCCCGACGTTGTCGCCATCAAGCAGACGCTCTACCGCACCTCGAACAATTCGCCGATCGTGCGGGCGCTCGCGGAAGCAGCCGAGGCGGGAAAGTCGGTGACCGCGCTGATCGAGCTCAAAGCGCGGTTCGATGAGGAGGCCAACATCCGCTGGGCGCGCGATCTCGAACGTGCCGGCGTGCAGGTCGTGTACGGATTTATCGAGTTGAAGACCCATGCCAAGCTATCGCTGATCGTGCGCCGTGAGGGCGGCAGCTTGACGACCTATGTCCACACCGGCACCGGGAACTACCATCCGGTGACGGCGCGCATTTACACGGATCTGTCCTACTTCACCTCCGATCCGATCATCGGAAGAGACGCCGCGCGGGTATTCAACTACATCACCGGCTATGCGGAGCCGAGCGACATCGAGAAGATGGCGGTGTCACCGCTTACCTTGCGCAAGCGAATGCTTGAACACATTCACGGCGAGACCAGCTATGCCCGCCATGGCAAACCCGCTGCGATCTGGTTGAAGATGAACTCGCTGGTCGATCCGGAAATCATCGACGCCCTGTATGAGGCCTCGCAGGCCGGCGTTCCGATCGACCTCGTGGTGCGCGGAATTTGCTGCCTGCGACCGGGCATAGCGGGGCTTTCAGAGAACATCCGCGTTAAATCGATCATCGGCCGCTTCCTCGAACACGGCCGGATCTATTGCTTCGGGATGGGACAGGGCCTGCCGAGCGCAAAAGCGGCTGTGTATATCTCCTCGGCCGACATGATGCCGCGCAACCTTGATCGCCGTGTCGAGATCCTCTGTCCGCTGCAAAATCCCACGGTCCATCAGCAGGTTCTCGAACAAATCATGGTCGCAAATCTGAAGGATACCGAGCAAAGCTGGCAGTTATTGCCGGATGGGTCGTCAACGCGTATGAAAGCCGCGAAGGGCGAAGAGCCCTTCAACCTGCATAATTATTTCATGACGAATCCGAGTCTGTCAGGCCGTGGAAAGTCGCTTAAGGAATCATCGCCGCGCCGCCTCACGCGCCGTACCGAACGCCAGCCATCGCCATAAGGGGAACATGCTGTGAAGCGGCCGCGCAAGCGCGCATCCAGCGTCGCGGTCATCGACATTGGTTCGAACTCGGTACGCCTCGTCGTCTATGAAGCGATGGCGCGCAGCCTGATCACGATCTTCAACGAGAAAGCCCTTTGCGGCCTCGGCCGGGAGGTCCAATCCACCGGTCTCCTGGCGCCGGACGCCGTCGCCAAGGCCTTGACGTCGCTACGGCGTTTTCGCGCCCTGTGCAGGGTGATGAAAGTCGGCCGCGTGCATGCGATCGCCACCGCCGCCTGCCGCGACGCCAGCAACGGTCTGGACTTCATCGCCAAAGCCGAACGCATCTGCGGGGTACGAATCGAAATTCTGTCGGGCCCGCGCGAAGCGAAGTTGTCCGCGCTCGGCGTCGTCTCCGGCGTGCACAAGCCAGACGGTATCGTCGGTGACCTCGGCGGCGGCTCGCTGGAGCTCGTCGATGTTCGCGGCAACCGCGTCCGAGGCGGCGTGACGCTGCCGCTCGGAAGTCTGGCGCTGCAGGATCTGTCGCACAAGTCGCTCAAGCGCGCCGAGCGTATCGTCAAGGCCGAGCTTTCCGATGTCACTCAGCTCAAGGCTGGCCGCGGCCGCGCGTTTTACGCGGTGGGCGGAACTTGGCGTGCGCTGGCGCGCATCCACATCATCCAGAGCGAGTACCCGTTGGGGGTGATGCACGGCTATTCGATACCCGCACAGGACGCGCTCGATTTCGCGCGGCGGCTGCGCCGCCTGGTATCGGCGAATATGCTGGCCAACATCGAAGTCGTCGCCGATGCACGACGGCCGTTGCTCGCCTATGCGGCGCTTGTTCTCGAATACATCATTCGCGTGGCACAGCCGAAAACCATCGTATTTTCGACCTTCGGGGTGCGCGAAGGCCTTCTTTACGAAATGCTGCCCGAGGCCGAGCGCTCAAGGGACGGATTTATCTGCGCCGCGCAGACGCTGAACGAACTGCTGTCGCGATCGGCCCGGCACGCCCAGGAATTGATCGAATGGACCGATCGTCTGGTGCGGGTCGTCAAATTGCGCGAGACGGAAGAGGATCGTCGCCTGCGCCATGCCGCTTGCCTGTTGTCGGACATCGGATGGCGGGTGCATCCCGATCATCGCGGCGAGGAAACGCTCAACCTCATCACCAACGGCAATTTCGGCTCGATCAGCCACCAAGGCCGGGCGTTCGTGGCACTGTCGGTGTTCTTCCGCTATGCGGGCCTCAGCGAGCAGAACGAGCCGCCGGCGATTATTCAGGAACTGGTGCCGCCGACAATGCTGGAGCGCGCCCGCGTGCTGGGCGCCGCATTTCGCGTCGCCCATTTGATATCGGCGGCGCGAACCGGCGTGTTGCCGGCCACGCATTTTCGCAGCAATGGCCGCAAGCTGATGCTGGTGTTCGAGCATCGGCTGGTCGATCTGGTCGCCGATCGCGTCGGCAGTCGCTTCAAGCAGCTCGCCCGCCTGGTCGGCCGCTCCGGATCAATCATTCGGCGCTGAGACTAGTCGTTCGAATTCCGGGCGCGACGGCAGCCTTTGGGACTGCGTCTACGGCCGGTCGACCGGCCGAGCCAATTCCACGGCATCCGTCAGCGCGAGATGTTCGGCCTGTTGCAGCTTGCGCCGCCGCCAGATCGATCCCACGGCCAATACGGTGATCGCGCCGAGCAGCGAGGCGATGTACCCGACAAGCTCCCCCTCCAGACTGAAATGCGGCGATAGGCCGAAAATCGCCGATTTCGCGTCGAGATTGAGCGCAATCGTGCCGTCGAGAAGCCGGTGCAGCAAGGGTTGAACCGCCGGATCGCTCTCGATCACGTCACCGGCGATCCACCCAAGCAGGGTCGCGCCCAGCCAGATCAGGATCGGAAACCGGTCGAGCACCAACATGATCAGCGCGGCACCGGCGATGATCATGGGAATGCTGATGGCAAGGCCCAGGATCAACAGCGCGAACTGACCATTCGCGGCAGCGGCGACCGCGATCACATTGTCCAGGCTCATGATGATGTCGGCGATGACGACAATGCGGATCGCGTGCCAAAGTGTGGTGCCCGCGGCGATTTCATCGTTCTCGTCTTCGGGCACCAGGAGTTTGGCGGCGATAGCGAGGAGCGCGAGGCCGCCAGCGAGTTTCAGATAGGGCAGCGACATCAGCGTTGCCACGATGCCGGTGAAGGCTATCAGCAGCAGCACGGCAATGCCGGCGCCGATGATCATGCCCCACAGGCGGTGTCTGCCGTGCAGACCGCGACAGGCCATCGCGATCACCAGCGCGTTGTCCCCGGACAACAGCACGTTGATCCAGATGATCTTGCCGACGGCCAGCCAGAACGCCGGCGTTTGCATGTCCGTTTGGATTTGCGCGAAAAAGGCGTCGATATTTGCGGGATCGACGACCTGCAACAGCCAGTTCACAGCCTACCCCCTTGGGCCGCAAGCCGCAGTCCACCGCGGCCGTCGTCGACTAGATGGCGCGCCAAAGCCGATGTCAATCAGCCGACGATTTCGTTGCCCGAGAAGAACTGGGCGATCTCTATGGCCGCCGTCTCAGGCGCGTCGGAACCATGCACCGAGTTTTCGCCGATCGACTTTGCGTGCAGCTTTCGGATCGTGCCATCCGCCGCCTTGGAGGGATCGGTCGCACCCATGACGTCGCGATGTCTAAGAACGGCGTTTTCGCCTTCGAGAACCTGAACGACCACCGGTCCGGAAATCATGAAATCCACCAGTTCGCCGAAGAAAGGACGCGCCTTGTGAACGGCATAGAAGGTCTCGGCCTGCTCGCGGGTCATGCGAATACGCTTCTGGGCAACGATGCGAAGTCCGGCCTTCTCGATCAGCGCATTGATGGCGCCGGTCAGATTGCGCGCGGTCGCGTCCGGCTTGATGATGGAAAAGGTGCGTTGGATCGCCATGATTTGGTCCCCGGAAGCGCTGATGGAAGTTGCGGGCTTATATCGGCGCCGCCGGTACACGGCAAGCGATCAGGTGGACGCGGCGGCGACCTTGGTCGGCACAGATGTCGGCATTACGACAATTTCACCAAGGTGAACCCTTTCTGAAACGGTCATCCCGGTTTCGTTCAACTTCCGGGGCGTAGGCTTTCTTCAACCGAACGCCTCGCCGCTCTTTAGGGGCGCTACGGGGCAGTGCTTTTCACCCGATGGCGCCAACAGCGCCGAACCTGAGGAGACGACCATGTTACGCAAATTCTCGCTTGTTGCTGTTGCCGCGGCTTCGCTTGCAGCGGCCGCGCTGGCACCGACCTCCGCCTCCGCCTGGGGTGGCTGGCACGGCGGCTGGCATCACGGCTGGGGCTGGGGTGGCCCGCGGGTCTTTATCGGCGGACCGGCCTATTACGGTTACGGTTACGGCGGCTGCTACGTGCGGCGGCTGGTTCCGACACCGTGGGGACCCCGCTGGCGCCTGATCAATCGCTGTTACTGATCCGAATCGCGCGTTCAGACGTCAAACGGCCCCGGTCCCGCAGCGACCGGGGCCGCTGCCCATTTTCCAAATCAAGGAACCGTTCCGGGCATTCATTCAAATTTTACCAAAAAAACGCGCAATCGATCGAGGAACGGAAACCAATCTACGCGCAGCGACTTGGTCTTTGGAATGAATAACAGGAACCGGAACTCGTCATGAACCGCCGTTTCACCGACGACATTGAACCGATCGATCGCAAGACTTGCCGATCGATCTGCGACGCTGTGGGCGAACGGCTGCAGCAGAGCCTCCGACCGGAGCCCTCGCACCTGTCGTCCCATCTGGAGCACCTGATGAACGAATTGCGCAGGCGTGACGACGGTGGCGGCCGCAGGATGTCGAACTAGCCGAAAATGAGCGGCAAAGCCCGCATCTGGAGATGCTGTTTCGCCTGATCTCAGTATTCGGTTGCGTTTTTTGACGGCTGCGGTGAAAAGCCCGCATGCTTTCAATCACCGACATTTCGGTCCGGATCGCCGGGCGGCTTCTGATCGATCACAGCTCCGTGCAGATCGTGCCGGGCGCGCGCGTGGGTTTCGTCGGCCGCAACGGGGTCGGCAAGTCAACGCTGTTTCATGCGATCCGCGGGGAATTGCCCACCGAAACCGGCACCATCGCGATCCCCCCACGCTGGCGGGTCGGCAGTCTTGCGCAGGAAGCGCCCGACGGACCGGAAAGCCTCATCGAGGTGGTATTGAAAGCCGATCTCGAGCGCGAGGCGCTGATGCGCGAGGCAGAGAGCGCACACGATCCCGTTCGCATCGCCGACATTCAAACCCGGTTGGTGGACATCGATGCCCATTCCGCCCCTGCCCGCGCCGCTGCGATCCTCAGCGGTCTCGGATTTTCCACTGCCGATCAAGCCAGGCCCTGTTCAGAATTTTCCGGAGGCTGGCGCATGCGCGTTGCCCTCGCTGCGACGCTGTTTTCGGCGCCCGACCTCTTGCTGCTTGACGAGCCCACCAACTATCTCGACCTCGAAGGCACGCTTTGGCTTGAAGATCATCTGGCCAATTATCCGCGCACCGTCATCGTCATCAGCCACGATCGCGACCTGCTCGACACTTCGGTCGATCAGATCCTGCACCTCGACCGCGGCAAGCTGACGCTCTACAAGGGAACCTACTCGTCATTCGAAGAACAACGTGCCACGCGCGAAATGCTGGACGCCAAGCACGCCAAACGGCAGGCCGACGAGCGCAAGCGCCTGCAGGCTTTCGTCGATCGCTTCAAGGCCAAGGCCTCCAAAGCCCGCCAGGCCCAGTCCCGCGTCAAGATGCTGGAACGAATGAAGCCGGTCACCGCACTGGTGACGCAGGACGTGCGCGACATCTCATTCCCG
>DASQOU010000359.1:0-9783 GCA_035644295.1 Bradyrhizobium sp.
ATATTCGGTCGAGACTTCGTCCAGCGACGGGGACATCAACGATTCATAGATCAGCCCGACCGCGCCCGCGATCGATCCCTTGACGCCCGCCACGGCGAGATTGAAATTATCGAAGGTTCCGATCGCGATCTGCCGCGCGACCCCGCCTTTGGGCGCGTCCGGATTGACGTAGTCGAAGCGCTTGAAGCCGGCGGGATATTTGACATCGCCAAATAGCGACAGGCCATGCCGCCAGACTAGATCGCCGGCCCCTGATTGCGCCTGCGCCGCATCGACGAGCGATACGCCCGTCACACCGGAAAACGCAGGAGCCGCCGCGACCAAAGCGCCGCTTCGAAGAAGACCTCGTCGGGTAATTGCCAAGTCAAACATTCCTGTATTCGCAAGGGGGGGCACGGCCAAGTGTGGCAGATTTCGGATAGGGAACACCAGAAGCGAGACCGATTAGGAACGCAATATAAGGCAGCGTTTCGACGGATTATGTTGCTTTTTCTCCATGATGGCACCCGTTAACCGGCCTCTCTGATGCGAAACGGAGATAACAAGCGCGCGATCAGACACACGAAAACGGCCGGGCAAGAGCCCAGCCGTTTGCCGCAAAAAATCACTTGAAAGCCGGGACGACTATTTCGCTGCCGTCGGCAGCGGAACCGGCTTATCCGCCAAAGTATGGAGATAAGCGATCACGTCAGCGCGCTCGCTGTCCTTGGGGATGCCGGCAAAGCCCATCGCTGTTCCCGGAATAAAGCCCTTGGGATTGGCAACGAACTTGTTGAGGTCGTCGTCGGTCCACTTGCCCGTCTTGGCCTTCAAGGCGGCGGAATAATTGAAGCCCGCCTCGCTGGCGCGATCACGGCCGACGACACCATAAAGATTTGGGCCGACCTTTTTCGGACCGCCCTTGCTGAAGTCGTGACAAGCGCCGCATTTCTTCGCTGAAGCGGCCCCCTTCTCGACCGACGCGGTCTGCAGCAGTTTCTCGATCGGTTCGGACGGGGCGGCCGCGGCTTCCTTGCCGCCGCCTTCCGGCGTCTCCTTCACGGCGATCTCGAACCCCGGCTTTGCAGGCATCTTGGGAGCAAACAGCGCGCTGGCGGTGAAGCTCGTCACCAGGAGAACCAGGCAGGTGGCGAGGATAGCACCGAGAATCTTGTTTAGTTCGAAGGAGTCCATTTTCGATCAGGCTCCAGGCCGGAAATGTCGACTTAAGGGCCGGAGAGAAACGGCCGCGGATGGCGTCAGGAATCAGGCTTTCGCACCGCACCCCGAGCCACGCTCAGATATCGGTTTGCCCGTGCTCTGGCAACCCGTATAAATGCGCCAGCTTTCGACCCATCCCCATCATTTCCGGCTTGTTTTCGACCGGGTCCAGACCCCACTCTGATGACCGAGCCTCGTATTTTGGTACTGATTCCAGCCCGCATGGCCGCCTCGCGCCTGCCGGGCAAGCCGCTGTTGGATATTGCCGGCCTGCCGATGATCGTCCACGTGCTGCGCCGGGCGGAAGCCGCCGGCATCGGCCGCGTGGCGGTTGCCACCGACACGGCGGAAATTGCGGCGGTGGTGACCGCGCATGGCGGTGAAGCCGTCATAACCCGCGCCGATCATCCTTCCGGATCGGACCGGATATACGAGGCGCTCGGCAAGCTCGATCCCGAAGGCGGCGTCGAAATTGTCGTCAACCTGCAAGGCGACTTTCCGACCATATTGCCGGACCAAATCCGCAGCGTGCTGGCGCCGCTGGCCGACCCCGCGGTCGATATCGCCACGCTGGCCGCAGAAATCCATACCGAGGAAGAGGCCTCGAACCCCAATGTGGTGAAGGCGGTCGGCTCACCGATCGGCCCGCGTCGGCTGCGGGCACTCTATTTCACCCGCGCCACCGCGCCCTATGGCGACGGGCCACGCTACCATCACATCGGCCTTTATGCCTATCGCCGCGCCGCGCTGGAGCACTTCGTACGGCTGCCGCCATCTCTGCTCGAAGTGCAGGAGAAACTGGAGCAGTTGCGGGCGCTTGAGGCGGGACTAAGGATCGACGTCACGATTGTCGATACCGTGCCGCGCGGCGTCGATACGCCGGCCGATCTCGAAACCGCCCGCAACATACTTTCAAAAGCCTGAGCGGCTGATACAAGGCGCCATGACCAAGACCACCACCAAATCGAAGAAGATCGCATTCCAGGGCGAGCCGGGCGCAAACTCCCATATCGCCATTGCCGAGGCCTATCCTGACGGGGAGGCCCTGCCCTGTCCGACCTTCGAGGATGCGCTGGCGGCGATCGCTTCCGGAGAAGCCGATCTCGGCATGATCCCGATCGAGAATTCGGTCGCCGGCCGCGTCGCCGACATCCATCACCTTTTGCCGCAGTCCGGCCTGTTCATCGTCGGCGAATGGTTCCTGCCGATCCATCACCAGTTGATGGCGCCGCGCGGCGCCAAATTGAAAGACATCAAAACGGTCGAGAGCCATGTCCATGCGCTCGGGCAATGCCGCCGCATCATCCGCAAGCTCGGTATCAAGCCGGTCGTATCCGCCGATACCGCGGGAAGCGCGCGTCTCGTGGCCGAGCGCGGCGACAAGAGCTGCGCCGCGATCGCCTCACGGCTGGCGGCCGATATCTACGGCCTCGACATCCTGGCCGAGGACATCGAGGACGAAACCCACAACACCACGCGCTTTGTGGTGCTGGCGCGCGAGGCGAACTGGGCCAAACAAGACTCGGGGTCGCTGGTCACCACTTTTGTTTTCCGGGTGCGCAACCTTCCCGCCGCGCTCTACAAGGCTTTGGGCGGCTTTGCCACCAACGGCGTCAACATGACCAAGCTCGAAAGCTATATGATCGACGGCAATTTCTTTGCAACCCAATTCTACGCCGATGTCGACGGCCACCCCGACGACAAGGGCCTGACTTTCGCGCTGGAGGAATTGAAGTTCTTCTCCCGCGAATTTCGCATCGTCGGGGTCTATCCCGCGCATCCGTTCCGCGCGACGTTCAGTGAGAAGCAGGAATGATTTATTTTCGTCATTCCGGGATGGTCCGAAGGACCAGACCCGGAATCTCGAGATTCCGGGTTCGCGCTTCGCGCGCCCCGGAATGACGGCTTAATTCTCTGAAACACCTACGCCGCCGCCTTCTTCGCCAACCCAAACGCATCCGCCAGCAGGCTGTAAGACTTCCTTCGCGCATCGTGGTCATAGACGGCGGTGATAATCATCAGCTCGTCGGCTTGGCTGGCCGCGATCATCGGTTGCAGCTTTTGCATGACGGTTGCGGGACTGCCGACGAACAGCCGCGAGCGGTTGCGCGCGATCGCGGCGCGCTCGCTCTCCGTATACGGATAAGCCAGCGCCTCCTCGACGCTCGGCAGCGGACGATATTGCCCGCGGTCGCGGAGCAATCGGTTGAGGTCCATCGAGGACGCGAGCCGCTCGGCCTCAGCATCTGTTTCGGCCGTGACCACGGCGACGGCGAGAATGCCGTGCGGCGTGGAGCGCCAGCCCGACGGCTTGAAACGTGTGCGGTAATTCGTCAGCGCCTCGACGGCATCATAGGAAGCAAAATGATGCGCGAAAGCGAATCCCATGCCGACTTGCGCCGCCAGTTCTGAACTGTAATCGCTGGAGCCGAGCAGCCAGATCGGCGGCAGCGGCGTGTCGTCCGGCATCGCGATCACATTGTTGAAGGGGTGGTTCGGCGGAAAGTCACGGGTTTCCCACAACGTCAATTCATGCAGCCGCTCGAGAAAATCATCGCCCTCGCGGCGGTCGAGCCGGCTGCGCAGCGCATAGGCGGTGGCGCCATCGGTGCCCGGGGCGCGGCCAAGCCCGAGATCGATCCGGCCGGGAAACAGCGCCTCCAGCATCTTGAAGCGTTCGGCCACCACCAGCGGCGCATGGTTCGGCAGCATCACGCCGCCGGAGCCGACCCGGATGTTTTTTGTCACCGCCGCGATCTGCCCAATCATGATGTCGGGCGCCGGGCTCGCCACCGACGCCAGATTATGGTGCTCGGCGAGCCAATAGCGGACATAGCCCAGCGCATCGGCATGACGCGCCAGATCGATGCTGTTGCGCAGCGCCGCGGCCGGGCGGGTGCCGGTGGTGACGACGGAGAGGTCGAGGACGGAAAGCGGAATCATGCCCTAAACCTAATGCGGCGAACCGAAGCCACAATAACCCCTGTCATGCGCGCGGCGCTGGCGTCGGGGTATCCCGGGCCGTCCAGGGGGTGGGCCAAAAACAGAACGTTTATTAATTCTGTTGCCTTGCCCACCCTTTCCAGGCTTGACTGTTATCACACAAAAAGTACCAGAATTCGAGATAAATAGCCCATTTACGCGAGAATCAACCACTGATTCGGCTTGCCCACCGAATGGCGAGATAGACATAATAATTGGGTATATGCTCAATAAATTGGGCAATTTCCCATCCGTGATGGGCTGTTTGGTTCGGCTCTGATGGCCTATTTTGGCCCTCCCAAAACCAACCTGATGTTGTCGGACCGTTGCGGAGCTTGTGAGTGCCATGACCGAGGTTACGCCGCCCGCAACGGAGCGCGGGCTGAAACATCCTGCAATCTCCTTTGAGTTCTTTCCGCCGAAAACCGAAGAGATGGAGAAGAGCCTCTGGGACACCATCAAGCGCTTGGCGCCGCTCACTCCGAATTTCGTGTCGGTGACCTATGGCGCGGGCGGTTCGACCCGCGAGCGCACCCACTCCACCATCGCCCGCATCCTCGCTGAAACCGAGCTTCTTCCGGCCGCGCATTTGACTTGCGTCGGCGCTGCGCGGAGCGAGATCGACGAGATCGTCAGCCGCTATTACGGGATCGGCGTCCGCCACATCGTGGCGCTTCGCGGCGATCCGCCCGGCGGCATCGGCACCCCCTACACCACGCATCCGGATGGTCACAAAACCTCGGCCGAGCTCGTGGCCAGCATCAAGAGACGATATCCTGAGATCGAAGTCTCGGTGTCGGCGTATCCGGAAAAGCATCCCGAAAGCTCTGACTTCGATGCCGATATCGATGTACTCAAAGCCAAGGTCGATGCGGGCGCGACCCGCGCCATTACGCAAGTGTTTTTCGATAACGACCTCTACTTTCGCTATCTCGACCGGGTTCGCGCGCGGGGCATCTTCATTCCGATCGTGCCCGGCATCATGCCGATGCATAATTTCAAGCAGGCAAGATCCTTCGTGACCCGCGCCGGCACCAGCGTCCCGGACTGGCTCGCCGCAAAGTTCGAAGGCCTCGACGACGACGCCGAGACGCGCAAGCTGGTGGCGGCCACCGTGGCGGCCGGCCAGGTGCAGAAGCTCAATAAGCACGGCGTCGACACCTTTCATTTCTACACCATGAACCGCGCCGACCTCGTGTTCGCGATAAGCCATTTGCTCGGCATTCGCCCCACGGGCGCACAGAAGGCCGCCTGATCCGATGACCGTGCCCGTCTCCCCCAAGCGAACCGCGTTGCTCGCAGCCGCCCGCGAACGCATCCTGGTGCTCGACGGCGCCATGGGCACCATGATCCAGGGCCTCGAATATGACGAGGCGGCGTTTCGAGGGCAGCGCTTCGCTGATTTCCATCGCGATGTCAGGGGCAACAACGACCTCCTGATCCTGACCCAGCCGAAGGCGATCGAGGATATCCACGCCGACTATTTGCGCGCCGGCGCCGACATCGTCGCCACCAACACCTTCTCCTCGACCTCGATCGCGCAGGCCGATTACGAGATGTCCGACCTCGCCTACGAGCTCAACCTCGAAGGCGCGCGGCTGGCCCGCGCAGCCGCTGAACGGGTCAGCGCCGAGGACGGCAAGCCCCGCTTTGTCGCCGGCGCGATCGGCCCGACCAACCGCACCGCCTCGATCTCGCCAGATGTATCGAACCCGGGCTACCGCGCCGTCAGCTTCGACGATCTGCGCAAAGCTTATGGCGAGCAGATCAAGGGCCTGCTCGACGGCGGGGCTGATTTGCTGCTGGTCGAGACCATCTTCGATACGCTCAACGCCAAGGCCGCGCTCTACGCCATTGCCGAAATCGCCGGGGAGCGCGGCGTCGACGTGCCGGTGATGGTCTCCGGCACCATCACCGACAAATCCGGACGATTGCTGTCGGGGCAACTCCCCGAGGCGTTCTGGAATTCGGTACGACACGCCAGGCCCATCACGATCGGCTTCAACTGCGCGCTCGGCGCCGAGGATTTGCGCGCCCACATCGCCGATATCGGCCGCGTCGCTGACGCCCTGGTGTGCGCGTATCCGAACGCCGGACTGCCCAACGAATTCGGCCAGTATGACGAGAGCCCGGAATACATGGCGCGCCTGATCGGCGAGTTTGCTGCCAGCGGCCTCGTCAATGTCGTCGGCGGCTGCTGCGGCACCACGCCTGACCATATCGCCGCGATCGCCGCGGCCGTTGCCCCGCACAAGCCGCGCGCGATCCCCGTGATCGAACCGCGGCTGCGGCTTTCGGGCCTGGAGCCGTTCGAACTCACCCCCGCGATCCCGTTTGTGAATGTCGGCGAACGCACCAACGTCACGGGTTCGGCGAAATTCCGCAAGCTGGTCACCGCCGGCGATTACACCGCCGCGTTGCAGGTGGCGCGCGACCAGGTCGAGAACGGCGCCCAGATCATCGACGTCAACATGGACGAAGGGCTGCTCGATTCGGAAGCGGCGATGGTGACGTTCCTCAACCTCGTCGCCGCCGAGCCAGATATCGCCCGCGTCCCCGTGATGGTCGATTCCTCGAAATTCCACGTGATCGAAGCCGGCCTGAAATGCGTGCAGGGCAAGCCGGTGGTGAATTCGATCTCGATGAAGGAAGGCGAGGAGAAATTCATCCACGAGGCCGAGATCGCGCGTCGACATGGCGCGGCCGTGGTGGTGATGGCGTTCGACGAGGTAGGCCAAGCCGACACGTTTGCGCGCAAGACCGAAATCTGCAAGCGCGCCTATGACGTCCTGGTCAACCAGCTCGACTTCCCGCCGGAAGACATCATCTTCGACCCCAATATTTTCGCGATCGCGACCGGGCTCGAGGAGCACAACAATTACGGCGTCGATTTCATCGAGGCAACGCGCTGGATTCGCCAGAACCTGCCGCATGCGCATATCTCGGGCGGCGTTTCGAATCTGTCGTTCTCGTTCCGCGGCAACGAGCCGGTGCGCGAGGCCATGCATTCGGTGTTCCTGTATCACGCCATCAAGGCCGGCATGGATATGGGCATCGTCAACGCCGGGCAGATGATCGTCTATGACGACATCGATCCGGAGCTGCGCCAGACCTGCGAGGACGTCATCCTCAACCGCGACCCCGGCGCCTCCGAACGGCTGCTGGCGCTCGCCGAGAAATTCCGCGGCAAGGAGAAGAAGACCGAGGCACAAGACCTCGCTTGGCGCGAATGGCCGGTCGACAAGCGGCTCTCCCACGCGCTGGTGCACGGCATCACCGAATATATCGAGGTCGATACCGAAGACGCCCGCAAGCTCGCCACGCGTCCGCTCGACGTCATCGAGGGGCCGCTGATGGCCGGCATGAACATCGTTGGCGACTTGTTCGGCGACGGAAAGATGTTTTTGCCGCAAGTCGTAAAGTCGGCCCGCGTGATGAAGCAGGCGGTCGCCTATCTGATGCCGTTCATGGAAGAGGAGAAGGCGCGCAATCTCGCCAACGGTATTGCGGGAGACGGCCGCAGTTCCGCCGGCAAGATCGTGCTCGCCACCGTGAAAGGCGATGTCCACGACATCGGCAAGAACATCGTCGGCATCGTGCTGCAATGTAACAATTTCGAAGTGATCGACCTCGGCGTGATGGTGCCCGCGGCCAGGATCATCGAGACCGCCAGGCGCGAAGGCGCCGACATCATCGGCCTCTCCGGCCTGATCACGCCCTCGCTCGACGAGATGAGTTTCCTCGCGGGTGAGATGGAGCGCCAGGGCCTGACGGTGCCGTTGCTGATCGGCGGCGCCACCACCAGCCGCGTCCACACCGCCGTGAAGATCGACCCGAACTACCGCAGCGGCCCGGTGGTGCATGTCAATGACGCCAGCCGCGCGGTCGGCGTTGCCTCCGCCTTGTTGTCGGCGGACCGCCGCGAGGCCTATGCCGCCGAAGTGCGCGCCGATTACGCCAAGATTTCCGCAGCACATTTCCGCGCGCAGGCCGACAAGAAGCGCTTGAAGCTTGCCGACGCGCGGGCCAACGCTGTCAAAATCGATCTTACCCAAACACCGCCGAAGAAACCGGCGTTTATCGGCATTAAGGCGTTTCGCGACTACGACCTCGCGGAGTTGGCCGAATATATCGACTGGACGCCGTTCTTCCAGACCTGGGAATTGACCGGGCGTTTCCCCGCCATTCTCGACGACCCCAAAGTCGGCGACGTCGCGCGCTCGCTCTATGACGATGCGCGCGCGATGCTTGAGCGCATCATCAAGGAGAAATGGTTCAAGGCGCAGGCCACGATCGGCTTCTGGCCGGCCAATGCGCAAGGCGACGATATCGTGGTTTTTGCGGATGACACCCGCGAAAAGGAGATCGCGACCTTCCACACCTTGCGCCAGCAGCTCGAGAAGCGCGAAGGCCGCTTCAATGCGGCGCTGTCGGATTTCATCGCGCCGGTTGCGAGTGGCGTGCCCGATTACATCGGCGCCTTCGTGGTCACTGCGGGGATCGGCGAAGAAATCATCGCCGATCATTTCAAGAACGCCAATGACGATTACTCCTCGATCCTGTGCAAGGCGCTCGCCGACCGCCTCGCGGAAGCCTTCGCCGAGCGCATGCATGCCCGGGTTCGCCGGGAATTCTGGGGTTATGCACCGGATGAGGCGCTCTCGCCGGATCAGCTGATCCTTGAGCAATATCAGGGCATCCGCCCGGCGCCCGGTTATCCCGCGCAGCCCGATCACGCCGAGAAGGCGACGTTGTTTGCGCTGCTCGATGCCGAGAGGACCTGTGGCGTGAAGCTGACCGAGAACTTTGCGATGTGGCCGGGCTCGTCGGTTTCCGGGCTTTATTTCAGCCACCCGGAGAGCTTCTATTTCGGCGTCGGCAAGATCGAGCGCGACCAGGTGGAAGATTACGCCACCCGCAAGGGCTGGCGCGTCGAGGAAGCCGAGCGCTGGCTGGCGCCGGTGTTGAACTACATCCCGGCGCAGGACCAATCCGCGCAGGATCGCCGCGTGAAGGAAGCGATGCCGACGCAAGCACCGTCGTCCGCTGCGCCCGCCAACGATGTCACGTCGAAGGAAATGCAGTCGCATCCCCCCGGCTGCACCTGCGCGGTGCATCTGGCGTACCGGAAGAAGGCGGCGCGGGCGGGGTGAGGGAAACCTCGCCACGCGCATTCTCTCATCCCTCCTCCCGCGAGCCCTGCGAGCGGTGGGGAGGGTCGGCGCTGAAAGCGCCGGGGTGGGGGGTGTTTCCCCAACCGCCAATGCCGATAGACCCCCCACCCCCGACCCCTCCCCACCGCAAGCGGGGGGAGGGGTGAAGAAAGTCGCGCCAACGGGAAGAGCTGGAGCGAGGCTTCCGATTCCAATTTCAAATTTCAAACAGCTGAACACACAATTCCGCATTCTCGCGGCGCGAATCCGCCCGAGCTGTGCACGAACCGCTTCGCCTTCTTAAAAGCAGAGCAACTGTGCTGGAAGTAGACCGGTGAACGTCCGGCCTCAAGGCTGGCGCTGGCGCGCCCCCGCGTGCGCGGCTGACGGCCTTGACCCCGTCCGCTCGCCGGTCTGTTGGCTTTGCAAGCGCTCGGTCGAGGACCGA
>DASQOU010000360.1:0-19817 GCA_035644295.1 Bradyrhizobium sp.
CGGCCGCCAAACGATTTGCCGCCCGCGACCAATGGCAGGCCCGGACAGCAACGCCCGGCTTCCGCCACCGCGGCGCGCACGGCGGCGTGCGCGATTCCGGGTGGATCGGGCCGCTTGCTGGCCTTCTCCATATAGGGAAACTGATAGCGCAAGCTCGCAACGCCGCGTTCGCAAAGCCCATCCGCAACCGCCGCCATGAAGGAATGCGTCATACCCGCGCCGGCGCCGTGCGCGAACACAAAACATGCGCGCGCTTGTGCAGGGCGCATCAGGAGCGCGGAGACTGAGCCCGCCTCCCCGATCCCGATGCTGAGTTTCTGCGGAGCTAGGGCCATTCAGCGACGATCCCCCAAAACGACCGCGCCTCGCGCGCGCGAACCGTCGTGGGTATTGCGACGCCGGCTCGCTTACTTTTTCTGCGATTTCACATAGGCAATATAACCGCGCACGTCGGACGCGGGTTCCTCATAGGCCGTGCCTAAGGATTTCTCCATAGCAGCGATGTAGGTTTTGGCCCAGGAAGGTAACGCATAGTCGACAACCGCAAGAAATTCGAGGGTAGCTGCAAGCCTCATGTCGGCGATCGAGGGCGTGGCACCGCCGATGAAGGGCTTCCCGTCCATGTAAAACGTGTGGAACACCTCAAGCGGCTCCGCGATAGCGGCAACGGCGGATTTCTGCGCCGCCTCCTTGGCGGTCGTATCGGCATCGCTTGCGCCGACTTCACCAGCATATTGCGGAAAGCCGAGCGCCGGATAAGTGCTCCGCGCCACCAAGGGATAGAGCGTACCAATCAGATAAAACATCGCGCTGTCGATCATGGCGCGCTGCTCGGCCGTCTTCGGATAGAATTTGGTTATCTCGTGCTTGTTGCAGAGATACTGCATGATGGCGCAGCTTTCCCACAAGCCGCCCTTGGGCAATTCCTTTGCCTCCAGCATCGGTGTCAAGTGTGCAGGATTTTTCGCCAAAAATTCCGTTGAACGCGTCTTGCCGTAGACGTCGTCTTCGGTGAATTCCAGATTGGCCGCACGCACAAAGACACGCGCCGCCATGTTGTTCACACTCGGCTTCATTATATTCAGTTTCACGGTTTTCCTCCCTTTGTAGTCCCCATTTGGGGTCCCCTTCGTATCGTGCACGCTCAATAAGGATTCTTCGGTGACCTATCGGCGGAGAGCGATGCGTTGCGCCGCGTCATGAGAGCCTCGATGGCATCGGCGAGATGAACGTCCGCAATGTTGTAGTCGCCGCGCGAGACGCGGATCTTGTGGGCCTCCATCAGCACGTCCGCATGCGTAAAGCCGTGCGGAGGCTCAAAACGGTAGGAGGCAAGCTCGATCAGAAGGCCCATTGGATCGGTGAAATAGATGGAATCCATGAAGCCCCTGTCCTTGACGCCGGTATGCTTGATCTCGCGTTCGTCCAGGCGTTTTACCGCCTGCGAGAAGGTGGCGCGTGAGACCGAAAAGGCGATGTGATGCACGCAGCCAGGCTCCGTCGGCGTCCGCCGCGGATCGGCTTTGCGGTTCTCGTCGGTGAAAACGGTGATGAGCCTTCCATCGCCGGGATCGAAATAAAGATGGCTTTCGTACGCCTTGTCGAGATTGGGCTGCTCGAACACGAAAGGCATGCCGAGCACGCCCTCCCAGAAATCGATTGATATTTGCCGGCCGGCTCCGGTGAGTGTGATGTGGTGCACACCTTGGCTTTGGAGCTTTTGCATCGTGTCCACCGTGAACTCATACCGTACAGGCTTGGACTTTTGCGAATTGCGCCAACAAGCTACCCTGCGACATCTCAGAATAAGTTATGGCGGCGGATCGTATCTACCTTCGTTCTCTTGGGCAAGGCGGAGTCCGGCATGAAGCAGCCGCTGCGATTTTGCGATTGGCGGCCTTATGATCTGTTGGGAAGAGGTGGCGATCCCGGCATGACTCGAACATGCGACCTACGGTTTAGGAAACCGTCGCTCTATCCGGCTGAGCTACGGGACCGAAGCCCCGCTTTCTAAAAAGCGGGCGCCTGGAATTTCCATAGCAGAGCGAGCGGTTGATCGCCAGTCTCCGGAAGAGTCCGCCACCCCACGAATTCCCATGACTCGCAATACTGCTTGCCGGTGAACGTGAAACACTTCGCGGAACCTGCCGGACGAACCCTGTGAAAGATGGCGTGCCGCCGGTGGCTGCGCGCGCGGCCCTGCGGGGAATAATGCAATATCGTGGGCGCGGTGCACCGGGAGAAGCGATCGGTTGCTGCCCGCACGCGCCGCGAATGTCTCCTGCCCGGCACCTCATAGGAAGATATTCGCAATTCGCGCGGAAAAAAACGGCTGGTTTCGGGGGTGACAAGCCGTCCAATAATGGCGACAATCATCACTATTCCAGTCTTTCCAAACCGCATTGGGAACAGCGCCGTGCTTGCATCACGCACCCTCGCATTGCTGATGGCCGCGATTGCCGGCTGCATGGCGATGCAGCCATGGCGTGCGCAGGCGCAGTGGTGGGGTTCGCGCGGACCGGTCGATTTCGAGGAATGCGCCGACATTGCAGAGAAGGCGGCCACCAAGGAAGTCCGAACCGCGGCGCTGTCGGAGTGCAACGCGAAATTCGCTGGACGGCGCAAGCTGGGCGGCGGCTATACTTATTTCGATTTCATGCAGAACCGGAAGTTCGATATCGCAGGCCCCAATCCGACGCCGGAAGAGCAGAAGCATATCGACGAGCAGTACACCGCCTATCTCGACAATCAACGACGAAGCAACATCGCGGCGGCGTTCGCGGCGAAGCAGCAACAGTTGCTGCGGGCCTCGCTGAAGACTGAAGGTGAAAGAGCACCACTCGTGACGGGGAGTACCGGTAAGCCGCAAGCCGCAGCAAGCGACGGCAAGCGCATCAAGGCCGCAGGCTGCACAGGCAATACCCTCTCCTGCGAATGGTGGCCAAAGCTTTCCGAAGGCATCAAGGACCTGAAGAAAGCGCTGTTCGGCTCGTCTTCGAACAAGCCCAAGCGAAGCTGACAAGGCGCAGGCGAAGCCAGCAATTCCGTTGATCATAGGTGCGATGGCTATCGCCGCTCCTCACGCCGGCGCGAGGATGAGTTGATCAACCCTAAATCGAATTTTAGGAAGCCACGGGGTTTTTATCTGAAGGTTCGGGGTTAAATGAGCAAGGCCACCGAGACTCGCTTTGCGCTGCGGTGAGCACGTTGGATGATATTGCAGTGCTTCGCTCGCCGACATGAGGTAACCTTCCAGGAATGAGCAATACCACCCTCGGTTGATTCGCCTGAAACCAAAATGGAGAAAGTCATGATCAAGTTCGGGCTGATTGGAGCGACGGCGCTTTCGCTCACCCTCGCACTCGCGGCTCCGGCCATGGCGCGCGACATCCACCAAGCTAAGGGCCAAATGCGCGGTGCCGCCGCTGATGCGTACGCGTATGCGGAGCCACGCCTCCCCATCGAAAACGCTCTCCGCTGGGGTTACAGCCAGGGCACCAGCTATTACCCATCGGGGTGGGGCGGTCTCTATGGCGACGGTCGCTACCCCGGCAACGTCATCTCCAACCCCAACCACCCAAACCGGTGAACAGGGCTGGTCGCACGCGTCACCTGCGCAGTGCACGAACCGGCGAGCCAACAGACTATCTAGGCCCCAAAGCAAAAGCCCCGGTCGACGCCGGGGCTTTTTAAGTCGATCCAGTCACGGGAAAATTAAAATTTCGCGACCACCGGACCGCCGAACCGATAATTGATGCCGACGCGGGCAATCGTGTCATCCAGCGGGACCGTACGAGCGCCTTCCGCCTGAACCGTATTAAACGCTGCGCTATTGAACTTCATGTACAGCATCTCGAACTTGGCCGACCAGTTCGGCGCAAAGCCCCATTCAAGGCCGCCACCTGCGGTCCAGCCGCTGCGGGTGGATGACGTTGAAGCGAGGAGAGCGCCGCTGTTGGAGTCCTTGATGCCGGCCTCAACGCCCGCAGCGGCATAGCCGCCAGTCCCGTAGAATAGCAGGTTGTTCACCGCATATCCGAAACGAGCCCGAGCGGTCGCCATCCAGGTTTCCCTGGTGAAGCTTGTGAAAGCCGGGTCGCCCACCGGCCCCAGGTCCATCATGCTGCCATGTTCGTCGACCCAGGAGACGTCACCTTCGAAACCGACCACGAAGTTCGACAGTTGCCAGTTATAACCCAGCGTGCCGCCGACCAGACCGCCCTTGACGTTATATCCCGACGTGTCGCTGAGGCCGGTGGCTCGATCGATGTGGTCGCTCGTCCCAAGAGATCCGCCGCCTGAGACACCGATGTAGAAGCCGGTCCAGTCGTAAATCGCGACCGGCGGCGGCGCCTTTACGGCCAAATCAGCGGCGGAGACGGCCGTCGGAGCGAGAACCAACGCGGTGATTGCGACCAGTATGATGTTCTTTGCCATGATTATCCCTCGAAAATGTGCCGCTTACGCTTGTCCGTTTGCCGGATCAGGGCTGCAGGGCGTTGGACCCCCTACAGCCGGATACGATCCTTAGAACCTCCACTGGATGCCGGTGGAAACGCCAGCGAGGGTGGTGCCGACCCAGCAATGCGGTTGGGAAGCAAAGCCGCCCGTCGCGCCGAAGGCGGAGTGACAGTCGGTGGTAACCCCGCGGCCACCGGCACCGAGATCGTAATGGGCGGTCGGTCCGTTGATGGTCGCCGCCACCGCCGTGTACCAGGTCAGGTTCTGGCCGAATTTGTGCTTGTAGGTCGCCGTGACCATATCCGCCGCGTTGGCGACCAGGTTTGTGCAGTTATCAGCAGCGACGGTAGGGTCACAGGCGCCATTGGCGCCAGGCAACGGAATGTTAGTGACTGCGGTGTTGTGCTGCGGAAGCTCGCCTTGCGCCTTGAAGGCATGCGCCCAGCCGAAGCTAACGCTGTCTGCCGGCGTCAATTCCTGGGTCAGGAACGCCCAGGTGCCGTTTCGCTGACGCTCGTTCTGGAATGAAATGAGCGGGCTCACATAGCGGTGCATCATTTCGAAGATGCCGCCGACCGTGGTCTTGGTCGGGAACGTATACAGCGCCGCGATCTTGAAGGCATCTTCGTCCCCGACATCCGCATTGAAAGCGGCCAGCTGAGTAGCGTTCTGGAAACACGCGATACCCCCAATGTTCGCCCCAGGCCCAGGTGCGCAATTGACGAGTTGGAAGGTCGTTAGGCCGATGGATCCGGCTCCGTAGATACCCGAGATGTCGCTCTGCCGGTTGACCTTGAAGTGCCGTTCGTAGGCCACGGTGGCGTAGAACGGACCGTTGGTATAGCTCAGATTGGTACTGACGGCGTTGCTGAACGCGCCATCGTTACATCCATTCGGAAAAAGTCCGCCGCTGGCGGGATCGTTGCCGCCGGTGCAATCGGAAGATCCCGCGGCAATGTTATCGCTGATCAAACTGCGGTTCTGGCCCGGCGAGAACAACGCATTGAACTGGAATCCGGCGATCGTCGGCGATTCGTACCAGATCGAGTGCTCGAGCCGGGGGGCGAATTCGACGCGGTTGTCGCCGCCGGTATTGCCCATGACGACACGCATGTCGCCGATCTGGCCCTGGAACGGATTGAAGCCGCCGGTGGAGTTTTCGTAAGGAGCCGTCGTCTTGCCGATCTTGATGGCGCCGAACTCCGGATTGGCAAATCCGACCCAGGTGTTGCGGTTGAACAAGGAGCCGTTGACGTTGTCGCTGATCTGGCTGTTGGTCTGCTTCAGGCCGGGCGTTGCGGAAATGTCGAAGCCGAGTTCGACCTGGTAGACGAAGTTGAACGGAAAGTTGGGGACGCGCTGGAAGCCGCGCACACCGAGATAGGAGGTGTTGGTCGAGATCGCCGGCAGCCAGCCGAAATTGCCGGCCGGGAACGGTTCGCTTCCCCCGGTGAAGATGGGGTTGGTGTTAACATTTCCGCCGAAGGCCTTCGTGGTGTTGTCGACTGAGATGTCGAAGTTGCCGTAGGCCGTGATCTCGCCGCCGGGCGTGTAGAAGGTAAGGGGGTTGCCCTTCTTGTGCTCGAGATAGCCGTGTCCCTGGGCGTCGATTTCCGACTCCAGCAGTGCCTTCGCGGGAGGCGCCGGTGCGCGGGTTGCAGGGGCCGCCATGACAATCGGCGCTCCCGACTTCGTTGACTCGACCTTGTTCAGCCGGGCCTTGAGGGCAGCGTTCTCGCTGGCGAGTTGGGCATTGTTTTTCTCGATCGCGCCGAGCCGCGCCAACACCTCGTCGAGCTTGTCGGCGGCAAGGGCCGGTAGAGCTTGCGAAACGCCGAAGGCCGCAATGGCCACGCCAAGTGCATACTTCTTCATCGTTATTCCCCATACGACTGATTCCCCGGAAGGAACCGGATCCAAACTGATCACATTGGGAGATACCGTCAATCTAACGGAATATTAACGAACGTTGCTGCAGGCGCGAAGTCAATTAACCCTAACGGAAATAAAACCATTTACTATCAATGGAATACGCTGCGCGTTGCGACGCAGCATTCGTTGTGTCGTTTGAGCAACAATAGGGAATTATGTGTCGTGCAAGGAATAATGTATACCAAACGGGGCTCTGAGCCTCTTTCGCAGAGCGAAACTTGGGGCGTGGCTGAACCGAAGGCACGAGGTGCCAGATTAGAGGCAGCGTGCGAAGGTGCCGGGTCATAAGATTCAACCTCTGTTCAGACCTGACCGGACCTGCTCCGGGGTCAGCCTTGGTGAGCCCTTCCTTTCGCCTTCCGCGCGCTTGATCAGCGCGACGATGCGGCGTGACAGCGGGACCTGCAGTCCCCGACGGTCGGCGATTTCGGTGATGACGCCCTGGAGATAATCGATCTCGGTGCGCCGGTCGCGCCGCAGATCTTCCCACATCGACGAGCGCGCTTGCGGATCGATCTTCATCGTCCGCCCCAATAGCATCCCGAACAGGCTGTCGGGCAGCCGCAGCAAAGGCGGCGTCCATCCAACCGGGATCGGCGTCGACGACACCGGCCTGATGCCCTCGGCCCTGATCGCGGCCAGCCCTTCGTCGATCTGATCGGCGAACAGCCGGCGCCACGAGCGCTGCGCAAGCTGCTGGCGCAGCGGCAGATCGGAAAGCGCGTTGAGTGCGTTGTTGAGATTAACGAGCAGCTTGCCCCATTGCACGCCCGCGATATCGCGAGCGGGGCGCATCCTCAGCCCCGGTACCGAGAGCCGCCTCGCGGTATCGGCATCGTCTCGCTCGATCACGATATCGCCCGAAGTGGCGCGATGAAATCGCCCCTCGCCGAGGGCTATCACATTGAACGGCACCATGCCTGCGAGCACCACCCGCCCCGCCAATCGCTGGCGCAACACCGCTGTATTGCCGACGCCGTTCTGCAAACTGACAATGACGGCATCGGGCGGAGCATGCCGCGCGATCGCGTCCGCAATCTCTGCCGTATCTGCGCTCTTGACGGTGACCAGCACCATCGAGGCCTCGGCAAAAACCCTGGGATCGTCGGATAGCGTCAAGTGGCGCGGTTCGACTTTGCGCTCAGCCCCCTCGAAGCTCGTGAGCGTGAGCCCATTGCTTTCGATCTCCTGGATCACGCGCGGACGTGCCAGTAACGCGACGTGGCGACCGGCGGCGGCACACATGCCGCCGACAAAGCAGCCGATACTGCCGGCGCCAGCAACGCCAATCGGTCTCTCCAGGATCATCCCGCCATACCTCTGCTTGGAACGATAGCAGAATTCAACCGTTTGATTCCCTCGCAAGTGACCGCGCGCAACCGCGGCCCTCGCCTTGGAACCGTCATAACGCGTCCTTATGGTTTGCACCGCGGGGCAGGCAATCGGCAGGAGATGACGATGGGCTTACTCGACGTACTCAACGGAATGCAGAACGGTCCGCGCGGTCCCTCTGGTCCGGACGCGCAATCCGGCGGCGGGATGTCGCCGATGACCATGGCGATCCTCGCGCTGCTTGCCTACAAGGCGGTCAAGCACATGGGCGGCAGCCAACCCGGCGCGGCGCCGGCACCGGCGCCCAGCGGCGGAACGGCCGGTGGACTTGGCGGTGGCAGCCTCAGCGATGTTTTCAAAGGCGGACTCGGCGGCCTGCTCGCCGGCGGCGCGGCCGGGAGCGTCATCAGCGGCGGGCTTGGCGACCTGCTCAAGCAATTCCAGCAAAACGGCCACGGCGAGACCGCCAATTCATGGGTGAGCCAAGGCCCCAACAAGCCGATTGCGCCCGGCGATCTCGCTAACGCACTCGGCGCCGATAAGATCAACGACCTGATGTCCCAAAGCGGCCTGTCGCGCCAGGAACTGCTCAACGGCCTCAGTCAGCAACTGCCCGAGGTGGTCAACCATTTGACGCCGGATGGGCGCTTGCCGTCCGAAAGCGAATTGGCAGGCCGGCTCTGACGAGCATGATCCGGAAAAGTGGAAACCGGTTTTCCGAAAAGATCATGCTCAAATGAGGAGTCAGGCGTTTTCGAAAGAGAGGACGACAGCCATGAGCGGTATTCTCTGGATCATCATCGTCGGCTTTGTCGCCGGCATCATCGCGCGGCTGCTTTCGCCGGGCCCGAACAATCCCAGCGGATTCCTCCTGACCACCGTGCTGGGCATCGCCGGCGCGTTTCTCGCGACCTTTATCGGCCAGGCCATCGGCCATTACGGTCCCGATCAGGGCGCAGGCTTCATCACCGCGACGATCGGCGCGCTGGTGGTTCTGTTCATCTGGAACAGGCTGGTGGCGAGCCACGTGATTTCCGATCCGGGCAATAGATGACGGCCGTCATTCCGGGGCGCGCGCAGCGCGAACTGTGATGTGCAATTGCACATCTGAGAATCTCGAGATTCCGGGTCTGGTCCTTCGGACCATCCCGGAATGACTTCGCAAATACTCACGTAATGAGATGCAAGCCCGCATCCATCCGCACCACTTCGCCGGTCATGTTGCTTGATTGCGGCGTGGCGAGGAAGCACACCAGGCTTGCGACATCTTCCGCGGTCGAAGCCCGCTTGAGCGGCACTTTCGCGACCACGGCATCGCGCACCTTGGCCGCGCCCTCGACGCCCCGGCCCTTGGTGAACCAGGGCGTGTCGATATAGCCGGGACAGACGGCGTTGACGCGGATCAGCGGCGCCAGCGCCCGCGCCAGCGAAAGGGTGATGGTGTTGAGCGCGCCCTTGCTTGCGGCATAGGCGACCGAAGAGCCGATGCCGCTGATACCGGCGACCGAGGAGACGTTGACGACCGAGGATGCGCGGCCCGATGAGTTGGCGCCGGCTTCCAGTAGCGATCGCGCGGCCCGCACCATCTGGAAGGGCCCGATCGTGTTCACGCCGAACAGGCGCTGAAAATCCTCCGCCGACAGGCCGTCCAGATTGTCGTGCGGCATGTGCTTGGTGGTGCCGGCATTGTTGATCAGCGCATCGAGCCGCCCCCAGGAAGCCGCCGCCGCGACGATCTTCCGGCAATCCTCATCGCGGGAAACATCGCCCTGCACCACGACCACGTCGCCGCCGGCGGAACGGCACAAATCGGCCGCCTGTTCCGCTTCCTTCTGGCTGGAAGAATAATTGATGACGATGCGCGCGCCGCCCTTTGCCAAAATAGCCGCGGTCGCAGCCCCTAGACCCGACGCAGAACCCGTTACAATCGCGCACAGACCATCCTTCGACATCGCATTCCTCGTGTGATTTTGAGAATTCCGCCAGTACCCGCTTTCCGAAGTTCGTGATCCGGCTCCGCATCTTCTCAAACGAACTTCGGAAAGCAAAGGGTACTAGCAAGCACAATGATGCTAGTGCCGCTTTTCGATTTGAAGTTCCAGTTCGAGTTTGCCGCGGGCAATGCAGGAACTTCAAATCGGCGGCACTAGCGGCGATCTAGCATAGCGCGCGGGCAATTGCCTGCAAATCCGCGAAACTCCGTTGCACGGAAATAATCCAACCGCGCGGCCACTTCATTCCGCGATTGCAGGGGCCCCTTGCGGACATCAGTGCTTGTCAGGCGTGCCGCTTTTCCTCATCATGGAATACAAGAAAAGCCGCACTCAAGCCCCGGTACAATTTCGCGCGGGTAAGTGCCGGCTGAACGGGGAACGCCGTGGCGGAAGTTGAGAATATCGTCGCGCAGACCGCAGAGCGGATATTTGCGGATCTCGCCGACACGCAAACCATCAACCACGACAAGAAGGGCAGCTGGAAGGCGCCGCTGTGGCAAGCGCTGACCGAGGCCGGCCTGCCCTTGTCGTGGGTTTCGGAACAATATGGCGGTTCGGGCGCGAGCCTCGCCGAGGGTTTTAGCGTGTTGAGCGCAGCGGGGCGTTTTGCGATCGGTGTGCCGCTCGCCGAAACCATGCTGGCCGGATGGCTGCTGTCGCAAGCAAAAATCGCTTCGCCCCAGGGCGAGATGACCGTTGCGCCGACGGGCCCGAAAGACCGCGTCACGGTGGAGGCCGACGGCACCTTGTCCGGACGGGCCCGCGGCGTTCCCTTCGCTCGGGATGCCAAACACATCGCGGTATTGGCGCACGGAACGCGCGGTCTCTCGATCGCGCTGGTCGAAGCCGGTGCGTGCCGAATCGAGACGGGCCTCAATCTTGGCGGCGACAGCAGCGACACGGTGACGCTCAGCCACGTCGCTCCCGCGGCCATTGCGCCCGCGCCACAAGGCTTCGATCAAACCTCGCTGCTCCTGATGGGCGCCGTGGCGCGAAGCCTGCAGATCGCGGGCGCGCTTGAAACGACGCTCGACATCACCGTGCGTTACTCCAACGAACGCGTCGCGTTCGAGAAGAAGATCTCCAAGTTCCAGGCGGTGCAGCACAATCTGGCAAAACTCGCCGGCGAGTCGGCGGCAGCGCTGGCGGCGGCGACCTCGGCCGCCGATACGTTTGCCAGCGGTGCGCCGTCCGATGACGCGGCCTTTCTCGAGGCGGCGTCCGCGAAAATCCGCTGCTCGGAGGCGGCCGAAAAGGGCGCGGCGATTGCGCATCAGGTGCATGGCGCGATCGGCTTCACTATCGAGCATATCCTGCACCGTTACTCGCTGCGCGCACTGGCGTGGCGCGACGATTTCGGTTCCGAGAGCTATTGGGCGGTCGAGCTTGGCAAGCGCGTCGCCGCGCGCGGCGCCGACGAATTATGGCCGCTGGTGGCCTCGCGCTGAGTATTGCCGATGAACCTGGAATCGAAGGGTGCGCGTTTCTTCACCTCTCCCGTGGGGAGAGGTCGGATCGCATCAAAGGATGCGATCCGGGTGAGGGGTTACGGTCTCACGATAGACCTTAACCCCTCACCCCAACCCTCTCCCTATGGGAGAGGGGGCGCGCGCTTCCACCGCCGCTCTATCGAGTTCAAAAAATGAGATTTCTACGTCCGAGACGAGATAACAGATGACCGCAGCCCTCCGTTTCGATCCGATCCGCCTGCCGAGCGAATGCGTCGAGCTGCGCAGGCAAGTGCGCGCCTTCCTTGCCGAGGAAATCGCCGCCGGCACGTTCGATCCGCACAAGCCCAACCGCGAAGACACCGACGCACCGGAATTCTCCCGCCGGGTCGGCGCGCGCGGCTGGCTCGGCATGACCTGGCCGAAGAAATATGGCGGCCACGAACGCACCTTCCTGGAACGCTACGTGGTGACCGAGGAGATGCGGGTTGCCAATGCGCCGACGCGGCGCTTCTTTGTCGCCGACCGGCAGAGCGGCCCGGTGCTCCTGAAATACGCGCCCGAGCGCATCAAGATGGACATCCTGCCGCGGATCTGCCGCGGCGAGGTCTGCTTTGCGATCGGCATGAGCGAGCCGAATTCCGGCTCCGACCTGTTCGCGGCCAAGACCAAGGCGACCAAGACCGACGGCGGCTGGCTCATCAACGGCACCAAGATATGGACCTCGTCGGCGCATATCGCCGATTACATGATCGCGATCTTCCGCACGTCGCCGCCGACCAAGGAGAACCGCCGCCACGGCCTGACGCAATTTTTGGTCGACATGAAGACGCCGGGCATCAAGGTCAATCCGATCGGCCAGATCACCGGCCAATTCGAGTTCAACGAGGTGGTGTTCACCGACGCCTTCATGCCCGACGATCACGTGCTGGGCGAGATCGACGGGGCCTGGAAGCAGGCGACATCCGAACTCGCCTATGAGCGCAGCGGGCCGGAGCGTTTTCTGGAAACCTACTACGTGCTGACCGAGTTGGTCCGCGCGGTGGGAACCTCGCCCGACACCAGAACCGCGGAGGGTATCGGGCGGCTGGTGGCGCAGCTCCACACCATGCGGCGGATGTCGGTCTCGGTGGCGGGCATGCTGCAGGCCGGCAAGGAGCCGGTGGTCGAAGCCGCGATCGTCAAGGACATCGGCACCGTTTGGGAGCAGCAATTGCCGCATCGGGTTCGCGATCTCGCCGCCTTCATCGAAGCCGATGTGACCAACCACGAGACCCTGGAAGACCAGCTGTCATTTGCGATCAAGACCGCACCAAAACTCACCATTCAGGGCGGCACCACCGAGGTGTTGCGCGGCATCATCGCGCGCGGACTCGGTTTGCGTTAGCCGTTCAGCATACTCTCTCTTGGTGGCACACCTATAACGCGGCGAGACTTTCATCGATCGGAGACCGGAAATGACAAAATTCAAGGATATCGGCGTCGAAAAGACCGGCCATGTCACCACGATCGAGATTCAGCGCCCGCCGCTGAACTTCTTCGACATCTCGCTGATCAACCAGATCGCGGATGCGCTGACCGATATCGACAATGATCCGGAGGCCCGCGCGGTGGTGCTGGCTGCGCAAGGCAAGGCTTTTTGTGCGGGCGCCAATTTCGGCGATCCGGCGCGGCAGGAACAGGAGGCGCGCGAGAAATCCGATCCGGCATCGGGCCTTGGCCAGATCAGCCATCTTTATATTCAGGCGGTGCGCATCTTCCGCAACAAGAAGCCGATCGTCGCCGCCGTGCACGGCGCCGCCATCGGCGGCGGCCTCGGCCTTGCGGTATCGGCGGATTTCCGCGTCACCTGCCCCGAGGCGCGTTTCGCCGCCAATTTCACCAAGCTCGGCTTTCATCCCGGCTTCGGACTGACGGTGACGCTTCCCGAACTGGTCGGCAAGAACAACGCCGAACTGATTTTTTACACCAGCCGACGGGTGACTGGCGAGGAAGCCTACCGGATGGGCCTTGCCAACGAATGCGTGCCGCAGGATCAGGTGCGCGGCGCCGCCATGAAGCTTGCGCAGGAGATCGCCGAGTGTTCGCCGCTCGGCCTGCTCTCGACCCGCGCCACGATACGCGCCGGCCTCGCCGACCGCGTCATGGCCGCCACCACCCACGAACTCGCCGAACAAACGCGGCTGCGCGCGACCGAGGATTTCAAGGAAGGCGTCAAGGCCACCGAACAGCGCCGCGTCCCGAATTTCAAGGGGCGGTGAGCCATCCTGAGGCGTCACGCGGGACGTCACGCGGCGAGCCGGAACGCGACGCCGCCAAGCAGAAATGAGTCACCGGCTACCGCGCAGCCCCGCTTCCTCGCGGCATCGCGCACGCTCGCAATATCACCGACCCGAAACGTCAAGGCGCTCATGATGTCGCTTGCGCCCTTGACGAAACGGAAGCTGCAATTGGCAAGCCTGAGTTCGGGTTCTCCGGCTTGGCCTTGGGTGACGGCAATTCCGATAATCCGTCCCCAATGCTCGGCGAGGCCTTGCGGCTCGCCGCTTTCCATTTCCACACCGATCAAGGCCTGCGTCACGTCCTTGCGGATCGATCGCTGCCAGTCGGGGCCGGCCGGCGGATAGGGGCCGAGAATATCGTCGCTACCCTCGGTATGGTTGAATTCGATGAAGGCGGCGCGGCAGTCGCGCGGGTGCAGTTGCACGCCGTGATAGGGCGCGTGATCGATGACGTTGGCGATGCGCACGCCCATCTCTCGGGCCGGTTGCGCGCGTTCGTCCGGATCGTTGCAGGCAAAAATCGCCATATAGCCGCCGCGGCCGCCGGTCTTGTCGAGAAAGCGCCCCGCCGCGGTGCCAGGCTGCAACGGCGCGACCACTTCGAGCAGAATGCTATCGACCGGCAGCAGCGCGTTCTCGAGGCCATATTTGCCGACATTGCCGTCGCGATAGCAGACGCGAAGGCCCATGATCGCGGCGATATCGCCGACCGCGGGTTCGAGATGCGGCGCCACCAGGCAGATTTGTCTGAGCCTGATATAGCTCGCCACCTCCATCACCTCGTTTGGTTCAATGGCCCTGAAACACCGGCTTGCGCTTTTCGACAAAGGCCTTGGCGGCTTCCCTGTGGTCGGCGGTCTCGCCGGCGCGAGAGTGATGGAAGGCCTCGGCATCGAAGCAGTTTTCCAGCGACAGACGCTCAGCGTTGTTGATATTGCGCTTGATGTAGCCCAGCGTCACCGATGGTCCCTGCGCCAGCGACATCGCAAGCTCGCGTGCCGCGGTCTCGACCTCGGCATCGGCAACGACGCGCGTCACCAGGCCGAGCGCCAGCGCTTCCTGGGCCGTCAGCACTGGCGACATCAGATAAAGCTCGCGTGCTTTCGCGCTGCCCAGCATCTGGGTCAGAAAATAGGTTCCCCCGTAATCGCCCGACAGCCCGACCTTGGCGAATGCGGTGGTGATCTTGACGGAAGCAGAGGCGACACGGAGATCGCAGGCGAGCGCGATCGAAAGACCGGCGCCGGCGGCTGCGCCATCGACCTGCGCCACCACCGGCTTTGGCATCTCGTGCAGAATGCGGGAGACTTCCATGGCGCGCCGCAGATTGGTCATCTTGGCTTCGAACGGCAAAGGTGCGCGTCCCTCCGCCATCGATTTCACATCGCCGCCGACACAGAAGGTGCCGCCGGCTCCCTTCAACAGAACGGCGCGGACCTCGTGATCCTCCGCCGCGCGCCGCGCCGCCGCGACCAGCCCCAGCGTCATCTCCGGATTAAGCGCGTTGCGCCGGTCGGGACGGTTCATGGTGATGGTGAGCAGGCCGGAATCGAGGTTTTGCAGGACAATGTCGTTCATGGGAGTTGCCTTTGTTGTTGTTCGTTCCCCGTCATTCCGGGGGCGATGCAAAGCATCGAGCCCGGAATCTCGAGATTCCGGGTCTGGTGCTAGCGCACCATCCCGGAATGACGGCCCTTGGCCATCACTTCTTCACCAGCGGACAGCGCGACAGTTCGAGCGACTGGAACGCCTCATTGCCCGGAATGGTCGCCATCAGCTTGTAGTCGTCCCAGCGGCCCTTTGACTCCGATGGCTTCTTGACCTCGAACAGATACATGTCGTGCACCATGCGTCCGTCCTCACGGATATGGCCGTTTTTGGCAAACATGTCGTTGATCGGGGTATCCTTCATGATCTTCATGACGGCGGCCGAGTCGGTGCTGCCGGCGGCCTTCACGGCTTTGAGATAGTGCGTGACCGACGAGTAGACGCCGGCCTGCGCCGCGCTCGGCACCCGCCCCACCCGGTCCATGAAGCGTTTGGAAAACGCGCGGGTCTCGTCGTTGAGGTCCCAATAGAAAGCTTCGGAGAGCAACAAGCCCTGCGCGGTCTCGAGCCCGACGCTATCGATATCGGTGACGAAGACGAGCAGCGGCGACAGCTTCTGGCCGGCCTTCATCAAGCCGAATTCGGCTGCCTGCTTGATCGTGTTGATGGTGTCGCCGCCGGCATTGGCAAGCCCAATCACCTTGGCCTTGGAAGCCTGCGCCTGCAGCAGATAGGACGAGAAATCCGAGGTGTTGAGCGGATGCCTGACATTGCCAAGGACCTTGCCGCCGGTCTTGTTCACGACGTTGACCGTGTCTTTTTCCAAATCCTGCCCGAAGGCGTAGTCGACCGTGATGAAGAACCAGGTGTCGAGGCCCTGCTTGACCTCGGCAAGCCCGGTCACGTTGGCCTGCGCGAAGGTGTCGAAGACATAATGGACCGTGTAGGGACCACAGGCTTCGTTGCTCAGGCGGATCGACCCCGGACCGTTGAACATGATGATCTTGTTGCGCGCTTTCGCGATCTCTCCGGCCGCGAGCGCGGTTGCGGAGGCCGCCACGTCAAAAATCATCTCGACGCCCTGATTGTCGAGCATGTCGCGCGCGATATTGGCGGAGAGATCCGCCTTGTTGAGATGATCGGCCGCGATGATCTCGATTTTGCGGCCCAGCACCTCGCCGCCGAAATCTTCCGCCGCCATTTTCGCCGCGGTCTCGCTGCCGGCTCCGGTGATGTCGGCATAGAGCCCGGACATGTCGAGGATACCGCCGAGCTTGAGCGGAGGCTTGCCTTGCGCCAGCGCCGCCGATGCAGCAACCGCCAGCACCCCACCGAGAAAGCCGGAAAGGACCCGTCTCATCAAAGCCTCCCTGTCGACACGCCGCATTGCGCTGCGACCGCTATTTCCATTATCGCGATCATGCCGTAAGCGTCAGGAGGCGGCAAGCGACGACGTCTTGGGTATTTTCGCTAAACGGAACAATCCCTTGTGTGAGCATGGCGCGATGCGCAGATTGGCAAAAGCTTCCGAACTTCGATTCCGGCGCCGGGCGAGGGCCGGGCTCGGCGCAATCGTGCTGTTTGCCGCCGCCGCGGGTCCAACCTATTCCGCAGACTGCAGCTTCGAACTGCAAGGCGAAGGCCGCGTCGCGGCCGTCGTCGATCCGCGCAGCTTTCGCCTGCAGGACGGCCGCGAGGTCCGTCTCGCCGGCATCGAGCCGGTCACGCCGGAGAAGCCTTTGTCGGGAAAACCCTTGGCAAACGGCACGCCCGCCCTGGCCGCGATCCTGACCAATCGCGACGTAAAGTTACGCGGGCAAGACGACACGCCCGATCGCTATGGCCGGCAGTCCGCCTATGTGTTCCTGATTCCTTCCGAGACTCTGGTGCAGGGCGAACTGCTGGCGCAAGGTGAAGCGCTGGTCGCCGCGACCGTAACCGACAAGGAATGTGCCGCGGCCCTGATGGCCGCCGAGGCGGCGGCGCGCGAGGCCAAACGTGGCGTCTGGGGCGATCCGGCGGCCATAAAAAACTCGGAAAGTCCGGGCGATATTTTGGCCGGGATCGGGCGATTTATGCTGGTCGAGGGCAAGGTCTTGTCCGTCCGGCAGGCTGGGGCAACGACTTACCTGAACTTTGGACGGAACTGGACACGGGATTTCGCTGTGACTATTTCAAGGCGGGTGCTACCTGTCTTCGAGGCTGCGGGGGTGGTTCCCAAGTCTCTCGAAAACCGGCGGATTCGTGTCAGAGGCTACGTTGAGGCGCGTGGTGGCCCGCGAATGGAATTGCTCCGGGTGGGGCAGATTGAGCTGCTCGGCGGGAATTAGAGCATGATCCGGAAAAGTGGGAACCGGTTTTCCGATAAGATCATGCCCAAACAAGGAGAGGGGATCATGATCCGATTCAACCCAATCGGATCATGACCTCCTCGCCGGACACATATTGGGTAGCGACGTGGTGGACGGTGTGGGACGGCGCGAGGAGAGAATGAGCCGCCGGCTTTGGGCTGCACCCATGGTGCTGTGTGCGGCCTTCACGCTCGCCGCCTGTGGCGAAATCAGCCGTTTCCAGGCCGCATCCCCGGCGGCGAGCCCTGCCAAGCCCAATCGCACGATCGCGCAAAGCCCGGCCGCCGAAAAAGAGCATGAACGTATCCTGTCCTCCTATGGCGGGGCCTATGACGACCCGAAACTCGAAGGCTTGATCGGCAAGACGGTCGATCGGCTGGTTGCGGCGTCGGATCGCCCCGACCAAGCCTACAAGGTGACGATCCTCAATTCGGGAGCGGTGAATGCATTCGCGCTTCCGACTGGCCAACTCTATGTGACGCGCGGCTTGATTGCGCTTGCCTGCGACACCTCCGAATTGTCCTCGGTGCTGAGCCACGAGATGGCCCATGTGCTGGCCAAGCACGCCTCGATCCGCGAGGACAGGGCGCGGCAGGCCGCCGTCGTCACCCGCGTCTTCTCTGAAATCGGTAGCGATCCCGATCTGACCGCGCTCGCGCTGGCCAAAAGCAAGCTGACGATGGCAAGCTTTTCGCGTTCCCAGGAGTTCGAGGCCGATGGCATCGGCGTCGGCATTTCGTCGCGCGCGCATTTCGATCCGTTTGGCGCGGCGCGTTTCCTCACCGCGATGGAACGCAACGCCGAACTGAAGGCAGGAAAGATTTCGGTCGACCCGCGCGCACAGGACTTCCTGTCGTCGCATCCGGCAACGCCGGAGCGGGTGGCGAACGCGCAGAACAACGCAAGGCAATACACCGCGCCCGAATCCAACGAACGCGATCGCGACACTTATCTTGCCGCGATCGACAACATCGTCTATGGCGAGGATCCGAGCGAAGGATTCGTTCGCGGCCGGCGCTTCCTGCATCCCAAGCTTGGCTTCACCTTCTCGGCCCCCGAAACCTTCACGCTGGACAATACCGCGCAAGCCGTGATCGGCGTCCGCGAGGGCGGCACGCAGGCGATGCGCTTCGACGTCGTGAGGGTGCCGGCGGAACAGACGCTCGGCGAGTATCTCAATTCCGGCTGGATGGAAAATGTCGACAAGGCCTCGACCGAGGATCTGACCATCAACGGTTTTCCGGCGGCCGCCGCCATCGCCCATGGCGATCAATGGCAGTTCAAGATCTATGCGCTGCGCTTCGGCAGCGACGTCTATCGCTTCATCTTTGCCGCCAAGCAGAAGACCACCGAAAGCGACCGCAACGCCCGCGAAACCGTGAACTCGTTCCGCCGATTGACGCTGGAGGAGATTCAGGCCGCGCGGCCGCTGCGTATCAAGGTCATCAACGTGCAGCCCGGCGATACCGTGGAATCGCTGTCGCACCGCATGGCCGGCGTCGACCGCCCGATCGAGCGCTTCCGCATCCTCAACGGCCTCGAGACCCATGCCCAGGTCAAGGCCCGCGACCGTGTGAAGATCGTGGTGGATTGAACTTACCTCTCCCGCTTGCGGGGGAGGTCGATGCGCTCGATAGAGCGCGGCGAGTGGGGGAAATCTTTCCAAGAACTCTGGGCCATCCGTTATGCGGCGACACCCCCACCCCTGCCCTCCCCCGCAAGCGGGAGAGGGAGCGCAGCAGCGCGAGGTGCCACATCTTCGTCGCCGCCTGAATAATCGCGCGGCGAAGTTGTGATCGGCCTCCCGCCAGTTGCGCCACAGTCAGGGGGCAGCGACCTTTGAATGTCGTGAATCTAAAAATGCCCGTTGGAAGCACCGTTCATCCCCTTTCTTGAAATGAACGGCAATACGGTCGGTTGGGTCACCTTAGCGTCTATTAGACTGCGTGCTGGCCTTGCCGGTGATAAGCGCCTCCTTCACATAAACAAAAAAGCCCGGTCTTTTCGACCGGGCTTTTTTCATTTCGCTTGGTGTATCCGCTTACGCGGCTTCATCCGCCACAGCGGCATCGTCGCCATCGCCATCCGCATCGGCGTCCGCCTCGCCGTCGGCCTCGACTTCCGTCTCGGCTTTGGCGCCGCGGCGCGGGCTCTTGGCGAGCTGGCTTTCGATTTCCTTCACAGCCTCGGTTTCCGTCACGTGCTGCACGACGGCGATTTCACGCGACAGCCGATCGAGCGCCGCTTCATAGAGCTGGCGTTCGCTGTAGGACTGTTCGGGTTGCGATTCCGAGCGATAGAGATCGCGCACCACTTCGGCGATCGCGACGATGTCACCGGAATTGATCTTGGCTTCATATTCCTGCGCCCGGCGCGACCACATCGTGCGCTTGACGCGCGCACGGCCTTTCAGGGTCTCCAAAGCCCGCTTGACCAGCGCCGGCTCCGACAGCTTGCGCATGCCGACAT
>DASQOU010000361.1:0-12067 GCA_035644295.1 Bradyrhizobium sp.
GGTCGGGACCGAGCTGTGGCCGCCCTTGTTCCTGACGTCGAGCCGGTAACTCAGCGAGACCTTCTCGCTGGTCTGGACGCTGTTCCTGATCGCCTTGCCGTCCTTCAGTCCGACGCCGCCGCCCTCGTTCAGCGCGAACTCCGCATCGATCAGGTCGCGATGGTTCTTGAGCAGCCATTGGATACCCACAGCGTCGCGGTCGAGGATTTCCTCGTCGGTCTCGAGCGCGATGATGATATCGCGGTCGGGCTTGTAACCTTCCTGCTTGTACCGGATGAGATTGGCGACGAACGCGGCCGCCATGTATTTGTCGTCGCCGCTGCCGCGCGCATAGAAATAGCCGTCCTTTTCGATCAGCTTGAACGGCTCGATCGACCAGTCCTCACGGTTGGCCGGAACGACGTCGAGATGCGCCAACAGCAGAATCGGCTTGCGCGCAGCGGTGCCGCGCAGCCGGGCGACCAGATTGCCCTTGCGGGGTGCGGGCGAGAATACGTGAACTTCCGCGTCCGCAAAACCTGCCGTCCGCAGACGTGCGGCCATTGCCTCGGCGGCACGTGCGGTGTCACCGGTCGCGGTCACCGTGTTGATCTCGACAAGCTCCTTGTAGATGTCGAAGGCAAGCTGCTGTTGCGGGCTCAGCCCCTCGGCGGCTGCAGAGCGCGACGACGCGGGAAAGAGGGCAACCCAGGCGGCCAGGCATGCGATCCAAACGCCTTTCCGCGAAATGAGCCTGCCAAATCCGACTGCTTCAAACATCTTGCTCTCCCAATTGCCGCTGACGCCTAACGAATTCAGACAGCTAACTTGTTCGCTGGCAAGATACCCGGCAAGGCCCCTAGGCCCCGCCATCCGATTTTGTGGCGCATCGCAGCGCCACCTGACACCGTTCCGATCAGGGAGAGCACGCCGCGCCGCGTTCGGTTTGCATGTTCGTTTTGCATCGTGCTCAATTCGTGATCGGCACCGCGTATCGGCCAAGGCCGAACGCAGGCACTATTATATTGTATGTCAACGGCCGAACTTTTATCGTTGGTGAGAGCATTCTTCGGTTGATGTCGAACTTGTTTGTTTTGGTGACGTATCGACGTTCTCTGCCGCAGTATTTGGAAGAAAAACAATGATGTGGGAATCGATATTGACCGAATGGGCGAGCCTGATCCTGCGCTGGCTGCACGTGGTGGCCGCGGTCGGATGGATCGGCAGTTCATTCTATTTCATTCATCTTGACCTGAGCCTGCAACCGCGCAGCGATTTGCCCGAAGGCGTTTACGGCGAGGCCTGGCAGGTCCATGGCGGCGGCTTTTATCGGATCATGAAATACCTGGTGGCGCCGGCGAAGATGCCTGACGAGCTGACCTGGTTCAAATGGGAAGCCTACACCACCTGGCTCTCCGGCTTCGCGCTGATGGTTGTCGTCTATTATCTCGACGCGGAACTATTCCTGGTCGACAAATCGATCCTCAATTTGACACCGTTGCAGGCCGGATTGTTCAGCCTGGCAAGCCTCGCCCTCGCGTGGCTGCTTTATGAGGGCGCGTGCAGATCTGGCTTAGCCCGGCACGAACTGCCCTTTGCGCTGGGCGGCTACGTGTTCCTCGTCGGCCTCACCTATGCGTTCACACATGTCCTCAGTGGACGCGGCGCGTTCAATCAGATCGGTGCGATTGTCGGAACGATCATGGTCGCCAACGTCTTCGTGGTGATCATTCCGAACCAGAAGAAGATCGTCACGGCGCTGCTCGCCGGCCGATCGCCCGACCCGGAACTGGGCCTGCAGGGCAAACAGCGATCGGTCCACAACAATTACCTGACCTTGCCGGTGATCGTGCTGATGATCAGCAATCACTATCCGCTGCTGTTCGCCACGCGTTATAACTGGCTGATCGTTGCGATCGTCCTGGCGCTCGGTCCGATCATCCGGCATTTCTTCAATGAGCGGCATGCGGGGCGGAAATCACCGTGGTGGGTATGGGGGATCGCCGGTGCCGGCATGATCGCCATCGCGATGCTTTCCGCGGCTGGTCCTCGGGAGATCAAGAGCCGGTCGCTATCGACAGCCCCGACCTTCGCCAACGTCGAAGAGATCGTCATGTCGCGATGCAGTATGTGCCATGCCGTCGAGCCGGTCTGGGAATCGATTATCACAGCGCCCAAAGCCATCCTGCTGGACCAACCGGATCATATCCGCCGCAACGCGCGCCTGATCGGCCGTAACGCAGCGTGGTCGAATGCGATGCCGCCGGGCAACGTGACCGAGATGACCGGCGAAGAACGCGCACTGATCGCGGCTTGGCTCGGCGCCGGCGGGAAATAGGGACGGACTTCGTCGCCCGCGAGCCAGCCGGTCGCCGCACCGCGGTGCCGCCAAGAGGCTCGCTTCAGCGTCGTCCGTAGCAGTGGAAGCCGCCATAGATTCCCGATCGATCCTGGGCAAAGCCGATCGCACTTCGTTCCTGGTCGCGACGCCAGATCTGCCGCAACGACGCAAGCTCTACGCCTTCCAGGGGAGATTCCGTTCCGGCGGTGCGAAAGATCACGCGAACATTGTCGCTGCCGGTGCGATCGATGGCGTTCCATAACGCGCGGATCTCTTCCGGCGCCATCCAATCCTGCGAATCCAGGAGGATGATGGCATCGACCTCGCGTGCCGGAAGGCTTTCCAGGAACATCCGAAGATTGGCATGGACCGGAATGATCAATCCGGCACCGTTGCGCATGCGCTCAAACTGGGAAGCTTGCAAGTAAGGCGGCAGGCAGCGATCCCCCGGACCGGGGTAGCCGCGATGCAGCGCCTGCCAGGCAAAATAATTCGTCTCGTTGGGATGACCATTGATCAGGCGCAGCAGGCGTTCGTGAAGCACCTCGTTGAGCGGCGCGCCGCCGCCCAATAGAGCGCGCTGCTGCGGCGGAATGCCGAGGCTGAACAGCAGCGCCGGCGTGCCTGTGATCAGCCGGGCCAACGGCGCGTGAAACAGGCGGCCGAGACGGTTCAGCGCCTCAACGCGTTCGGGAGCGTCCGGCTTGCCGTTCAAGAGCGCTGCGAGGTCGATCCCGGCGAATTTCGCCACCAAATGAGCAAGGCCGATGAAGCGACCGAGCATGCCGTGGCGGTAGAACCCGTCGGTGAAATAGGCATGCCGTGGACGGCCCATGATGTTGCGCTTGTCCCAGTACGCGCGCGCTTCCGCGTCAAGCATCGGCCGCAGCCGCTGGCGATAGAGTTCCGAGTTGGAGGCTGAGGCAGCCTCACCGAAGAACTGCCAGAACTCGGCATAGTGAGAGAACGCTCGAATGCCGGCAAGCTTGAGCTTGAGCAGTGAAAGGTGGGCTTCATTGAGGTCGACCGCATAGACCTGGGCCGGCTGCGCGGTGAGATACGACAGCGCGTTGCATCCTCCAGACGAGATGGTGACGATGGTTGATCCCAGCGGCAAACGCAGCGCCGCGAGATCGGCTACCGGGTCCTCCCAGATCTGGGTATAGACCAGACGGCGAAACCAGAACGCGAAAATCCTGTCCCAGACGGTCGCTTCACCTTCGTTCCTGCTGTTGCGAACTGCGTCCGAGATAAGTTGCGTGTTCATCCGTGCCTCGAATCAGCAATCCGACAAGCGTATCGCGGGCTCGCTGCAGTTTTGCGACAGCCGGCAGATGCGAACATCCTCGTGGAGCCTGGGCGTGGGCCGGTATTTTCACGGTCCCATGCCGCGCCTATCCATCTGTCACACCTCTGTCGCGCGAACATCGGAAGGAGTGAACGATCACAGGCAAGCGCAGAGGTGTAAGGATGTCCGCGTATTTCCGGGATACCGGCGCAGATTCCTCCTGGCCGGTCGAAGCAACGCGCCGCATGAACCGGATGTACCGTCGGCAACGGCACATCTACGACGGAACGCGGCGGTACTACCTGCTCGGCCGAGACCAGATGATAGCGGGCCTGCGGCCAGATGCGGGCGCGAGCGTCCTGGAAATCGGCTGTGGCACCGGCAGAAACCTGGTATTGGCGGCCAGGCTCTATCCCACCGCGCGATTCTTCGGCATCGACGTCTCGACCGAAATGTTGACCTCCGCGATCGCGGCCATCTCGCGTGCCGGCCTCGCCGGTCACGTTCGCGTCGCGCACGGCGATGCATCGTCGTTTGACCCAAAGAGATTGTTCGGCATCGCCCAGTTCGACCACGTGATGATTTCCTACAGTCTGTCGATGATTCCCGATTGGCGCGGCGTTCTCCGCGCGGCCGCCGCCCACCTCAAATTTGGCGGCCGTCTGCATGTGGTCGATTTTGGCGGTCAAGAGCGGTTGCCAGGAATTGCCCGCGTGCTGCTACGGCGATGGCTTGCGATGTTCGACGTCACGCCGCGCGACGGTCTCGAGCATGAATTGTCTTCCATGGCAGACAGCTCCGGAGCAAAACTTAGGTTCGAACGCCCGTTTCGTGGTCATGCCCAATATGGCGTGCTGACCTTCCTGCCGGAGCCTGGGACACCGTGAGCGCGTGGCTTGCATTGTTGGCGGCGGGACTGCTCGAGATTGCCTGGGCGTTTGGCCTGAAATATTCTGATGGACTCACCCGGTTTTGGCCCACAGCCGTGACTGTCGTCGCGATCCTGCTCAGCTTCGCCCTGATGGCCCTCGCGCTACGATCGTTGCCGTTTGGCACTGCGTACGCCATCTGGACGGGGATTGGTGCTGCCGGCAGCATCATTGTCGGAATGGTGATTTTCAGCGAGCCCACTGATCCGGTTCGGATCATTTGCCTGACGCTGATCGTCGCCGGGATGGTCGGGCTCAAGCTCAATTCGCCCGTCTGAGATCCGGATCGGGGTTTTAGGAATTGCGCCCCGCGCGCCAACTTCTCCACCCCTCCACGCTGCCGAAAAGGCCAAGCGCGAGCACGAACGGAAGAAAGTGGTACAACAGGCGGAACATGAGGAGCGCGGCAATCAGCGGCTCCTTGTTGTCGCTACCAAGTCCGATCAGAAACGTCGCATCGAATACGCCGATTCCTGCCGGCGTGTGGCTGGCGAAGCCCAGCAAGGTCGCGGCGATGAAGACAGCGGCGATCGGAAAGATGCCGATGGTCGGTCCGGCCGGAATCAGCACGTACATGGCAAGCGCCGCCGCACCGAGATCGAAGATTCCGATCACGATTTGCAGAAGGACCACCGGGCCGGAAGGAAGCCGGACCGGCCACCGCCTTGTCCCGATGTTTCTCGGAGAAGACCAGCACCATACAAGGAAGCTCGCAACCCCAAGAAGCAGCGCGGCTGCCAACCATTGATTGGCCCGCGGCGGCAGCAAGTCGACAACACTGATGGCGTCGGGCGCGTACATTAGACCGAACCCAAGTGCCGTCAGGTTGCCCAGCCAGAAGGTGAGCCCTGTCAGAAAGCAGATATTCGCCACATCGAACGCGCCCAGTCCGTTGTGCGAATAGATTCGATAACGGATGATGGGTGAGATCAGCGAAACCGCTCCGACGCCGTGCGCAATCGGATAGCTGGTGAAACTCGCAAGCGCCGCGATCCGATACGGAACCTCAGTGCGCCCGATCGTGCGAAGCGCCAACAGGTCATAGAGCGTCAAGCTGCCATAAGAGGTGGCCACAAGCATGGCGGCCAAGGCAATGAGTCCGACATTTGTGCGCCGGACAGCCGCGAATACTTCGTTGTAGTCGACGCTCCTGAGCATATGCGTCAGCGCGAAAATCGCCGCTGCGGCGATGGCGATGCTGATGACGATGCCCAAGCCCTTGAGCCTGGCGCCGCTGCCCGTTGGCTTTGGCAGCATGGTGACTGTCAGGGCATTCATCCAATCGGGCAACGACATCCAATATCGTGCCATCTGATTCGAGGTGACCGATGCAGTCCCTTGACACGTGGATGTGACAGCCGCGTTACCGAATATTTCGGACACAACGTTTCAAAATAAGTTGTGCGCCTGATCGAAATCTCGACGCATTGCGGTCGCGCCGCGTTCACGCTGAATTTGTAAAGGTACCCGCGAGAGCCAACGTGTTTGAGGCGGCATGAACGACGAAATTGACTACAACCTCACACCGGATCAATGGGAAACCCTTAAGGCGATTCGCATGCCGGTTTTGAAGCTTTCTGCGTTGAATCAATCCGTGCTTGATGATCTCGTCGCATTTGGCCTTGCAACCATGAGCGACAATCTGCCGGTTATTACGGCGAAGGGGCGCACGGCCCTGGTAAGGGGCTCGTCCAGTCTATGGGACGTTGCGGCCTGACCCGACCTCTGTTGCTGACTTTCCTGCGTCAAGATCGCGAGATTCCGCCATCCGGGGCGGTCTTGTGGCGAGCCTCGGATGGGTCCAAAATGTAGCGCTTTGGCGCAAATGCGCCTTTTGATCACGGCATCAGGGCGCCCGGGACCAAATGCTGACTGGCAGGCGTTCTCCGTCTGAACCAAAAAGTGCAATTCTTTCTGATTGTTAATGCGACAACTTCAGACAGAGGCGTTCAAATGCGGCGGCCCGAGGACCTCGGAGGCAGGCAAGGCGTCATAGTGCGGGATATGGCTGCGACCCGACAAAACACCCATCCGATGGCAGGTTCATGGACCAATCGATAAAATCTCTCAAGGAAGCCCCCTCAATTGGTCCCTCGCAGACTGCCACGCCCCGGTCCCGCGGACGGTTCGTTCTGACATCCATTCTGATTTTGCTGCTTCTCGCTGGCGTCGTCTGGTGGAACAGGCAAGGGAGCGCGCCGCAACAGGCCAATAGCGGCCGCAATGTTGCGCCGATGTCGATTGTGCCCGAGGTCGTCGGCAAGGGCGATATCGGGATCAATATCAACGCGCTGGGCACGGTGTCCTCGCTTGCGACGGTGACCATCCGAAGCCAGATCAGTGGACAACTGGTCCGCGTCGCTTTCAAAGAAGGCGACGAAGTCAAAAAGGGCGATCTGCTCGCCGAAATTGATTCGCGGCCGTATGAGGCGACCCTGGCGCAAGCCAAAGGGCAACTTGCCCGCGACGAGGCCCTGCTGAAGGGGGCGCAGGTCGATCTGACGCGATATCAGGGATTGGCGGCCCAGAATGCGGTGCCGCGCCAGACGCTGGATACGCAAACCGCCCTCGTCGCGCAGGACCAGGGCACGGTGGAAGCCGACCGGGCAACGGTCAGGTCCGCCGAGGTGAATTTGCAATATTGCCGAATCATTTCTCCGCTCGATGGCCGCGTCGGGCTGCGCCTGGTCGACCAGGGCAACTATGTGACGCCCGGCGACGTCAACGGCCTGGTCGTCATCACGCAGCTGCAACCGATCAGCGTTCTGTTCACGGTGCCGGAGGATAACCTGCAGGCGATCGCGAAACGTATCCAGGCTGGCGCCGTGCTGCCCGCCACCGCCTATGACCGTAGCGGCGCTACCAAGATTGCCGACGGTACGCTGCAAACCTTCGATAGCCAGATCGACCAGACCACCGGGACCATCAAGCTGCGGGCACAGTTTACCAACGACACGCGGGTCCTCTACCCAAACCAGTTCGTCAACATCCGCCTGCTGCTCGACACGCACAAGGACGTCACGACGATCTCGACAGCGGGTGTCCAGCGCGGAGTGCCGGGTACGTTCGTCTACCTCGTCAATGCCGACAGCACGGTGTCGGTCCGCGCGATCCGGCTCGGGGCGACTGAGGGCGATCGCGTGGAGGTTCTTTCAGGGCTGACGCCGGGCGATCGTATCGTCATCGATGGCGCCGACAAATTGCGGGACGGTGCAAAGATCAACGTGCGGTCGGAAGCTGACCCGGCCAAGTCGGCGGACCCGCAGGATAAATCGGGCGGCAAGAAGCGGCGTTCCGAAGGCGGACAGAAACAATGAGCCCGTCGCAGCCGTTCATTGTGCGGCCGGTGGCGACTACCCTGTTGATGATAGCCATCATGCTGTCCGGCTTGCTGGCGTTCAGGTTCCTGCCGGTCGCCGCATTGCCGGAGGTGGACTACCCGACCATCCAGGTCCAGACCTTCTATCCCGGCGCCAGTCCGGACGTGATGACATCGTCCGTCACCGCGCCGCTGGAGGTGCAGTTCGGACAAATGCCGAATCTCAACCAGATGAGCTCGGTGAGTTCGGCCGGAGCATCGGTCATCACCCTCCAGTTCGGGCTCACGATTTCACTCGACGTTGCGGAACAGGAGGTGCAGGCCGCCATCAATGCCGCCGGCAACCTGCTTCCGGCCGACCTTCCCGCGCCGCCGATCTACGCCAAAGTGAACCCGGCCGACGCGCCGATCCTGACGCTCGGATTGACGTCGAAAACAATGCCGCTGACCCAGGTCGAGGATTTCGTCGACAGCCGTCTGGCGCAAAAGATCTCCCAGCTTCCCGGTGTCGGGCTCGTCAGCATCAGCGGTGGCCAAAGGCCGGCGGTGCGCATTCGTGCCGACATCCGCAAACTCGCCGCCTATGGTCTCAACATCGACGATCTGCGCACCACGCTTGGCAACGCCAACGTCAACACGCCCAAGGGAAACTTCGACGGAGCGATGCGCTCCTATACCATCAACGCCAATGATCAGATCAGGAATGCCAGTGACTACAAGTCGCTGATCGTCGCCTACAAGAATGGCTCCCCGGTGCGGCTTAGCGATGTCGGAGACGTCGTCGACGGCGCTCAGAACGAAAAGCTCGGCGCCTGGATGAACGAAACGCCGGCCATCATCCTGAATATTCAGCGGCAGCCCGGCGCCAACGTCATCTCGGTGGTCGAGGGCATCAAGGCACTGTTGCCGCAGCTTCAAGCCGCACTGCCGGCGGCGATCGAAGTCAGCATTCTGACCGACCGAACCATCACCATCCGTGCGTCGGTGCGCGATGTGGAATTTGAGCTGACGCTCGCCGTCATCCTTGTGATACTGGTGATTTTCGTCTTCCTGCGCAATGCGCGGGCGACATTGATCCCGAGCCTTTCGGTCCCGCTGTCGCTGGTCGGCACGCTCGGCGCCATGTACCTGTTCGGCTTCAGCCTCAACAATCTGTCGCTGATGGCGCTGACCATCGCCACCGGCTTCGTGGTCGATGACGCCATTGTCGTGATCGAGAACATCTCCCGTTACCTCGAAGAGGGCGATACCCCGTTGCGGGCGGCGTTTCGGGGCTCCGAACAAATCGGCTTCACCATCATCTCGCTGACGGTGTCGCTGATTGCAGTGCTGATTCCTCTCCTGTTCATGGGAGACGTGGTCGGCCGGCTGTTCAGGGAGTTCGCCATCACGCTTTCGGTCACCATCCTCATTTCGGCGGTGGTTTCGCTGACGCTGGTGCCGATGGCCTGTGCCAAGCTGCTCAAGCCGGAGTCGGAGATCCACGAAAACGCGCTTCAGCGCTACAGCCGTGAAGGGTTCGACAAAATCATCGAAATTTACGGCCGCATGCTCAACTGGGTACTCGACCGTCAGACCTTCGTCCTGATGATTGCCTTGGGCACGTTCGTGCTGACCGGCCTGCTCTACGTCATCATTCCCAAGGGATTCTTTCCGCTTCAGGATACCGGCGTCATTCAGGCGATCTCGGAGGCGCCGCAGTCCATCTCCTACGCCGCGATGGCGGAACGCCAACAGCAACTCGCCAGCGCCATCCTCAGGGATCCCGACGTTGAGAGCCTTTCTTCCTTCATCGGCGTAGACGGAACGAACACCACGCTCAACAGCGGTCGGATTCTGATCAACCTCAAGCCATACGATCAGCGCAAATCCGACGTCGCCGCGGTGATGCGGCGCATCCAGAACAGCACCGCCTCCCTGATCGGCATCACGCTCTATATGCAGCCGGTGCAGGATTTGACCATCGAGGGCACGGTCAGCAAAACGCAATACCAATTCATCCTCCAGGACGCCGATCCGGTGCAGCTCGCCGAATGGACCCCCAAGCTGGTCGACAGGCTGAGGCAGCTTCCGCAGCTTGGCGATGTCGCCAGCGACATCTCCAATCACGGGCTTTCGATCTTTGTCGAAATCGATCGCGATCAGGCCGCCCGCTTCGGCATTACGCCGGCGACGATCGACAATGCGCTTTATGACTCGTACGGCCAGCGCATCGTTTCCACCATCTTTACCAACTCCAACCAGTACCGCGTTATCCTCGAGGCCGATCCAAGGCTGCAAACCTCCCTGCAATCATTGTCGGATATCTATCTTCCCTCCTCGGTAGGCACTACGCCCGTGCCGCTGGCCGCGTTGGCCAAGATGCGCGAGGAAACCGCGCCGCTGCAGATCTCGCATCTCGGGCAGTTTCCGGCATCCACGGTATCCTTCAACTTGGCGCCGGGCGCTTCCCTCGGCGAGGCGGTGACCGCGATCAAGCAGGCGCAGGCCGAAATTGGCCTGCCGCTCGGCGTGATCAGCAGCTTTCAAGGCGCAGCCCTCGCGTTTCAGTCCTCCCTTTCAAATCAGCTCTTCCTGATTCTGGCGGCGATCGTCACCGTCTATATCGTGCTGGGTGTGCTCTATGAGAGCTTCATCCATCCCCTCACCATCCTCTCGACGCTGCCATCCGCCGGAATCGGCGCGCTGCTGGCACTGATGGCTGCCGGCCATGATCTTACCATCGTCGCCATCATCGGAATTATCCTTCTGATCGGCATCGTGAAGAAGAACGCGATCATGATGATCGACTTCGCGCTCGACGCCGAACGCCAAGAGGGCAAGCCTCCGCGCGAGGCAATCTACCAAGCCTGTCTGTTGCGCCTCCGGCCGATCCTGATGACGACTATGGCCGCCGTGCTTGGTGCGTTGCCGTTGATGCTCGGCACGGGAGCGGGTTCTGAACTACGTCATCCCCTCGGCATTTCCATCGTCGGCGGCCTCCTCGTCAGTCAGCTGCTGACGCTGTTTACGACGCCGGTGATCTATCTCTGGTTCGATCGCCTGGCGACGCGGTTTGCCGGACCTGCGGGCGAAGCCGGCCCCGCGAACGAATTGAACTGAGCCATGGGACCGTCGACACCCTTCATTCGCCGGCCGGTCGCAACGACGTTGCTGACCTTCGGTCTTGCAGCGGCCGGCGCCGTGGCGTTTTTCAAGCTGCCGGTGTCGCCGCTGCCGCAGGTCGATTTTCCGACCATCTCCGTGCGGGCGACGCTGCCCGGCGCGAGTCCCCAGGATGTCGCGACGACGGTAGCCAGTCCGCTCGAACGTCATCTCGGGCAGATCGCCGACGTCACCGAGATGACCTCGTCGAGCACCGTGGGCGGAACCCGCATCACCCTGCAGTTCGGCCTCAGCCGCGACATCAACGGCGCGGCGCGCGACGTGCAGGCGGCCATCAATGCAGCACGCGCCGATCTTCCGACCAGCCTGCGCAGCAATCCGACATACCGCAAGGTCAATCCGGCCGACGCGCCGATCCTGGTCCTGACCTTGACCTCCGACACCATGACCCGCGGTGATCTGTATGACGCGGCATCGACCGTGCTCGCCCAGAAGCTGTCCCAGGTCGAGGGGATTGGCGAAGTCGTTGTCGGCGGCGGTTCGCTTCCCGCGGTAAGAGCGGAACTCATTCCGCAGGTACTTTATAAATACGGCATCGGTCTTGAGGACGTGCGGGCCGCGCTTGCCAGCGCCAACGCCCACAGCCCGAAGGGCGGGATCGACGTTGGAGATCAGCGTTATCAGATTTATGCCAACGACCAGATCAGCAAGGCCGACGACTACAAATCCCTGATCGTCGCCTATCGGAATGGAGCGCCGGTTCATCTGTCGGATGTCGGTGAGGTCACCGACTCAGTCGAGAACCTCCGTAACGCCGGTCTCGCGAACGGAAAGCCGGCCGTCCTGCTCATTCTCAGCAGACAGCCGGGCGCGAACATCATCAGTACCGTTGATCTGGTGAAGGCGCTAATGCCTCAACTCAGGGCATCGATTTCACCTGCCATTGACGTCGAAGTGGCAGTCGACCGCTCCACGACCATTCGCACATCGTTGCGCGATGTCGAACGGACCCTGATCCTTGCCGTGCTGCTGGTGATCGTCGTGGTTTTCGCCTTCTTGCGAAATCTGCGCGCGACGCTGGTACCGGTCGTGGCGGTGTCGGTTTC
>DASQOU010000362.1:0-18886 GCA_035644295.1 Bradyrhizobium sp.
CGACGCCGACCCGCAGGGATCGCTCACGCTCTGGCACAAGCTGCGCGGCACCAACGAACCGTCGATCAAGACCGCCGTGACGTCCGTCAGTGGAATCATCGCCGCCGCCAAGCGTGACGGCTACGAATGGGTGTTCATCGACACGCCGCCGAATACGTCAGCGGTCGTGGAAGATGCCATCAAGAGCGCCACCATGGTGGTCATTCCGGCCCGGCCGGGGGTGTTCGACGTCAACGCCGTGCAGGAAACGATTCAAACCTGCCGCGCCGCGCGCAAGCCTTATGCGGTCGTGATCAACGGTGCCCCGGCGCGGCGCGATGAGGCGGAGAGCCGAATTGTGACCATCGCGCGGGAAGCGCTGGCCAAGTTCCGCGCGCCGGTGTGGGGTGGCCAGATCACCAATCGTGCCGATCTCCTGATGGCACTCGGCAAGGGCGAAGGCGCCCGCGAATATTTTGCCGAAGGCCGCGCGGCGGAGGAAATCGGCCGGCTATGGGCTGCAATCGAACGTTCGGTGAGGGCGATCCGCGGTACGGTGTCGGCGGCTGGCGCAATGCACAAGCAGGCGGCATAGTCTGCCGCACGCTTGAATGGAAAGAGCGCGCGCGGGCCTTGCGCGTTGTTTGTTTCATGAAACGTCATCCCGTGTGAGCTTTTACGCTCACCCGGGATGACGTTACCCATGCGGCGATGAGCCGCTCAATTCACCATCAGGACATAGAACAAGACGACCGGCGACAGGCTCAGGATGACCGACCAGATGCCGACCGCCCAAAGAATGTCCTGTGTGCAAAAGCCCCGATCTTTCGAGAATGCATTGTTCTTGGTGTCCATGACGCCCCCGCGTTTCTAATTCTTGTGGCGACATTGATAGGCGACGAATTTTAAAAAGCCCGTCGCAACATCGCTCGCATTTTGAACGCAGGTGCTACTGAGGATTAACCACCGTTCACCCAGCTATGCATTGCCTCAGCTCCCCACCAGCAGGCGGAAGGCCAGGACCGGCGACAGACCAAGCAGCACCGCCCACAGCCCGAACGACGACACCAGAAGAAGATCCTGTATCCTCTCGGCGCGTTGCGAATTCGGATATCGTTTGTTCTGGATGATTTGAGTGGTCATCGTTTTCCCCCGCGCTTTGTTGGGGAAGTCGATAGACCGCAAACTCTAAAAATACGGAGCGCCGCAGGGTCGCAATTTAGGTGCCGGTTTCACCGCGCATTAACCAAATGAATTTCGGAAGTTGCCTGCTTGGTGTCCCGGACGCGGTGCATCGCTTCCTTGGCGGTGCACCGCAGAGCCGGGACTAACTAAACACCTGACGGATGAGATGGACCCCGGATCAGCAGCGCACCGCGCCGCAAGTGCGGCATGCCGCGCTGCATCCGGGGAACGAAGGCTTCGCTACCGGTCGGCGCGGCCAACCACATCCATGAGTTCGGCGATCTTGCGGCGCTGATCGGCCTTGTTGCCGGAGGTGATCGCATGCTCGACGCAATGGGCGACGTGGTCGCGCAGGATTTCCTCCTCGACCCGGCGCAGCGCGGCCTTTGCCGCGGCGATCTGCGTCACCACGTCGATGCAATAGCGGTCGTCCGCCACCATCCCGGCGAGACCGCGGATCTGGCCCTCAATTCGCTTGAGCCTTTTCAGGCAGGACGTCTTGATCTCGTTGCGCATATGCCTCATATACCCCCCTGGGGTATATTGTTCAAGTGGCCGGAGAGGCGGATGGCGCAACAAGAACACGCAAACGGCACAAGCACTCACGCCGGCCATCCTCACGGGGCGCACCCGCCCTCCTGCTGCGGCGGCCAACATGGCGGCCACGACGAAGCGCCAGACGCGGCGATCGATCCGGTGTGCGGCATGAGCGTCAAGCGCAAGGCCGCAAAGCATCGCTTCGAATACCGCGGCCAGGAGTATTTCTTCTGCGGCGCGCGTTGCCGCGAGCGATTCGCGGCGGATCCCGAAAAATTCCTTGGGCCGAAAGCGCCCGAGCCGGCGGCGCCGACCGGCACCATCTACACCTGTCCGATGCATCCGGAAGTGCGTCACGTCGGCCCCGGCAGTTGCCCGATCTGCGGCATGGCGCTCGAGCCCGAACAGGTCTCGCTCGACGATGCGCCCGACCCGGAATTGATCGACATGGTCAGGCGATTTTGGATCGCGCTGGCGCTGACGCTTCCGGTGTTTGGGATCGAGATGGGCAGCCATTTCGGGCCGATGCAAATTGTGCCGCCGTCATGGTCGAACTGGATTTCGTTTGCGTTGTCGACACCGGTGGTGCTGTGGGCCGGCGCGCCGTTTTTCGTGCGCGGCTGGCGGTCCGTGGTGACGCGAAACCTGAACATGTTCACGCTGATCGCGATGGGCACCGGTGTTGCCTATCTCTACAGCGTAATCGGCACGCTGGCGCCGCAACTGCTTCCGCCGGCCTTGCGCGACATGCATGGCACGGTCGCGGTGTATTTCGAGGCGGCGGCGGTAATCACGGTGCTGGTGCTGCTCGGGCAAGTGCTGGAGTTGCGGGCGCGCGAGCGCACCTCAGGTGCGATCCGCGCGCTGCTTGGGCTGGCGCCAAAAACCGCGCGGCGCATCACCGATCATGGCGACGAAGACGTTGCCATCGAGACAATTGCGGTGGGCGATTTGCTGCGGGTTCGTCCGGGCGAAAAGATTCCGGTCGATGGCCGCGTCACGCAGGGGCATTCATTCGTCGATGAATCCATGGTGACCGGCGAATCGATGCCGGTATCGAAGACCGAAGGCGGGCGCGTGATCGGCGGCACCGTCAATCAGCGCGGCTCGCTGGTGCTGCGCGCCGAAAAGGTCGGCCGCGACACCATGCTGGCGCGGATCGTCGATATGGTGGCGCGGGCGCAGCGCTCCCGCGCGCCGATCCAGCGTCTCGCCGACCGCGTCGCTGGCTGGTTCGTGCCCGCGGTGATTGCCACAGCCCTGGCCGCGTTTGCGGCCTGGATGGCGTTCGGGCCGGAGCCGCGCTTCTCCTTCGCCATGGTCGCGGCCGTGACGGTCCTGATCATCGCCTGCCCCTGCGCGCTGGGGCTCGCCACGCCGATGTCGATCATGGTCGGCGTCGGACGCGGCGCCCGTTCGGGCATCCTCATCCGCGACGCACAAGCGCTGGAGCAGTTCGAGCGCATCGATACCATCGTCATCGACAAGACCGGTACGCTCACCGAAGGCAAACCAAAACTGGTGTCGATCGTGACCGCGAACGGGATCGACGAGAACGAATTGCTGCGGCTTGCCGCCAGTGTGGAGCGCGGCAGCGAACATCCGCTGGCTCAGGCGATCCTCCATGAAGCGAAGGCGCATGGGCTCGCGCTCGGCGAGGTCTTGGGCTTCGCCTCGCCTTCGGGCAAGGGCGCAAGCGGGACCGTCGACGGCAAGCTGGTGGCGCTCGGCAATGCCATGTTGATGGCTGAACTGAACGTTGCCACCCAGGAGCTAGACACCGCCGCGGAGACGGCACGGCGCAACGGTGCCACCGCGATTTTTGTGGCGATCGGCGGCCGCGCCGCCGGCGTCATTGCCATCGCCGATCCGATCAAGCCGTCGGCGAAATCGGCGCTTGCGGCGTTGCGCGGCGAAGGCCTGCGCATCGTGATGCTTACCGGCGACAATGCGACGACCGCGCGCGCGGTGGCCTCACAGCTTGGTATCGATGAGATCGAGGCCGGCGTATTGCCGGAGCGCAAGGGCGAGGTTGTGCAGCGGCTGCGCGCCGAAGGCCGCCGCGTCGCCATGGTCGGCGATGGCGTCAATGACGCGCCGGCGCTGGCCGCTGCCGACGTCGGCGTCGCGATGGGCGGCGGAACGGATGTAGCGATCGAAAGCGCCGGCGTCACGCTTCTGACCGGCGACCTCTTAGGCCTGGTGCGGGCGCGGCGGTTGTCGGTCGCGACCATGCGCAACATCCGCCAGAACCTCGCGTTTGCGTTCGTCTACAATTCCGCCGGCGTGCCGATCGCCGCCGGCCTGCTCTATCCGGTGTTCGGCATCCTGCTCTCGCCTATGGTGGGCGCCGCCGCAATGGCGCTGTCGTCGGTCAGCGTGATCACCAACGCGCTGCGGCTAGCGCGGACGAGGTTGGATAGGGTGTAAGTCTTTGGTGCGCATTGTCTCACTCATGTGATCTGACATTCCACTGATGCCCCGTGAGGGAAGCGCCATCAACCGGGGTGGAAAGAACGGGTTCACCAGGAGGAAAACGAACCCCCGAAAGGCGAGCGCCAATAAGGCAGGCGATCGCGTGGGCCCGCGTACCCGAATTCGGTCCCCGGAACGCGTCGCCGACTCTTGATGCCTCCTTGCGGCTCGCCGCTCATCAGCACCACGAAATCCGTGCCCTTGCCGGTCTCCGAGCTCAACGCCTCGTCCGTGACGATCAGGGAAGATCGCGGTCCAATCCCGGCGATGTGATCCAATGCGTCCTGCGGAATGACAAGTCGATCGAGCGCGGCCTTCGCGCCGTCCTGGTCCGTCCGCATCGGCGCAACGTCGCGACCAGTGGACCCGCGCGCCCGGCGATCGGGCTCGATTGCGTCGCTGCGCGGACGTCCGCCGTCCAGGGAGACGACGCTCCATCGCAAGTTGCTGTCGTCGCTCGACCGCCCGATGGCGGTGAAGACATGCGTGCCAATCCGACGATCGGGATCTGCGATCGTGACCGGACTTTCAAAGATGGGCTCGAAGGCTTGCCGGACGTAAAGGCGCTGGGTCTTGCGGCTGATGAGCACCGATACCGGCTCTAGCTCGCGCGTCGCCTGACGTGCCGCCTCGGCTGCCGCGGCCCGCGCAGTCTCCGCGGCGGCGGCGGCTTCACGCGCGGCCGCGGCAGCATCGAGCTTCGGTTGCAACTCCGCCTTTGCGGCAACCAATTGCATCTGCAACTCCGCGATCCTGGCGACTACCTGCGCCTTGGCGCCTTCGGCCTGCTCCTTTGCCTCGGCCGAGATGGCAGAGCCAAGCGTAGCCTCGGCGGCCGCCAGTTGCGCCTCAGTTCTGAGCTTCAGATTTTCCGCCACGCGCACCGGCACCATCGCCCGCGTGACCTCCCGGAAGGCCGTCGTGGAGGCGAGCCTGGCCTGAGCCGCCTTCCTCGCCGCCTCTTCAGCCTCTCCGGTACGGGCGGCAGCCAGGGTGCCGGCACCCGGCTTCGGCCGGAACAGAACCGGGTGGGCGATCTCAACCGGCGCCACGTCGGTTGGCGCTACGATCGTCCGCATCCCCAACGCAGTCGCGTTGAACAGGCGTGCTGCGAAATCGAAGGGCATCCGCACGCAGCCGTGGGATGCCGCATATCCTGGCAGGGGGCCACCGTGGAGCGCGATGCCCGACCAGGTGATGCGTTGCATATGGGGCATGTAGGCATCGTCATACAGGTTCGAGTAATGCTCTGCTTCTTTTTGAATGACGCTGAAGATCCCGGCGGGCGTCTCGCGTCCCTTCTGGCCGCTCGACACCGGCGCCCGGAAGATCCAGCCATTGGTGTCATAGACGGTGATGCGCTGGCTGTGGAGCGAAACGATTGCCATGATCGGCTCGCCGGCTGTGCGCGACTGGTTGGACTCGACCGAGTATTGGCTCCGACGGTCTGTGGCGTCCGCATGATCTCCGGCCGCGATCAGCGCGGCCAGACTCGCAATGGCAAGATGCGCGGGCCGCAGCCTTGCCTGCCTGCCTTTCGGGTTCACAAAACGAGACCTCATCCGCGGTTTATCTGATTGGGGCAACGCCAGCTTGCACTCAGGAGACTGGTAACGCCATTGGGTCGAACTTGCCAACCCGGAACTTCGCCCGAATGTTCCCGGATGGGTCGGAGCCAGCATCCTCGTTTTGACATGCACAGAACCAGCTTGCTCGAAAATTCAAATTGGCTTGTTGAACCTTTGGCTGATGCCAGATGACATAACTGCGCTGGGGAATTTAAGGACCCGGTGACTGAACAACGCCGCCGGGCGATTATACTCCGCTCGGGCGGCGTTGTGCTTTTAGGGGCGTGCTGACACGTCGACAAAGGCAGGCGGCCTTACTCTTCAAGACTGACTTTCACGGTAGTGGGCGCGCGGCCGTCGCCTCGGTCCGCGGCACAATATGCGTCACTTTCTGAGGCGCACTCGCAATCGGGACCGAGAGATTTCGGGTGAGGGATTCTCACACGCCGGATAAGGAGAAACATCCTACGCGCGCCTTAACAGCGGCGGTGCGCGCCGCTCGATCTCCGCATCAAGCCGCGCCGCGAGCTCGGCACTTACCTCCACCATCGGCAGGCGGACTTCGGCGCTGTCGATCAGGCCGGTGCGCGCCAGCCAATATTTTGCTGCCGCCGGGCTTGGCTCTGCGAATAGCAGCTTCGTCAGATCGGCCACGCTCTCCCAGCGCGCCCGCGCGGCATCCAAATCGCCTTCGCTGACGAGCGCGCGCACCGCTGCAAACGACTCGGTCTCGAGATGGGCCGATAGCAGGATGGCGCCATCGGCGCCATCGGTGAGCGCCTCGAAGTATTGGGCGTCCTCACCGGTCAGAACCCGAAAGCCGGCCGGCCGCCGGCGCAGCAAATCGATCGATTGTGCGCGATCGGCGCAGCAATCCTTCAGGCCGACAATGTTCGGGTGTTCGGCAAGCTCGAGCAGCGTCTCGTTGGCAAGATTGACCGACGTGCGATAGGGAATGTTGTAGAGCACGATCGGCCATGAGGCGTGATCGGCGAGCGCGTTGAAATGCTGCTTCAGGCCGCGCTGCGAGGGTCGCGAGTAATAGGGACTCGAAATCAGGTAGCCGTCGATCGGCCAGGCCGCCGTCTCATCCAGGGTATGGCACATCTTCCTGGTATGGCTGCCGGATAGTCCGAGGCAGATCGGGATGTAACGCTTAGCCCCCGCCATCTCGGAGCGCGTCAGTGCGACGATCCATTCAAGTTCGGCCATGCCCAGCGTCAGGCCTTCGCCTGAGGTCGCAGCAAGGATCAGTCCGTCGATGGGGACCGCCGTGTAATGGCGTATCAGCCGCCGCAGCGATGTCTCATCGAGGGTACCGTCGCGAAACGGCGTGATCAGCGGCAGCCAGAGGCCATGCAACAGAGATCGAAGGCCGGAAGACACGAGGTCAGTCATTGGTCCATCTCCTGAAAGGATTGAGCCGGAGACGGGGCAATAAAAAACCCCGCACTCGCGGCGGGGTTTGCAGATCGGCTTGGGCGAGAAGTCTATCGCGCGCGTCGATCCGAAGCCCCGGGAAGGGGGGCTTTTTTCGACGACAGAGCGATGCACATAATCGTGATCATGGGAGAATGATGAAGGGCGACGCTGATCCTGTCAACGCCCGGAACGGCGCCGAGCAGGTTCTATGATACGGCCGATCTTGTGAGAGCCCCGCGGGAAAGCAAATCCCCGTGAACAAAGCCGGGCTGGTGAGAGCCCGGGAAGCAGATCCCATGAAAAAAGCCGGGCTCGTGAGAGCCCGGCTAGAGGTATTGGCCACGTGAGGCCGACACAATCACCTTCCAAGAGGGATAACTGAGCGTCCGCGCCACTGGAGGAGGGGGACATATGCGCAACGCGAATGCTCAGCGTAACTGCATTATGGGCTGCCCCGGTGCCCCGCAGCAACCGCCCACGCCGCATGTCAGACATGCGGAGAGCAGGGGGTTATCGACCGATAATTAGGACGGCCAGCGCTGCGCTTTACTGACCACGAAGTCGCGGAACACCTGCACGCGCGCCACCGTCTTCAATTCCTCGGGATAAACGAAGTAGGTGTCGAGCTGGATAGAATCCGATTCTCCAAAAAGCTGGACCAGGCGATTGTTTTCCTCGACCAGGTAGTCCGGTAGCGCGGCGATACCCAGCCCCTGCTGGCACGCGCGCACCAGGCCAAGGATGTTGTTGACCTTGAAATAGGCCTCGCGAGGCCCTGAGCCATTGCGGCCGGCGTCGATCAGCCAGCTGCGGTTCTGCAGGTGCGGCTGAACCTGCGAATCGCTCAGCATGATGATGCGATGCGCGTCGAGGTCGTCGAGAGTGCGCGGCGTGCCGAAGTGCTTGATGTATTCCGGCGAGCAATAGGCGTGGAAGCCGATCGAGAACAGCTTGCGCTGGATCAGGTCGGGCTGGGTCGGCTTGCGGGTGCGGATTGCGACGTCGGCCTCGCGCATCGAGAGATCGAGATCCTCGTCGGTAACGATCATGGAAATCCGGATTTCTGGATACAGCGCGGTAAATTCGTGGAGCCGCGGAATCAGCCAGTTGATGCCGAGCGCCGGTGGTGTCGTGATCTTGAGGTCGCCGCTTGGCCGTTCGCGGCTGTCGGTGAGTTTAGCGCGCGCCGCCTGCAGCTGCATGAACACGTCATGCGCGGTGCGAAACAACAGATCGCCTTGTTCGGTCAAGATGAGACCGCGCGCATGGCGATGAAACAGCGATACCGAGAGCTCCTGCTCCAGCGCGCTGACCTGCCGTGAAACGGCCGATTGCGAAAGGCCGAGCTGTTCGCCGGCATGCGTAAAGCTTCCCGCTTCAGCCGCGGCGTGAAACACCTTCAGCTTATCCCAATCCATATCGGTAAATCCGTCGCGGGTTCGAGCCATGATTATTCCGCCGCCGCGCGGTCGCTGGCGCGAAGTGCGAGAAAACGCTCTGCTTCCAGGGCGGCCATGCAGCCAAGGCCCGCGGCCGTCACTGCCTGCCGCCAGATTTCGTCGGCGACGTCGCCGGCGGCGAATACGCCGGGCACCGAAGTTGCGGTCGAATTTGGCGCCACCTCGACATAGCCCGACGGTTTCAGCTTGACTTGGCCCGCGACGAGGTCGGTTGCAGGCGCATGACCGATTGCAATGAAGACACCGTCGGCCGGCACCTGGCTCAAGCGCCCGGTCTTGACGTTCTTCAGCCGGACATGGGTGACCTTGCCCGGATTCTCGGTGCCGCAGATTTCGTCGATCGCTGAGTCCCACACCACCTTGATCTTGGGGTTTTTGAACAGACGCTCCTGCAGGATGCGCTCGGCGCGGAAATGATCGCGGCGGTGCACGATGGTGACTTGCGAGGCGAAGTTGGTGAGGAACAGCGCTTCCTCGACCGCGGTGTTGCCGCCCCCAACCACCATGACTTCCTTGCCGCGATAGAAAAATCCGTCGCAGGTCGCACAGGCCGAGACGCCAAAGCCCTTGAACTTCTCTTCCGAAGGCATGCCGAGCCAGCGCGCCTGCGCGCCGGTGGCGAGGATGACGGTCTCGGCGTAATAGACGTCGCCGCTGTCGCAGGTCAGCCGGAACGGGCGCTGCGCGAGCTCGAGCTTGGTGACGAGATCGGTGACGATCTTGGTGCCGACATGGGCGGCCTGCTTCTCCATCTGCTCCATCAGCCACGGGCCCTGGATGACGTCGGCGAAGCCCGGATAGTTCTCCACGTCGGTGGTGATGGTGAGTTGGCCGCCGGGTTGAATGCCCTGAATCAGTACCGGCTCAAGCATGGCGCGCGCAGCGTAGATCGCAGCGGTGTAACCGGCCGGGCCGGAACCGATGATCACGACCTTCGCATGGATAGGGGCAGGCATGAGGTAGATCCCTCTCTTAAGGGAATTTGGTCAGCGCTTGAGCAGAATGCGCACGGAATGGCATCGCAACGACGCCGAAAGTGTCAAATACAAGTCTAGGATATCTGGCGAGCTATGCAAGAATTGCAATCCAAATCAGCAAAATTTCCCGTGAGCGGTGGAAATGGCGCAGCGCACGCGCAATAAAATTGCGCCCGGGATGCGAGGTGGGCTAAGAGTGTTGCGGCTAAAACCCGAAAGCTTTCTCAGCCCCAGGACCGGGACCCGCGTGTCGAAGAACCTTGACGAGATCGACCTCAAAATCCTTGCCGAAATTCAGGCCGACGGCCGAATCACCAACGTCGAACTGGCCAAACGCGTCGGCATTTCGCCGCCGCCCTGCCTGCGCCGGGTCCGAACGCTGGAGGAGCAGGGCTATATCCAGGGTTATCGCGGGCTATTGGATCCGCGGCGGCTGGGCTTCGACGTCACGGTGTTCGCTTCCGTGCATCTGTCCAGTCAGGCGGAGGCGGATTTGCGCGCGTTCGAGGATTTCGTGCGCGCCGAGCCGCTGGTGCGGGAATGCTGGATGCTGTCGGGCGAAGTCGACTTCATCCTGAAATGCGTGGCGCCCGACATGGCGACGTTCCAGGATTTCGTCACCCACCTGACGGCGGCGCCGCATGTGCGCAACGTCAGGACCTCGCTGGTGCTGCACAATTCGAAATACGAAGCCGCAGTGCCGCTTGATCTGAAAGTGCCGGGCTGAGGTTTTCGTCATTCCGGGACGCGCGAAGCGCGGACCCGGAATCTCGAGATTCCGGGTCTGGTGCTAACGCACCATCCCGGAATGACGGAGTTCGTTTCAGCGACGCCGGCTACGTGCCCTTCTTGCCCATCATCGCATCCACGCTGTACGGCCCGCCGCTTGCGGTGGCCAGATAAAGACAGGCGAAGCAGAGCAGGATCGCCAACGAGCCGTTGTTGAACAGAGGGAAAAAGCCGCGCGGAAAATGTCCGATGAAATAGGCAAACGCCATTTCGCCCGACAGGATGAAAGCGACGATCCGCGAAAACAGGCCGACCATCAAAAGTGCGCCGAGCACCAGTTCGAGGGCGCCCGCCGTGCCGATCAGCGAGAACAGCTCGACCTTTTCGAATGGCGTGCCGGCCGGAAATTTCAGGATCTTGGCAACGCCGTACTGAAACAGCAGCAGGCCGGTAACAAAGCGAAGCAGGCTAAGCGCCACCGGCTGAAATCTGGAAAACATCTGGTCCACGTCATATCCCCTGTTTGACACGTCGATTTAAGCATTTTGCAGCGTCCGCGACCCCTTGCGACGCTGCAACGAAAACACTCTTACATGAAGAATATTCCGGCGAGAAACGGGCGGGCGCATTCGCGGCTCAGCAAAAAGCCGCGCAAGCTGCGCGGCTTCTTTATGCCGTATTCTTATCGATTGCGCGCCCGATCAGCGCCACTCGACCTTGGTGATTTCGTAGGCCTTGGCGCCGCCGGGGGCCACGACTTCCACCGACGCGCCTTTTTTCTTGCCGATCAGCGCGCGCGCCAGCGGCGAGGTGATCGAGATGCGGCCCTTCTTGGCGTCGGCCTCCGGTTCGCCAACGATCTGCCATACGGTCTTCTTGTCGGTATCCTCGTCGACCAGCGTGACGGTGGCGCCGAACTTTATGGTGTCGCCGGAGAGTTTGCTGATGTCGATAACGTCGGCCCGCGCGAGCTTGTCTTCCAGCTCGGCGATGCGGCCTTCGTTATGCGATTGCTCTTCCTTGGCGGCGTGATATTCCGCGTTCTCCGAAAGGTCGCCATGCGAGCGCGCCTCGGCGATATGCTCGATGATGCGCGGACGCTCCACCGACTGGCGCTGCTTCAACTCGACCTCAAGGGCGGCATAACCGCCAGCGGTCATCGGAACCTTTTCCATCATCTATCCATGTCCTTCAACTTCATGCGGACCAATCCGCTGGCCACGCACAAACGCCGAAACAGAACACCCTCATGACGGACGAGTTCCGGTCACGAGGGCTGCATTGCCGATCGATTGCCGGACGCGAAGTCCCGGCGCAGCGATCAGGTTTCGGAAAAATAACTCTGCAGCGTGCGGACCTCAAGGTCCCCGCCCAGATAGGCACGGATGCCTTGGGCAGCCGCCACGGCACCCGAAAGAGTGGTGTAATATGGCACTTTATGCAAGAGGGCAGCGCGCCGTAATGAGCGGCTGTCGGCCATCGCCTGCGGCCCTTCGGTGGTGTTAAACACCAGCTGGATGTCGCCGTTCATGATGGCATCGACGATATGCGGCCGTCCCTCCAACACTTTGTTAACTTTTTCGGTCGGCACCCCGCTATCGGCGAGGAAACGCTGCGTGCCCGACGTCGCCATCACCTTGAAGCCGAGCGAGAATAACAACCGCACCGCCTCGACGATGCGGGTCTTGTCGGTATCGCGGACGGAAACGAACACGGTGCCCTTGCGGGGTACGCGGGTGCCGCCGCCGAGCTGGCTCTTGGCGAACGCCACTTCGAAGGAGCGGTCGATGCCCATCACCTCGCCGGTCGATCGCATCTCCGGACCGAGCACGGTGTCGACGCCGGGGAAGCGGGCGAACGGGAATACCGATTCCTTGACGCCGACGTGGCCAAGCTTGCGCTTTTTCAGATTGAAGTCCTTGAGTTTCTCGCCGGCCATCAGTCTTGCCGCGATTTTCGCCACTGGCGTGCCGATCACCTTGGCGACGAACGGCACCGTGCGCGAAGCGCGCGGATTGACCTCGAGCACGTAGATCTCGCCGTCTTTGATGGCGTACTGCACGTTCATGAGGCCTACCACATCGAGTCCGAGCGCCAGCTCCCGGGTTTGCCGCTCGAGTTCGGTGATCATCTTCCCGTCGATCGAATGCGGCGGCAGTGAGCAGGCGGAATCGCCGGAATGAATGCCGGCCTCCTCGATATGCTCCATGATGCCGACGATGAAGGTGTCCTTGCCGTCGCAGAGGCAGTCGACGTCGATCTCGATGGCGTCGGACAGATAGCGGTCGAACAGCAGCGGATTGGTGCCGAGCACGGTGTTGATCTGCCCGGTCTTGTCGTTGGGATAGCGCGCCTTGACGTCGCCCGGCACCAGCTCCGGCAAAGTGCCAAGCAGGTAGTCGCCGAGCTGGTTTTCCTCGCGGATGATCTGCATGGCGCGGCCACCGAGCACATAGGATGGGCGCACCACCAGTGGCAGCCCGAGGTCGGCGGCCACCAGCCGCGCCTGCTCGACCGAATAGGCGATGCCGTTCTTCGGCTGCTTTAAGTGCAGCTTGTCGAGCACGCGCTTGAAGCGGTCGCGGTCTTCGGCCAGATCGATGGCGTCGGGCGAAGTGCCGAGGATCGGCACGTTGGCTGCCTCCAGCGCATGGGCGAGCTTGAGCGGGGTCTGGCCACCGAACTGCACGATCACGCCGTGCAGCGTGCCGTTCTGCCTTTCGGTTGCGATGATTTCGAGCACGTCCTCGGATGTCAACGGCTCGAAGTACAAGCGGTCGGCGGTGTCGTAGTCGGTCGACACCGTTTCCGGATTGCAGTTGATCATGATGGTTTCATAGCCGACGTCGTGCAATGCGAAGCAGGCGTGGCAGCAGCAATAGTCGAACTCGATGCCTTGGCCGATCCGGTTGGGCCCGCCGCCGAGAATGATGACCTTGTTCTTGTCGGATGGCGCGCTCTCGTCCGCCAGGCTGCCTGCGAACGGAGATTCGTAGGTCGAATACATGTAGGCGGTGGGGGAAGCGAATTCGGCAGCACAGGTGTCGATGCGCTTGAAAACGGGGCGAACCCCGAGCGCATGGCGGCGCGCCGTGACCTCGGCCTCTGAGGTCTCGGCGAGCACCGCGAGCCGTGCGTCGGAAAAGCCCATGGCCTTCAGGCTGCGCACGCCGAACGCGTTCGCCGGCAGGCCGTTCTTCCGCACCCTTTCCTCCATCTCGACGATGCCGCGCATTTCCGCCAGGAACCACGGGTCGATCTTGCAGGAGGTGAAGATCTCTTCGTTGCTCCAGCCAAGCCGCATCGCCTGCGCCACCTGCAACAGGCGGCTCGGCGTCGGCGTGCCGAGCGCAGCCCGGATCGCGTTCTTGTCGTCGCCGCGGCCAAGCCCCTCGATCTCGATTTCGTCAAGCCCGGTGAGGCCGGTTTCGAGCCCGCGCAGCGCCTTTTGCAGGCTCTCCTGAAAGGTGCGGCCGATCGCCATCACTTCGCCGACCGACTTCATCGAGGTGGTCAGCGTGGTGGAGGCGCCGGGAAATTTCTCGAACGCGAAGCGCGGAATCTTGACCACGACATAATCGATGGTCGGCTCGAACGAGGCCGGCGTCGCGCCGCCAGTGATGTCATTGGCGATCTCGTCGAGCGTATAGCCGACTGCCAATTTCGCGGCGACCTTGGCAATGGGAAAGCCGGTGGCTTTCGAGGCCAGTGCGGAGGAGCGCGACACCCGCGGGTTCATTTCGATCACGACCATGCGCCCGTCGGCCGGATTGACGCCGAACTGGACGTTGGAGCCGCCGGTCTCGACCCCGATCTCGCGCAGCACCGCCAGCGAGGCGTCGCGCATGATCTGGTATTCCTTGTCGGTGAGCGTCAGCGCCGGCGCGACCGTGATGGAATCGCCGGTATGCACGCCCATCGGGTCGAGGTTCTCGATCGAGCAGACGATGATGCAATTGTCTTTTTTGTCGCGCACCACCTCCATCTCGAATTCTTTCCAGCCCAGCACCGATTCCTCGATCAGCACCTCGTCGGTGGGGGAAGCGTCGATGCCGCGCTCCACGATCTCGATGAACTCCGCCTTGGTGTAGGCAATGCCGCCGCCGGTGCCGCCCATGGTGAAGGAGGGACGGATGATGGCGGGCAGGCCGATTTCGTCGAGCGCCCGCAGCGCGTCGGGCAGCGTCTTGGTCTGCACCGAGCGCGGGGTTTCGAGCCCGATGCGGGTCATGGCTTGGCGGAAACGGCCGCGATCCTCGGCCTTGTCGATGGCCTCCGCCGTGGCGCCGATCATCTCGACGTCGAATTTTGCCAATGTCCCCTGCTTGCGCAGCGAGAGCGCACAGTTCAAGGCAGTCTGTCCGCCCATGGTCGGCAAGAGCGCAAAACCGCCGGGAATGATGTGGCGTTCCTTCTCGATGATCTTGGCGACGATTTCGGGCGTGATCGGCTCGATGTAGGTGGCGTCCGCCAATTCCGGGTCGGTCATGATCGTGGCCGGATTGGAATTGACCAGCACGATGCGGTAGCCCTCTTCCTTCAGGGTCTTCACCGCTTGCGTGCCCGAATAGTCGAATTCGCAGGCCTGCCCGATCACGATGGGACCGGCGCCGATGATCAGGATGGTGGAGATGTCGGTTCTTTTGGGCATCAAGTCTCGCGGGAAACAGGAAAATGGGCACAAAAAAAGGGCGCGCATACCGCGCGTCCCCTACACCCGGCGCTTGGGATCAACCTCGCGCGCGGGTGGTCTTTAGACCAGATTCCGCAACCGCGAAAGGGCTTTAGACGGCCCGTCAACCGGCATTTTGAGCCCGCCTACGCTCTTCGAGCTACGGTGCGACCTTCGCCGCAATAGAGGCTTGCCTAGCCGAAGCTCGCGAAGCAAGCGAAGGTTGGAGGCCCAGCCTGGATTTGAACCAGGATAAAGAGCGATGCACTGCTCCCGCGTCGACGCTTTCCGCCACCGGGCCAATGCCATCATGGTCGAACGCGCAGAACGAGGCCACACCGAGCTGTGGTTAACCCTAACTAGCCCGCGGGCGAAAGCGCGTGCCGGGCGACAAAGGTCATCCGCCATGGATTATGCCCGATATTGAAATGCGCGCGCGTGGCGGTGAATCCGTTTGCTGCAAGTTTCGCCATCATGTCGGCTTCGCTGTAGCGCTGCAGGCCGACGCGCGAGCGCAATTGCCGGTAGTCCGACAAGGCGGTCGAGAGCAGCCCGATCAGCGCGTCCCTGAGAAAGCCGTGCTTGTCTGCGAAGCGCAACAGCGCCATCACGTCCCTGAGCATGCCGACTTCGGGGCGCAGCACGTCGCCTAGAACGAGGCGGCCGCCCGGTTGCAACAGACGCTTGATGGTCGCGAACGCGGTATCCAGCTCCGCTGGCGTCATGTACTGAGCGACCGAATTCATGACCACCAGATCGATCGATTTCTCCGTCATGTTCCGCAAGTCTTCCAGCGATCGCACCCTGATCTTGGTGTTCGGGGCAAAGCGCGCGATCAGCCGGCCGCGCACACCCGGGGCGGGCTCCGCCAGATACAGTTTACCGCAGGCCTCCGCCACCTTGGCCGACGAGAGCGCTTCGCCGCAGGCATAGTCGAGTACCACCGCATCGGGCGAGGGAATGTAGCCGATGATATCGAGGGCGATCAGCTGGAAATGCAGGTCGCGGTGCAGCCGGCTCGCATAGATCGTATGCGTGGAATCGTAATAATCGATCCAGTCGTCCATGGCGTCAGGCGTCCGGTAAACGGGGGTTCCGGCGGGCGGAACCGGAGCGCATACGATGCGTTAGATGGTCCGGCGACCGATGTCCATTGCCGCCAAGCCCGGTGCTTAACGTCCGGTTCCTAACAGGAAGGTCCATCGTGAGCAAAGCCAAGCCCGACAACAAGTCCGACAAAATCTCGCCCGATCTTGATACCCCGACCGATCTGCCGGAGGCTGCCTCGGACAAGATTTCGGCCGCGCTCAATACGCTGTTGGCCGACGCCTTCGCGCTCTATCTGAAGACCAAGAATTTCCATTGGCATGTCAGCGGCCGGCATTTTCGCGACTATCATCTGATGCTGGACGAGCAGTCGGATGCGATTTTCGCAACCACCGACCAGCTTGCGGAGCGGGTCCGCAAGCTCGGCGGCACTACGCTGCGCTCGATTGGGCAGATTGCGAAATTGCAGACCATCCAGGACAACAACGAGGACTACATGCCGCCGCGCGAGATGCTGCGCGAACTGATGGAAGACAACAAGCACATGGCGGCGGCGATGCGAAAGGCCCACAAGCTCTGCGACGATCATGAGGATTCCGGCACCGCGGGCCTGCTCGAGACCTTCATCGACGAGACCGAGCGGCGCACCTGGTTCCTGTTCGAGGCGAGCCGGCAGGAAGGCAGCAACGCGGCGTGAGCGATTTCTCCGTCATTGCGAGGAGCGTTAGCGACGAAGCAATCCACACTTAGCTTGCTGTCCTATGGATTGCTTCGCTTCGCTCGCAATGACGATGTTAGGGTATGCAGCAGGTGGGCAAAGGCGCGCTTGCGCTGCGCCCACCATGAGCCACGGAATAAAAAGGAGGTGGGCACGCTGGCGCTTTGCCCACCCTACAATTTACTACAATCTACAAACCTCCATCGCCGGCTCACGTTCCCTTCGCGGCCTCAAGAGGTATTTCGAAAACCAGGCAGGTCGTGGTGGCATGCGCCAGCAGCCGGCCTTTGGCATCGGTGATGCGCGCCTCGGCGGTGGCGGCGCGGCGGCCGACATTCAAGACCCGGCCCTCGGATCGCACGACGCCGGTATCCTGGGTCATGCCTTTGATAAAACTGATCTTGAATTCGAGCGTGGTGTAGCCGCTGCCCGCCGGCAGCATGGTATGCACGGCGAGCCCCATCACGGAATCCAGCAGCGTCGCGGCGTAACCGCCATGCACCGAGCCGATCGGGTTGTAATGCCGGAAGCCAGGGACACTGTGGATCACGACGACGCCCGGCTCGGCCGTGCAATCAAAGGGTTCGATGGTTTGCATGATCGGCGGCGTCGGCAATTTGCCGTCAAAAGTGGCGCGGACGAAATCGATCCCCGCCATCGACGCCATCACTTCGGTGGGCGTCACGCCGTATTCGATCTTGCGGGCGGATGGGGCGTCCATGGGGAAGGGTCCTACCGAATTTGATGACGGTTATCATAAGAAATGGGTGTCTGTCCGCAATATGGAGCGTGTCCCGGACGCGGTGCAGCGCTTCTTCGGCGGTGCGCCGCAGAGCCGGGACCCAGGGATGTTGCGTCAAGCGCATGGGCCCCAGATGCAGCGCATCACGCCGCAAAGAAGCGGCGCGCTGCGCAGCATCCGGGGCACGCCGACCTACGCGCGCTTCTTCGCCCGCATCAAATCCGCAAACCGCTGGAACAAATAATGCGAGTCGCGCGGGCCCGGCGAGGCCTCGGGGTGATATTGCACCGAGAACACCGGCTTGCCCTCGAGCTGGATGCCGCAATTGGAGCCGTCGAACAGCGAGATATGGGTCTGGGTCGCACCGTCAGGCAAGGTCGCCTGATCCACCGCGAAACCGTGGTTCATCGAGGTGATTTCCACCTTGCCGGTGGTTTCGTCCTTGACCGGATGATTGGCGCCATGATGGCCCTGATGCATCTTTTTGGTTTTGGCGCCGACCGCCAGACCCAGCATCTGGTGGCCGAGGCAAATGCCAAAAGTTGGCGTACCCGACTTGATCACCTGCTGGATCACCGGCACCGCATATTTGCCGGTCGCGGCGGGATCGCCGGGGCCGTTCGACAAAAACACGCCGTCGGGCTTCATCGAAAGGATGTCTTCCGCCGAGGTGGTCGCGGGCACCACCGTGATCTTGCAGCCGACGCCGGCGAGCAGCCGCAGAATATTGCGCTTGATGCCGTAGTCGACGACAACCACGTTGAACTCGGGCGCGGTCTGGCGGCCAAAGCCTTTTTCCCAAACCCACGGCGTTTCGTCCCAGGTGAAGCGCTGGCTCGAGGTGACCATCGGCACCAGGTCCATGCCTTCAAGGCCCGGCCATTCGCGCGCCTCTTCCTTCAACCCATGCAGATCGAACGCGCCGTCCTCGGCATGCGCGATCACGGCATTGGGCATGCCCTTTTCACGGACAAGCGAGGTCAGCGCGCGGGTGTCGATGCCGGAAAGGCCGATGATGCCGCGCGCCTTCAGCCATTGGTCGAGGTGGCGCTTGGCCCGATAGTTCGAGGGGTCGGTGATGGCCGAGCGCAGGATCACGCCGCGGGCGCCAGGCGTCGCCGCCATGTTCACCGTCTCGATGTCTTCGTCGTTGGTACCGACGTTGCCAATATGGGGAAAGGTGAAGGTGATGAGCTGTCCGGCGTAGGAGGGATCGGTGAGAATCTCCTCATAACCGGTCATTGCGGTGTTGAAGCAGACCTCGCCGACCGCATGGCCTTGCGCGCCCAGGCCAAAGCCTTCCAGCACGGTGCCATCGGCAAGCACGAGGAGCGCGGTCGGCTTGTGGTCCGGCCAGGCTGAGGCGTTTTCGGTT
>DASQOU010000363.1:0-2023 GCA_035644295.1 Bradyrhizobium sp.
TGGATCAAGACCGTCGTAATCGCCGGCTGGGCCGGGGTCGCCGCCGCCGCGGGCTCACCCCCCGAATGCTTCACCCGCATGCCGGATTGACCCGTGGACCCCGCTGTGGGACAGACGCGGCGTGAGTGCTCACCGTCGCGACGCTCAACAATACGATCGCGATGACTGCGCGGGTCGCGTAGTGGACCTGCCAAGCTCGGCGTCATCGTTCTTGTGCTGTCGCCTGTCGACTATCCGTCGCACACGGATCATCGTCCACATTGATAGTTGTAGGAGATTGCGCTCGCAAAGGGTGCTACGTAGTAGCTGGCGGCGGGTGGGGGGTTTACATACTCTGGCAGGTGACAGGAGCTATGTTGGAAACTGGGTGATGACGGAATGAGATAGGCGGCGTATCGAGGCGGGTGTCGAGCCTGCCAGAACCTCTCGAGGAGAGCGATACGCCATGAACGAGAATATCAACGTTGTGTCACTGCGTCAGCCCGATGTGATCGATGATCCACTGACGAATATCTTGCGATCTGGTGCGCGGCAACTGCTTGCGCAGGCTGTCGAGATGGAAGCCGAGGCGTTTCTCGCCGCAATGAAGGGCTTGAAGCTTGCCGACGGCCGCGACCGCCTGGTGCGGCACGGCCACGGCCCAGAGCGGACGATCCAGACGGGGATCGGTCCGGTCGAGGTCGAACGGGTGAAGATTCGGGATCGCGGAGTGGCCGCCGACGGCGAGCGGGTTCGCTTCACGTCAGCGATCTTGCCGCTGTGGGCGCGGCGGACGAGGAGCTTGGACGGGCTTTTGCCGGTGCTCTACTTGCGGGGCATTTCGACTGGCGACTTCCAGGAGGCGCTGGCGGCACTGCTTGGCAAGGACGCGCCGAACTTGTCACCTGCGGTGATTTCCCGGCTGACGGCCGATTGGCAGGGCGAGTACGAGCGTTGGCAGAAGCGCGATCTGTCGGCGCGGCGATACGTCTACGTCTGGGCCGACGGCGTCTTCCTGCAAGCTCGCATGGAAGATCACGGCGAGTGCATGCTGGTTCTGATCGGTGCGACGCCGGAGGGTAAGAAGGAGCTCATCGGCTTCCAGGTCGGCGTGCGCGAGAGCGCGCAGAGCTGGCGCGAACTGCTGATCGAGGTGAAAAGCCGCGGGCTTACGACCGCCCCGGAAATCGCCGTCGGCGACGGTGCGCTCGGCTTCTGGAGGGCGCTCGACGAGGTTTTTCCCGGCACGCGGCATCAGCGGTGTTGGGTGCACAAGACCGCCAACGTCTTGAACAAAGTCGCACTCTCGGTGCAGACCAACATGAAGAAGGGTCTGCGCGAGGTCTACTTGGCGCCTAACCGGGCTTCGGCCGACGCGGCGATCGACCTCTTCGCCGAGAAATACGCGGCAAAATACGACAAGGCGGTCGAGTGCCTGACTAAGGATCGCGAAACACTGCTCGCGCTCTACGACTTCCCGGCTGAGCATTGGGATCACCTGCGCACGACCAATCCCATCGAAAGCGTGTTTGCGACGGTCCGGCACAGGACGGTGCGCACGAAAGGCTCGTTGTCGCCAACGACCGCCAGGCTGATGGTCTTCAAGCTGCTCTGCGCGGCATCAAAAACCTGGCGGCGCCTCAAAGGCACAAATCAGTTGCCGAAGGTCATCGCAGGTGTCAGATTCGAAAACGGCATCGAGGTCATCCAAGTGCCGGCAAACCACGCCGCCTGATCGCCTCGTCACCTAAAATCCAACATAGCTCTATAGCTGCGGCCAATCTCGATCAATGGCTCGCCGCGCTCGCGTCGAGCGAGGGCCTCAGCGATTTGATGCGGTGTCAGCTTGAGCGGGCGACCGAGCCGAACTCCTCGGGCCTGCGCTCGGGCACGGCCATCGCTTGTACGAGCCAGGATCAAGCTCCGTTCGAACTCGGCGAGCCCACCCAGGACGGTCAACATGAGCCGACCATGGGCCGTGGTGGTGTCGGCCCAAGCGTCGCTGAGCGATCGAAACGCTGCCTCGGCCTTGGCGACAGCATCA
>DASQOU010000364.1:0-41175 GCA_035644295.1 Bradyrhizobium sp.
AGGAGATCGCGCACACCGAATTTCGTGTACTCGTGCTCCCCGGTGGCAAGCGGGATATCGGTACCGCGCTTGAAGCGGGCCAGGCCGGGAATATCGTCCGCGAATACCGGCTCCTCGAACAATTTGATATCGAATTCACGGATGTTGTTCGCCAGTTGTACCGCGGTCGCTGCATCGAAGCAGTTGTTGGCATCGATCAGAAGGTCGATATTGGGTCCTACCGCGTCCCGCACCTTGCGAACGCGCTGCACGTCGCGTCGCGGATTTTTTCCTCCCTCAACGCCGACCTTGAACTTGATCATCTTGAATCCCCGGGCGATCATGCCCTTCATTTCGTCCACCAGCTGGTCGTCGGAGAAGGACGTCCAGCCGCCGCTCGAGTAGACCGGTATTTCGGTGCGATTGCCGCCCAGCAGCCTGTAAATGGGCAGATTGACGATCTTGCCCTTGAGATCCCACAACGCGATATCGACCGCGCTTAGCGCGCAGAAAGTAAGCCCCTTTCGCCCGATGCCTCGCAGATAATGGAAGAACTCGTTCCAGATGACTTCGGTCTCAAGCGGATCCCGGCCAAGGAGCATCGGCGCCATGTTGCGCAGGATAAGCTCGCGCGTCGCCTCACCACCGACTTCGTGATAGGTGACGCCTATTCCTTCGAGCCCTTGATCCGTGGTCACGCGGACGATGACGTAGCCGATACTTTCCACCTTGCGCGTCGAATCCGCAAAGCCTCCGGTGACAGGTGCGGACACCAGATGAACGTCGATCTTCCTGATCTTGTGCAACATTGGCTTTCCTTAAATTGAGCGGTTGCAGAGTACGATAAATTTCGTCGAATGCCCGGAGCCACATGGGTTCTGTAGCGGCCTGTTATCGTTTCGTCATCGCGCGCACGAGATCGCGGATGGCGCCGATCTGTTCGATCTTCGCCGTCATTGCGATGACTTCGCGTACCTGGCTGGCTGGCAGGACGGGCCGCAGCAGCGAGTTGCGATTGACGAATGGGGTACCGAAAGGCTATTTATGAAACCGGTTACATGCAACCTCCTTTTATTTGGCGCGCCCCATAATGACGCGGGCCGCCGTCTGGCCGTAGGACGGCGCCGGGAAACATGACCCTTCGATTTGGTGTTGTTGGCACGGCCTATTGGGCCCGGGAAATCCACATTCCCGGGCTTTTCGCGGCTGGTGCGGATGCGGTCGGAATTTGGGGGCGGACGCCGGCGACCGTCGAAAAGGTCGCCCAAGAGCGCGGCTTGCCGGCCTTTGCTAGCCTGGACGATCTCCTGGACGCTTGTGATGCGGTTACAATTGCCGTGCCGCCGGATGTTCAAGCCCAAATCGCCCTGCGGGCTGCCCAAGCCGGAAAGCATTTGATTCTCGAAAAGCCGGTCACCCGCGACGTGGAAAGCGCCCACCGGATTGCCAGGGTCGTCGCGGAGCGGGACCTGGCGACTCAGGTCTTTTTCCTGCGCCGTTTCGTACCGGAGATCGCTGCAACGATCGCTTCGGAGCGGGACAACAACTGGACCCAGGCCAAGATACGCGTGCATGCCTCGGTGATGGCCACTGAGAGCCCCTATTCGGGTTCGGTATGGCGCCAAGCGCCGGGAGCTGCTTTGTGGGATATCGGCCCGCACGTTCTGTCTGTGCTCATTCCCATGATGGGGCAGGTGACAGCCATTGCAGCCCAGCCGGAACGCGACGGTTTCTCGGTCTTTCGGACATGGCACGAGCGCGGCGGCGTTGCCGACGTGTCGGTGACGCTGCACTGTGCCGCCGATGCCGTTGCCAACGACTATCGTTTCCTTGGCCCAACCCGTGAATTGGTGTTTCCGAATCCGCAATTCTCGCGCATCGACGCGTTCAGCCGCGCGGTACTCGAACTCACCGACGCGGTCCGCAATGGGCGCCGCGATCTTCCATGCGGTCTGCCGCTCGGGGTCAACATTGTCGAATGGTTGGTGAAGGCGGAACTTAGTCAGGAACGGGGCGCTAAGGTGGTCTGAAATAGCGTTGCCGTCGGTGCGTACAGCAGCAAAGCCGGATAGACCTGCTTTAATTAGAAGACGTTCACTGCGTTCGGGACGCAGAGACGATCCACGTCAGACGGCCACGACGAGCGAATGTCGGTATCGGTGGTTGCGAGTCCGCGCAACCACTTTTGTTATAACTCGCTCACCGTCCCGGTTTAACCGCCGAGACGGTTCATCCGGCACGAGAGCATGCGTTTCGATCCGGGCTCCCGCACGGGGAGCGACGATATGGCACCTGGCGGTGAGGAGGCGGTGCAGTGTTTCGATCCGCGCTCCCGCACGGGGAGCGACGGGGTCTTGGAGGGTTAGGGACGCAATGGAAAAGTTTCGATCCGCGCTCCCGCACGGGGAGCGACTTTTCCGCCTTTGCGAAACAGCACGGGCCGACATGTTTCGATCCGCGCTCCCGCACGGGGAGCGACATTTTCACCTCTGGATACGATCGCGGGGTTTCGATGTTTCGATCCGCGCTCCCGCACGGGGAGCGACGACCAATTCGAGGATCCGGCGATCGGGCGAATGTTGTTTCGATCCGCGCTCCCGCACGGGGAGCGACTTGTGGTCGGGGCGTTGGTGATGTTGCCGAGAAAGTTTCGATCCGCGCTCCCGCACGGGGAGCGACGCAACTGGCGTCGGCGGATTCGCGCCGACTGGTGGTTTCGATCCGCGCTCCCGCACGGGGAGCGACCATTGCGCGCCGCTCTCACACATGATGGAAAAGTGTTTCGATCCGCGCTCCCGCACGGGGAGCGACTGTCCGATAGCGCGTACCGAACGCTGATCTTTGCGTTTCGATCCGCGCTCCCGCACGGGGAGCGACGCGTGGCGTTGGTATCGTTCACCTTCCATGGAATGTTTCGATCCGCGCTCCCGCACGGGGAGCGACGCTGCGTCCACGTTCCGGTTGTGCCAATTGGAGGTTTCGATCCGCGCTCCCGCACGGGGAGCGACCTTTCTACCGGCTGCTCTGCGGATAGGGCGAGAATGTTTCGATCCGCGCTCCCGCACGGGGAGCGACCTGTGATGGCGCCGGAACAGCCGCACCCGTGGCTGGGTTTCGATCCGCGCTCCCGCACGGGGAGCGACCCGGGCGCGCGCTCCAGATCTTGGAAATAAGGTTTCGATCCGCGCTCCCGCACGGGGAGCGACGCGCCGCTGACCACAGGTGCCGTGACGTTTTGTTGTTTCGATCCGCGCTCCCGCACGGGGAGCGACCTTTCCCACGCGAGCAGCGCGCTCGCCTTCAATCAGTTTCGATCCGCGCTCCCGCACGGGGAGCGACCTGCGGCTGCTATGGAAAAATGCGGGAGCGCAAATGTTTCGATCCGCGCTCCCGCACGGGGAGCGACGAGCGGCGCCAGGCGCGTGAGCTGCTCGGGCGTGTTTCGATCCGCGCTCCCGCACGGGGAGCGACCCCATGACGCAACTCCCGAACGCAACTGAAAATGTTTCGATCCGCGCTCCCGCACGGGGAGCGACAGACGATCGTCGATCGCGTGAACAAGTCGGAGATGTTTCGATCCGCGCTCCCGCACGGGGAGCGACAGGACCGTGCGGTCAAGGCTGGCGAGAATAAGATGTTTCGATCCGCGCTCCCGCACGGGGAGCGACTTCCCATGACGCAACTCCCGAACGCAACTGAAAATGTTTCGATCCGCGCTCCCGCACGGGGAGCGACGGGGTGCATCAGCAAGTGGCGTCGGTACAAACAAGTTTCGATCCGCGCTCCCGCACGGGGAGCGACCGCTGGTGATGGTCTGCGCCGCGATTAATTTAATGTTTCGATCCGCGCTCCCGCACGGGGAGCGACGTCTCTCCCGGCTGCATCAATTGCTATGCGATGGTTTCGATCCGCGCTCCCGCACGGGGAGCGACCGGAGATGCTGACCGCTGGCACCACCGGTAAGGTGTTTCGATCCGCGCTCCCGCACGGGGAGCGACTTGCGGCATTGCTGCCGGTCTCACTCACCCTTTAAGTTTCGATCCGCGCTCCCGCACGGGGAGCGACTCGCGGCGTTGGCACCGATGATGGTCTTGTACGAAGTTTCGATCCGCGCTCCCGCACGGGGAGCGACTTTGGACCTTGAAATGGATTGGGCGCCTAACATTGTTTCGATCCGCGCTCCCGCACGGGGAGCGACTATTCGTCTTGGAACGCGATGCTGAACAGATGCAGGTTTCGATCCGCGCTCCCGCACGGGGAGCGACGCGTGGCCCGTGCCGACCAGTCAACCGTGATGGTGTTTCGATCCGCGCTCCCGCACGGGGAGCGACGGGCAACGCCACGACGCCGGGCAACGTCGTGGTGTTTCGATCCGCGCTCCCGCACGGGGAGCGACGGCTTATGAGTGCCGTCCTTGATCCACTTTCTATGTTTCGATCCGCGCTCCCGCACGGGGAGCGACTAGGGTCGCGAGTAGCGCTAGCCCGAATAGACTGTTTCGATCCGCGCTCCCGCACGGGGAGCGACCTCCGGCCATGCCGGGGTTTCGTATCTCACAGGTGTTTCGATCCGCGCTCCCGCACGGGGAGCGACGCGGCTACGGTAGAATTGCAATCACGTCAAAGATGTTTCGATCCGCGCTCCCGCACGGGGAGCGACCAGCGCTATGAACGGCCCCGCACACTTGGAGTGGTTTCGATCCGCGCTCCCGCACGGGGAGCGACAGCGCACCTGACAATGCGCCCGCTGCTTTTTGGTGTTTCGATCCGCGCTCCCGCACGGGGAGCGACGCCTTATTCATAATCTCTTCTTTCTCCAAACGAAATTGACATCGATGTGGGATGTCAACCAAAGCATGGTCGTGATCCCACGGTGACAGGCCGCGATCAATAAATATCTTAACGATTTCAAACAACTCACGCTTGCGCGAACCTCCCGGTGAATCGGGTCACGCTTGAGGTTCGCGCAAACGGGATCGGGAGCCCGAATGCTCAGACAATGATCGGGCCACCCAGATCGGCTGCCGGCTTCGCTCCGACATGCTCCACCCGGCGCTGCCAGTTCGCGCCCAGATAATAATAGCGCAGACTGTCATGCTCGGGCTTGATCAATCGCTCGAGCTTCGCCTTCAGGGTCGCCCATTGGGCCGGATCGACCTCGATCTCGAACACCGAAAACTGCACGCGCTGGCCGAAATCGCGACAGGCCTTGGCGACACGGCGCAGGCGCGCCGTCCCACCCGGTTCGACGGTGCTGACATCATAGGTCACGAGCACGAGCATGGCCACCTCCGATCGGTTCCGTTCGCGTCGGGTCGCCGGTCATTTCCAGAACCAGGGCGGATAGGCGTCGAGATCGCCGCGCAGATGGCGCGCGAGCAATTGCGCCTGAAGATGCGGCACCAGCCCGAGCGGCGCCGTCTCCTCCAGGAAGGGATGGCGCCGTTCCTCCTTCTTCCGCTCGGCCCAGGCGGTCAGCACCGTCTTGCGGCCATCGTCGGTCAGCAAAACGGCACCGCCATCACGGGTCTCGAAATCGCGGGCGCGAAGTTGGCGGCGATTGAGGAGTGAAAGCGCCAACCGATCGGCGAGCACGGGCCGCAGTTCCTCCATCAGATCGAGCGCCAGGCTTGGCCGTCCCGGGCGGTCGCGATGCAGGAAGCCTACGGCCGGGTCGAGCCCGACGCCCTCGGCCGCGCTGCGGCAATCATGGGTCAGAAGCGTATAGAGGAAGGAAAGCAGCGCGTTGACCGGATCGAGCGGCGGACGGCGCGAGCGGCCGCGAAAGCGGATTTCCGGGTCGGCGGCGCGAATCAGGTGATCGAAGACGGCAAAATAGTTCTGCGCTGCCTCGCCTTCCGCGCCGCGCAGCGCTTCGATGCCCTCGTTCGAATGAGCGACGCGCCGGAGGATGAAGCCGAGGCGATTCACAGCAGCCTCTATGCTCGCGCATTGGCCCGGCGGCGAGCCTTCGCCATGGTCGCGGAGCGCGCGTTGCAGCACGGCGCGCTGGTTGGCGATCTTGGCCGAGACGAAACTGCGCACGATCTCGTCGGGCGCCTCGGAGGCGCGATATTGCGCCCGCCGGAGCAGCACGTTGCCGCTGACCGGCCCTTCGACGCGCGCCTGGAAGCGGCCGGCGCGGTCGAGCAGAACCAGCGTAATGCCGCCGCCGGCGAGCGCCTGGATCAGCGGCGGCGAGATGAAGATCGCCCCGAAGACCATGACGGAGCCAAGCATATGAAGCGGCACGCGGACGCGTTCGGCGCCCTCCACTTCGGCAACGATATTCTCGCCGTCCTTGCGCAGGCTCGCGCCCTCGGTCGTGACGAACAGCGTGTTGAGAAGCTTCTTCACCGTCAGTCCTTTTGAGCTACGCCTCCCACATCTTCGCCAGCGGTCTCGTCGAGCGCGGCGGCAATCGCGCGGGCGCGGAAGGCGATCGCCGATTTTCCGGTGGCCTTCGGCCGACAGAGCTCGATCAGCGAGCAGGCGCGGCAGCGGTCGGCGCGCCAGATCGCGGGCGGCGTTCGGCCGGCCGCGAAGAGTTCGCCGAACTCAAGCGCCGTCGTCTCGGTCAGCCGGCGCAGTTCCGCATCGAAGGGCACGACGAGCCGGCGTTTGGTCCCGGCATAGAACAATGCGCCTTCCGGCACCGGGCGCTCGGTCATCTCCTCCAGGCAGAGCGCCTGCACGCAGAGCTGAATCTCGTCGGCGCGGTGGAGCTTGGCCTTGCCGCGCTTGTATTCGACCGGATAGGCGGTTTCGCCGTCCGGCCCGGCGCGAAACTCGACGAGATCGGCTGTACCTGAAAGGTTCAGTCGCTTCGAGGCGAGCGGCAGCGCCGTGACGCGGCGCAGACCCTTCTGGCGCCGCAGCCCCGGTTCATGGGCGACCTCGTGCAGCACGCGGCCCTCGGCGGTGAAGCGATTCTCCTCCCATAGCCGCTCGACATGAATCAGCGCCGCCTGCCGCATGCAGTAGACCGCATGTTGAAGCGCGGAGAGGGGGATGGGGTCGTCGATGCTCGAGCCCTCCATCCCTCACTCCGTGTCAGACGAGTTCCAGCACTTCGATACCTTGGGGCAGGTCGTTGCGGTTGATGCTCACCGAATAGTCGGCGAAGCGTCGCGCCGGCGGCAGATTATCCAGGCGGTTGCTGTCGAGGTCGTAGAGGTCGTCGCCGAATTTGCGCTGCACCGTCACGCGGTCGAACAGATCGTGCGCGGCGGCATTGCCGAGCGCCGAGGCATGCTTGAAGGCGACGATCTTGCGCGAAGACATCTCGCCGCGCGCGGCCGAGCGGTCATGCTCGAACATCGAGGTCAGGGCCTCGAATACGAGATCGAGGTCGGCCTGGGTGAAGCCGGTGCGTTCCGCGAGCTTGGCGTTCACGAACAGATGAGCGCGATAGAGGCCGTACGGCACGATATGCTTGCGACCCATGGTGCGGTTTTCGGTCCGCTCGTCGCCCTCCGTCGCCTTGTTGCGATCGTCTTTTTCCTTCTCGCTGGTCGCTGCCATGCGGGTGATCGAGATTTCAATCGGCATGATCGGCTGGACCGAACGCGCGAAGGCTACTTGAACCGGTCCCCGCACCTGACCGCAATTGATGCCGGTCGACATCACGGCGCCGAAGGTGCGGACGTCGAAGAAATTATCACACATGAACCGCGTCAGCGCCTTCGCCTCGGCGTCGCCCTGCGGATTGAGCTTGGCAGCCTTCGCGACCTTGTCGTCGCCCGGACGCTCCGCTACGTAAGCCTTCCGATGCTGCTCGTTCAGGATCGAGCCTTCCTGAACATAGATGCCGTAGCGGGACTCGCCGCTTCGCGTCAGTTCGGCGTAGTTTCGGATCTTGCGCTTCAGCGAAACGTCACTGACAAGGCCGACATTGGTTTCGGGATCGAGCCGCGGCAGGTTGCCGGCGTCGGGATCACCGTTCGGATTGCCGTCGGTCACGTCGAACAGGAAGACGATATCGTAGCGATTTTCGAGCGGGGTCATGCCGTGGGCTCCTCGATGACGGGCTTTTCGAGCTTGCTATCGTTCTTGGCGAAGAAATCGTTGCGCTGGTGGTAATAGCCGAGCGCGAACAGGCCCTGCTGCTTGTCGGGAAGATGCGACGGGAAAGGATCCGCGCCCGGCGACATCGTTTCCATGATCTCACCGACTCTCCTTTCAAGGACGATCTGATAGCCCTTGCGATCCTTGCCAAGCTTGGAGAGATGCGGCTTCGATCCCTTGTCGAGCATTGGAAAGATCTTCCGTGGCTGCGAGGCGGCGGCGCCATAAAATTTGTCCTTGATCGTGGCATTGACATTGCCGCCGAGCGCCGCCGTCTGGATCTGTTCGTAGACAGAGAACAGCCGGCCGAGCAGATAACCTGGCTCCTTGTTTTCTGGGTCGAGCGACACTGGAACCTCCCTCTTGAATGAATCTCCGAAATTACGGATCAGAACGGACTTGAGAATCGCGACCCGAAGCGCGTTCACGTCGTGGTCGGCGCGGAGCCGCATTAGCAGCGTGGAAAGAAGCGTCAATGGATAGGGCGCTCCGGTCAGGATTGCGCGCATCCAATCGCCGGCGAGGTTCGGGACGATGTTCTCGCTTTTCCTCAGCGTCGCCGTCTCGATCAGCAGCCGCCACATCGACGGCATCGCCTCGCGAGGCGGCGGCTCGATTCGCATCCGCTGGACGTGTTTGGCGTAGCGTTCGGCGATGACGCCGAAATCGTCCTCGATATAGAATCGGACCGAAAGTCGCGCCGCGTTCGGCGCCAGCGCCAGCACGAAGAAGCGCACGCCGTCGGGTAGGTTCGGCTTGATACCTTCGATCGGCAGCCCATCGTGGATTGCTTTCAGAATTCCGGCGATTTTGGCGGTCTCTTGCTTCTCGTCGATGGCGAGGAAGCTGGCGAAAATATCCTCTGCTTCCTTGGCGGCTTCGGTATTTTCTGCCTCCGCCCAAAATACGGTGGAAGCGTCGCCGATCTGGATACGATGACCGCTGCTGCCTTCGAGGAACCGATTGAGTGCCGTCGTATAAGCGAAGGCCGCCGCCTCGGAAATCGGGGCGTTGTCGCCCTGTTCGTGGCCATAGGATTCGAAGGCTTTGAGATTGAACGAAACGATCGAGGCGCCGGCCGTCTGCGCGCCCCATACGCCCTTGATGGAGGCATGCAGTCGGGCGACCGGTCCGCGTTCGCCCGTCACCAGGCAAGCCGCTTCCACCTTGTCTGCCGCGGCCGAAAGCTTTGCCCAGAGTTCGCGCGCGGCTGGTCGATCGTGAATCCGGATATTCTGCCGACGCTCGCTTTCCAGACCAAAGACGATGTTCTGGTCCTTCATTTCGTCGGACCAGCCGAGGCGGACAAACTCCTCCGGTGTCCAGGCTTCGACGAATTTCAGAAGGGCCAGAAGGCCCTCGTCCTTGGTACCCGCCAGTTCACGCCTATGTCGCTCGCGAAACGCTTCCAGACGCGTTGAGCCATCCTTGCCTTCCGAGGCGGTGATCCCGAGCGCGTAGGCTGTATTGTCCCAAAGGAAAAACGCCCGCGGTGTGACGCCGGGCCGCTTAAATGCGGCGGGCACAGCCATCATTCGAGATAGCTTCCTTCGCCCCTCTCCCTCCCTTAGATCGATCGGCTGACCGATCGGCGTGCCATCCACGTTCAGCGAAATGAGAAATCCAATCTTCTCCTGCGAATAGCCGAAAGCCGGAACCTCGCCGCGGGTCGCAAGCCGGTCATAGGCGCGGACGAGCGAGGCCAGCGCGCTCATCGGCGAATCTCCGGCGAGCCGGGCGGCGGCACTTTCACGACGCCTTTTTCGAGCGTAGCCCGGAAGAACAGCGACGAGCGGTCGCCGGCATGGTCGATGTCCCAGAGCATGAAGCCAAGATCGCGCGTCTCGCCGATCGTCACCGGCATGGGCGCGCCTGGCTCGATCAGATTGAAGCGCGCCACGAATTCGCGCGTCCCGAGCGAGGGCTGGTGGAAGCACTGCCCCTTGCGGACGCGACGATTGAAGGTGTCGAGATGCTTGCCCTCGTTGTCGGTCGCATCGGCCTTGGCCGTCAGTTCGAACCGCGCGGCGATGATATAGGCGACGTCGGCGAGCACGGTGGACGCGCGCTGCTGGCGGTTCTCCTCGATGACGAGGCCGAGTCCTTCCAGATTGCCGGCATTCATAGCCTGCTTGATCTTGCCGGCCGGTACCTTGGCGCCGACCTCGTTGCGCCGGATTGACTGGAAGCGGATCGGCTTGAGGACGTGGATTTCTTCGACGACCCAACGAATTGACGGTTTCCAGTGGATTGCTTCCAGGATTCCCCGCGCGGCGGATGGCGTCATCACGTCATAGGAGACGCGTTCGACCTTCATCTCCGGTCGGGTGAAACAGGCATAGTCGCCTGAAACCAGAAGCCTTACCCCGTAGGACATGGTGGCTCGCCTTATGGTGTGGAGCTATGTTTCGGTGCGCCGACGGTTCGCGAAATTGATCTTGTTTGGAACATACAGTGAACATAATTCCGGGTCAATACTTTCGGTTGTGACACACTTGTGGTTGTGAGGCCTCTTAAATTATCGCGCCTTCAGACCCCAGATAATCCGCATTCTCCCAGAGCAGTCCGATTTCCCTCGTGTAGAGGCTCCCGGTCATGAGTTCGGCGAACTGGTCGCCAAACCCCTCGACGAAGCGGGCGTGCCCGTTTTCGATCAATTTCTGCCGCGCCTTGGGCGGTACCTGGACCGTGTATTGCTGAAGCTGCCGCGCGCAGGCACCGGGTGTCAGCCAGCCACGACGCAGGCCGTCGAGCGCCTTCTTCGGCGTGTCATCGATCGCGACGATGACCGGCGCTAATCCGCTCTCGATCAGCCGAAAACCCTCACCCACCGTGCGATAGGCGAAATTCGTCGTGCCGGAGCCGACCGAAAAGGCACCCATCACCTTGATGGTCGAGTTGGCGCCGTCGAGATCCTTGGCGCGGATGCGATCGAGGCCCAGGTCGCCCTTGCGCCAATAGACCTCGCCGAAATAATCCTGCATCGCCTCGGGCGAGAGCGGATCGTCGCCATGGTTGTTCTTCATCCGCTCCATATCGGCGATAAAGCCCTCGATCTCGCGCGGCGGCTTCGCCTCGGCCGGGCGGAAGACCGTGACGATGCTGTCATCGACCGGCCTGCGGCCTTCGCGATTGCAGCGGCCTCCGGCCTGGGCGATCTGATCGAGGCCCGCCTCGGCGCGCCAGACACGCGGAAAATCGAGGTCGACGCCGGCTTCCACGAGGCTGGTGGCGATCAGACGGCAGGGCCGGGCATTCCCAGGCTTGAGGCGGTCCTTGACCTCGGCGAGGATCGCACGGCGATCGGCGGCGGTCTGCCGCGTGGTCAGATGGATGGCGCCGTCGAGGCCTGCCGCCTTCACCGCGGAGTAGAGCGCCAGTGCATGGGCGCGGCTGTTGACGATCACCAGGGCTCGATCATGGTCATCGAGCGCCGCGACGAGATCATCGTCGGACATCTCGCCGGCAAATTGCAGCCGGAAGCGCCGGAGCGCGCCGTGCAGGCTGCTTGGATCCGGCGCGAGTTCGCTTTCCGGTCCGAGCTGGAAGCCGCCGGCGAAATCGGGGTGGGCCAGCGCCGGCTGGGTCGCCGTGCAGAGCACGATCGTGCAGCCATAGTTCCGTGCCAGTTCGTCGAGCGCGGCGACGGAGGGCCGCAGCACGGGCAGGGGGATGGTCTGCGCCTCATCGAGGATGATCACCGCATTGGCGAGATTGTGGAGCTTGCGGCAGCGCGACGGGCGATCGGCGAACAGGCTTTCGAGAAGCTGGACATTGGTGGTGACGACGATCGGCGCCGCCCAATCCTCCATGGCGAGGCGGAGCTTGTCGCGCGCCTCGCTTTTGCTGAGCTTTTCCTCCTCGATCGCCGAATGATGTTCGAGCACGACATCGTCGCCGAGAACGCTTCGGAAAATACCCGCCGTCTGATCGATCACCGACGTGAAGGGGATCGCCGTGACGATCCGGTCCATGCCGTGATGCCGGGCGTGGTCGAGCGCGAAGGCAAGCGAGGCGAGCGTCTTGCCGCCGCCGGTCGGCACGTTCAGTGTGAACACGCCGCGCGGCGATGCCGTTTTGGCGCGGACATGGGTGAGGATAGCGGCGCGAAGCCGGTTTACCGGCGTATCGCCGGTTTTCATCCCGGCCATATGCGCATCGAAGGCGGCGATCAGCCGCCCGACGATGTCGGGCAGGCGCGGCCAGTCGCGATCGACCACGCGGCCTTCAATCTTCGCATAGAAGCGCTCGATGTCGATGCGGTCGGCGTCGATCAGGCAGGAGAAGATCATCCGGCCGAGCGTGGCGAGTTGAAACGCTTGGCGCGACCTGTCCGGATGCCAGCGAAAATTCGCCGGAAACAAACCACTCGTCACAAGGGCGACTTCGTTGACCCAGATCGGATCGAGCGGTTCTATGGTCTTTTGCATAACCCGGCCGTCAAGGCTCGCTGCACCGTTTAGCCGGTCGGGCAGGCCGGCATGATGACCCGCCACGATATAGGCCGTCAGCTCCGCCATCAGCCGATCAGGCGGCGCGCCGCCCTTCGACCGATCGAGAGCGATCCGCGCGCCGGCGGTCGAATGATCGACGCTCTGGCCGCGGCCCTGAATGTAACGCTGGAACGCTTCCGCATATTTGCCGAGGTCGTGCAGCCAGCCCGCCAGCGCCGCCGCCGGGCCGGTTCCGAACTTGTCGCCGCGCGTTGCCGCCAGCCCGGCCACTTCCTTCAGATGATCGAAAAGCGGTTGCCAATCGGATTGATCGGGATTCGCGGTCGAATGCGCGAAATGCATCTTATCCCCCTGGAAATGCAAGCTGAGCAGTATGTGTCCTCACGTCAATAATGAGAACGTACCCGAGCGGCCTGCGAAAGCCACCAAACTTGTTTCGGCCAGACACAATATTCGAGCGCAATGAGATGCACTTTCGCTCTGACGATAAAGCAAAAGTTGCCATTAATGAGAATCAAACACTTGGTTCCTCCCTCAACATCGGCATTGGTGGAGGTCTAGCCCGAGAACAATTTGATCAACCTCTTTGAAGAGCAAGCATGTTATTCTCCGCGGGAACAAAAGAGCACCGCATGGCCCTACGAGTGCCGAACTTCGGTTCGCACGATAGCAGCGGGAAAGATCAAGCGCTCGCATTTTTGTAACACGCCGAGCGCTACCATCCGACAATGTCTCGCCGTGTCTGAAATACATTCACTATCACGCTCTGCGGCTTCCTCCGGACATCGCTGCTATGCTTGTAATGCAATTTCGCTGCACGTTTAGCGCACGCGCGTGGATGCGTGTCATGATGGTGCGTGGCGATTCAAATGCGTTCTGGATGCGTGCCAACGGCAAAGCCGTGAGCCTCGCACTCTAGCGTAACATGGCTTCGTGTGTCGTGGTATCGATGATGGATGCCGTAGGTTAGTTCCAGCAACGCAAAGGGCCAGAAAGGATGACGACAGTGAAGGCTCTTCTAATCGGGCTTCGAGAGGCCAGCGCTCCGGGATAGCCGGACGATGGCGGAATTTGGAGCCTGGTGCAACGATCTGGATGTCGTTGGCACAAAGGAGAGCTGCAATGGAACACTACGTTGGATTGGACGTCGGTCTGGAAGAAACCAACCTCTGCATCGTCGACAGCGAAGGCAAAACGGTTCGGGAGGTCAAAGTAAGCACGGAGCCAGCGGCGATCCGCTCCGCTCTCGAATGCTTCGCGGATCGCCTCTCGCGCGTCGGCGTCGAAGCCTCTTCGCTGGGCCTGTGGCTGTACCGCGAGCTGCAAGCGGGTGGGCTGCCGATCATTGTCGTGGAAGCCCGTCACATGCGGGTGTCGCTGTCGACGATGCACAACAAAACCGACCGCAACGATGCGCGCGGGATTGCACAGATGATGCGGCTGGGCTGGTTCCGCGCTGTCCATGTGAAAAACGTTGAGATGCAAAAGATGCGCACGCTTTTGACCAACCGCAAGCTTCTCAAGCGCAAGCTGGTCGACATCGAGAACCACATTCGCGGCGCGCTGCGGACCTACGGATTGTTGGTCGGAGCCGTCAGCCGCGGCCAATATGAAGCGCGCGTGCGCGAGCTGATCGAACGCACGGATATTGTTTTTTCGACGATGATCGAGACCATGGTGGACGTGCGCCGGGCGATCTTCGATGGCTACGCCAAACTGCACCGGGTGCTTCTGCAGGTGGTTCGGCACGATCAGACCTGCCGGCGATTGATGACCGTTCCCGGTGTCGGCCCCGTTGCAGCACTTTCGTTCAAGGTCGGGGTCGACGATCCGCTGCGCTTTACCCGGTCGCGAACCGTTGGTGCGCATTTTGGCTTGACGCCCAGGCGTCATCAGTCGGGAACATCGATCGACTATGAGGGGCGGATTACCAAACAGGGCGATGTCAGCGTCCGGGAAGCGCTTTGCGAGGCGGCCGCAAGCCTCCTGCTGCGCGTCAGGAAGTGGTCCGCGCTGCGCGCCTGGGGCCTTCGGGTTGCCAAGCGATCGAGCATGTTGTGTGCGATTGTTGCAGTCGCGCGCAAGCTGGCCGGCATCCTGCATCGCATGTGGATCGACGGAAGTGACTTTAAAATCGGCTTCGGCGCCAAGGTGACGCAGAGGCTGAAGCTGAAACCGGCGCAGTGATCCATTACGCCAAGGACGACGAACGATCGACTGTCGGTGCTGCCGCCAGTCAGTTGAAAAGGAGCCAATAACGAGATCCGCGCGCGCGGTGAGCGTCCCCTGGCGGGGCCGCGAAACGGGGAATGTCCGCTATCTCTTGCCTGCTTCCGTCCTTTGTGATGAGAGCGTCAGACTGCTTGGACAGCCCTGTTGACGAACCTGATGAAGAGCATGCGACGGCCCTGGTGCTGAACGCGAAGGAACGCATGGACCCCGCCTGGAGAATGCAAACAGCGTGCACGTTGACGGGCGGACTCTGCCCGCAGTCAGTGCAGAGAGAAAGGAAATGCTCATGTGTGAAGAATCGCAAAATTGCGTAGTTGAGAGTTGACTTTGTGTGCCCGTAAGCGTCCGAAGCTTGCACGTCGCTCAGCTCTTGACAGAATTTCCGGCTTTCCACGCCCATGGCAGCAATTCGTCGAGACGGTTGATCGGGTGCCGATCGATCATGCGCGAGAGCACGTCATGGAGATAGGCGTAGGGCTCGATGTCGTTAAGCTTGCAGGTTTCAATCAACGAACAAAGCACGGCCCATCGATGGCCGCCCCCATCGCTACCTGCGAAGAGATGATTCTTGCGACCGAGTGCAACAGGCCTAATTGCGCGTTCAACCGGGTTGGTATCGAGTTCGATGCGGCCATCGTGCAGGAAGCGCGTCAGAGCGTCCCAGCGCGAGAGCGCATAGCGGATCGCTTCGGCAATCGTGCTGCGGCCTGGTACAAGAGGAAGCTGCTCTTCGAACCACAGCCGCATCGCCTCGACGACGGGCTTGGAGCGATTGCGGCGAGCCGCGAGCCTGTGCCCCGGCGATTGACCGCGAACGTCGGCTTCAATGGCATAGAGTTTGGCGATCTGGCCCAGCGCTTCGGTCGCGATCGGCGCGTTGGTTGCCTGCGCGACCTCGTAGAACCGTCGTCGTGTATGACTCCAGCATGCGGCGAGCACGACGTCGCCCTTGCTTGTCAAGGATTCGAAGCCGGCATAGCCGTCCACGTGCAAAACGCCCTTGAAGTGTTCTAGATGTGAAGCCGGACGCTCGGCCTTGCGGTCCGGCGCGAACACAAAGACTGCCGCCGGCGGCTCCGGTCCACTCCAGCCGCGTTGCTCGCGGGCATAAACCCAGAGACGTCCGGTCTTCGTACGTCCGCGGCCGGGATCGAGCACCGGGACCGGCGTGTCGTCGGCAAACAGATGGTCGGAGGCAAACACGTTTTTAGCCAGCCGCTTATGCAACGCCTCGAGCCACCAGCAGGCGCCGCCGACCCATCCGGCGAGCGTCGAACGCGGGAGATCGACGCCGTGGCGGGCAAAGATCTGCGACTGCCGATAAAGCGGCGTGTGATCGCAGTATTTGCTGACCAGCACCTGGGCGAGCAGTGCCGGTGTCGCCAAGCCGCCGGCGATCACCCGCTCCGGAGCTTTTGCCTGCACCACAGTCTCACAGCTCCGGCACGCATATTTGGGACGCGTGGTGCGGATCACGCGCAGCTGCGCCGGAACCCAGTCCAGCATCTCGCTCACGCTTTCCCCAATCACATGCAGCGCACCGCCGCAGCAGGCGCAGATCATGGCGTCGATATCGAGCCGCACATCGTCGCGTGGCAGATGGTCGGGCAGCGGCTTGCGATGGGAGGTCCGTTCGGATTGTCGGTTCTCGATCCGCGGACCGCTCTCATGGGCGCGGGCGAGATCGCCGTCGAGGTCTTCAAGCCCGAGGGCGAGTTGGTCGGGATCGAGACGCTCGGAACGGCGGCCAAACTGCGCGCGCTGCAACTGCTTGATAATGGATTTCAGGCGCTCGATTTCGCTGTCGCGATGTTCGATCGTGGCGGCGATATCGCACACCAGGCGATGCAGAAGAGCTGGGTCTGTGGGAAGATTATGGAGATCGAGCTGCATGTCCGATTCTACTCGAATCAGCTGATTCGAAGAAGGGACTTAGCCTTATTTGATGCAGGTTTTTGCGATTTAGCCGGCAAGAAGTGGTCGCCAGAAGCGCTCCGGCGTACGCCAGTCGATGCCTTCAAGCAGCATCGCGAGTTGCGCTGGCGACAGCGTCACCGAGCTGCCAGGCTCCGCCAGGCGCGGCCAGAAAAAGTTTCCGCGGTCGATCCGCTTGGTGAACAGGCACAGCCCCGTCCCATCCCAAAACAGGATCTTCAAAAGCGAAGCATTTTTGCCGCGGAAGGCGAACAAATGACCCGAGAATGGATCCTTCTTCAGATGTTCCTGGATCAATGTCGCGAGGCCATCGAGCCCTTTGCGCATGTCGGTGTGGCCGAGCGCCAGGTGCACCTTCACGCCTGCTGCAACAACCATCATGGTGATGTCTTTCCCTTGGCGAGCTGCCGCTTCACCGCAGCCGGGTTGCTGCCTTCAGGCGCAAAGACGCGCCGCCCATCATCCAGTTCGATCGCCATCATACCGTCGGGCGGCCGCACGAGATCGCGCAAAACGGCGAGCGCCGACGGCTCATTCGCCGCGCCGTCGGAGAGCGCTACCGTTACGACTTGCGGAGCCTTTCGAACGCTCAGGCCGAAGTCGACCCGCCAGCGGAACACCATGCTGGTGGCGACGCCATGGCGGCGACAAATCTGCGCCACGCTGGCACCAGGCTTCTCCGTCTCCTGCACGATCGCTCGCTTCTGCTCGTCGCTGAAGCGACGGCGGTTCGACCGGCCGTCCGCCGCCTCCGGTGTCAAGCGGTACTTTCGCCGTGCGCAATTAGCAGCGCTGCTTAATTGAGCCCGGGCGCTCGGATGAAGCAGGGATCGCCAGTCCATTTCGTTGCCGGATTGTTCCAGCCGATCGCGCCAAATCCGCAACGCATGCGGCGAAAGACCGAGCGCTGCGGCATACTCGGCGTGCCCCATGCCGCTCCAGTTCATCGCTTCGATATGCATGCCCCAGAACGCCTGAAGAGCCACCGGACCGCTGTCCGTACGCACGCTGTAGCGATTGCGCCGAGGCCTCTTGGGCGGCTTCCGCAAACGGTTCTTCTGCTGCCGTCCCGGCTCTTTCCGGCGCAATTTCTGCAGATCTTCCGAATGCTTACGCAGATCCTCCGCGCTCAGCAGATGGCGCGCCCACCGCATCAAACTTGCCGTCGAAAGATCGTGTTTCCGGCAGTAGTGTTCCGCGTCGAGCGCGCTTCGATACCAGGCCGCAACATGGTTCGACCAGAACGGGTTGTCGGCCTTTGCCCAGGAGCGACGAGGCGCCATCGGAGATTCTCCACCGCAGCAGAGAAGCTGAAATGGAACGAGAACAAAATATCAGAAAGATGTGCAGGACTCGGACGCTTACGGGCGCTTGATGAGGACGGCAAGATAAAGCGGGTTTCCGCGCTTCCGGAACTTCGTTCCTAAGTTTTTGTCTGCACATTGTTTTAGGTCGGTCTCCGACGTTCCGTCGAGATGAGCGAGCGGCGCTTTTTCCGATTGTTATTCTCTTTCAATGCTCCGGGAGCCGTCGCTCGCGATGTGCGGAGAATCAGAGATTGCCGCGTCTTCGCGGACGCAAGTGTTTCTACGCTGCTTTGCGCGGACTGCATTTCTCTCTTGCCGGACACGTTTTGACTTCCAATCGTCGTCTCATGGCGAACGACGAAGACAAGTTCCGCATCCGTCCCGGCAAGGTCCGCGATCGCGGCGGCGGGCAAGAAACCGCGCGCCGGATCGGCGTGGCGCGTGCGCGCCCCGCCAGCTTCGTCGATGAGGTCCATCGGGCGATCCGGCGTGCCGGCGGCAATCCGAACCGGGACCCCCGCACGGGGAAGGGAGGGGGCAGGTTCAACGCGCGGGGCCGGGGCGCTGCAACAGCGCTGAGCCTCAAGGATCGGAGTGCGTGGAGCCGGGACGGAAGCGGGGTGCGCACCCGGTCGCGGCGGGTGGCGGTGAAGGCGCGCGTAGTAAAACTCAACCCGCAGCGCGGAGCCGCCCGCGGACGGCAGTTTGTCAGCGCCAAGGCGGTGGACACGCACCTGCGCAATCTCGAACGAGATGGCGTGACCAAGCATGGTGCGAAGGGCCAGGTCTATTCGGGCGAGCGCGACGTGGAGGATGGCCGTGCCTTCCTGGACCGGAGCCGCGATGACCGCCATCAGTTCCGCTTCATCGTCTCGGCCGAGGACGGGGCGGAATTGTCGAATCTGCGGACAACCACCCGCGGGCTGATGCAGCAGATGGAAGCCGACCTCGGGACAAAACTCGACTGGATCGCGGTCGATCATCACAACACCGGCCACCCCCACACCCACGTCCTCGTTCGGGGCATCACCGACGACGGCAAGACCCTCAACATCGCCGGCGACTATATCGCCTACGGCATTCGCGAGCGGGCCAGCGAGATCGTTACCCGGGAACTGGGCCGCCAGACCGAGCTTGAGGTGACCAAGCAGCTTGAGCGGGAAGTGGATGCCGACCGCTTCACCCGGCTCGACCGCATGCTGATCGCCGAGCAGCAGGGGAAGGAGTTTTCCGACCTGCGCCCCGACCAGGACATGCGCGACACCTTCCGTCAGAATCGAGCCCTGCTGATCGAGCGGGCGCGCAAGCTGGAGCACATGGGGCTGGCGACCGAGGTCGAGACCGGCAAATGGATGGTATCGTCCAAGGCCGAACCGGTGCTGCGGGAGCTTGGCGAGCGCGGCGACATCATCAAGACCATGCACCGGGCGTTGGAGCGCGAAGGGTTGGCGGAGGATCGGCCTGTGGCGGGCTATGTCCTGCACCGCGAGAACGCCATCGAACGCATCACAGGCCGGGTTCTCGACAAAGGTCTTGGCGGCGACGAGATGGGCGAGCGGGTCCGGCTGGTGATCGACGGGGTGGACGGGCGCGTACATCACATCGAGATGGATGCCGCTCGCGCCGAGGACGTCAGCCGGGGCATGATCGTCGCGGCCGGCTCCGCCCCTCCCAGGCCGCGCGCGGCCGACCTCAATATTCTGGACGTCGCCGGTCACGAAGGCGTCTACCGACCGTCCCTGCATCTGGAGCGGGCGCGAGCCGCTATCGACCGATTGGGCGGCGATCCCGAAGCTTTCGTTCGCTCCCACGTCCGCCGGCTGGAGGCGCTGCGCCGGGCCGGCCATGCCGCGTGGATCGACGCGGATCACTGGCGCGTCCCCGCCGATCTCCCCGAGCGCGGTCAAGCCTACGATCTCGCTCGGGACCGCGCCAACATCCGCATCAGCATCCTGTCGCCTACTGGCCTAGACAGCCAGATTGGCAATGATGGCGCGACCTGGCTCGACCGGGAGTTGGCCTCGCACAGCCGTGCCACGCTTGCCGATACCGGGTTCGGCCGGGCGGTCACTGAGGCAATGGAACGCCGCAGGCAGAGCCTTGTGAACATGGGCCACGCCGTCCGGCTGGAGGACGGCCGTATCAGTGTGTCAAAGGATTTCATCGCCAATCTGGAGCTTGCCGAGGTGAACCGCGTGGGCCGGGCGATGGCTGCCGAACGCGGGCTGACATTCACCACCGTCAAGACCGGCGAATATGTCAACGGCAAACTTGTGGGCTCGACCCAGCTCGCCAGCGGCCGCTTCGCCATGATCGATGATGGCGTCGGCTTCCAGCTGGTGCCGTGGCAGCCCGTTCTCGACAAGCGCATCGGCCAGCACATCACCGGCATCATGCGCAGCGCAGGTGGCATCGAATGGGGTTTCGGCAGGAAACGGGGGCTGGGGATATGAGTGTCCCCAAGGGGCTATGAATATCCCCAACATAGTCACCGCTTGTCGCCATGGGGCCGGACCAGCGCCATCCGGTAAAGGCTGGCGCGCATCGCGCGCCCCCGCTTCGCGGCTGCGGCCTTGACGGGATGTCGCCGGCCCGGCAGGGGCTCGCCATGCAGGTAAGATTAGGAGTCACGCGCTTTGCGGTGTGTCACTGCCAATCACAGAGATGGGGTAATCCGCCGTCCGCAAGCAATTCTACGCCGCAAGTCGATGACTGGAATTTCTGACTTCCGCCATGGGTTTCCGCGCTGTTTCCATCCGATGGATACTGACGAGGGAGCGTGGGCATGGCAGAGGAAGAGAAACAGCGGGGACCTTGTCCGGCCAACGACAACGGATCGCCTAACGGCGTATCTCTCGATCCCCGTATCTTGCGGATTGCATGCGCAACCCCGAAAGAAGATTGCAAAGCGAGAGACATTTTTCCGGCGTTCGTTCATGGCGAAATTCATGGAACGGAATCGCAATCTCCAGCGCTGCATGACAATAGCCTCATTGTCGCGGAATCGAGATCCCCTTACGTGCGAAGGGGAGAGCACCATCCCATGCCCGCACGGATGCAAGCCACCGCAGAGGACAAGCGAACCGCCGAGGATCGGCCCACTCGCGACTACCTCGAAACGACCCGCACCTTCTGGCAGCCCTATGCTGAGCGCGAGCTCACCCGCGAAGATGCCCGCGAAATGGCGCACAACCTCATTGGCTTTTTTACCGTGCTGCGCGAGTGGACACTCAGAGAGCGGGAGCGTGCAAGATGCGGAGTCGTTGAGAGAGCTTCGTCACCTCCACGGCGGAAGCGTGGAAGACTGCGCAGGCGTGCTGCGGCAAGAGATAAAATGCAATCTTGATGCCGAATTGATTTGCTCTCGTGCACCCGGGCTGATTCAGTACGCCATCGTTGCACGAGGTCGCACGTGAGTAAGCTCAGCACCACAAATAACGGCGCTTCAAAGTCAAATAAAGTACTGGCTTATGCGCGCGTCTCCTCCAAAGAGCAGGATATGGAGGGATTTTCCATCGCCGCGCAACAGAAGCTCCTGCAAGCTTATGCCAGCGGGAACGGCCTTATCATTGAAAAAGAATTTATCGACGTGGAGACGGCCAAGGCGAGCGGCCGCCTGAATTTCAACGAGATGGTGAACTACATCAAGAAGCATCCCGTCATCCGCACTTTGCTGGTCGAGAAGACCGACCGTCTTTATCGTAACCTTAAGGATTGGGTGCTCCTCGACGATCTTAACATCGAAATCCACCTCGTGAAGGAAGGTGTTGTTCTCTCGCGAGATTCAAAATCATCCGAGAAATTCTTCCACGGCATCAAGGTTCTGATGGCAAAGAACTACATCGACAATCTTTCGGAAGAAGCTCGCAAAGGCCAGCAGGAGAAAGCCGAGCAGGGCATCTGGCCGACCAAGGCCCCGCTCGGCTATCTCAACGTACTGGGCGCGGACGGCAAGCGCATTATCGCGCCCGATCCCGCCGTCGCATCCATCATCACCAAGATGTTCGAATGGTACGCGCCGGGCGTCCTCTCGCTAAAGGAAACTGCCGACAAGGCTCACGCGGCAGGCCTTTCGTATCGGCGGACGAATGCCACCGTTCCCGTGAGCGCCGTGCATACCATCCTGCACAATCGCATCTATACTGGTGAGTTTGTCTGGAAAGGCCGCATCTATAAGGGGCGCCACACGCCGTTGATCTCTGTAGACCTGTTCGAGCGGGTTCAGGACGCGCTTAACAGCCGCCAGAGGAAGAAGCTCCGCCGTGTGAAGAATGACTTTGCGTTCTCGACGCTCGTGCGCTGCGGCCATTGTGGCTGCGCCCTGACCGGAGACATCAAGAAAGGCCGCTACATCTACTATCGCTGCACGGGCTACAAAGGGCGCTGCCCGGAGCCCTATGTCCCTGAAGCCGTTCTGTCTAGGAAATTCTCGGAATTGCTGCGCCAACTCGACATTGGCGAGCCCGCTCTTCGGCTTGTCTCGGAAGGCCTTAAGTCCAGCCACGTGGATCAAGCCAAGGAGCACGCGGAAGCGATCGAGAGGCTGCAGGCAGAATACGACCGCATCCAGTCGCGCATTCAGGCGATGTACGTCGATAAGCTGGACGCAAAAGTGGACCCCGGCATGTTCGAACACCTGTCTGCCGAATGGCGCAAGCAGCAGGACCGGTGCTTGCGCGAGATCGAGCGGCGGCAATCAGCCGATCAGCACTACCTTGAGGAAGGCGTCACCATCCTTGAGATGGCGAGGAATGCCCAACGCCTGTTCGACAGCGAGGAACCGATGCAGAAGCGGCGGCTCCTCAATTTCGTTGTTTCGAACTCCACATGGGCGAATGGAGAGCTGAATGCTAACTTACGCGAACCATTTGGATTTATTGCTGAAATGGCGAAATTTACTTCCGGCGGCGGTTCATCAAACGGGGCAAACTTCGCCGATCATTCTGGTTGGCTGGGGAACTAGGATTCGAACCTAGACAAACAGAGTCAGAGTCTGTTGTGCTACCGTTACACCATTCCCCAAAACGTCTAGTATAATCAACTATTTATCGATGATATCTACCAGTTGCGTGGAAGAAACAATGCGCCCCTCCAAGCGTGAGCCGTTCTACTCGCTCAGTCCCGGCCTTGGCAAGCGCGAGACGACGCCGTGAGAACGAGCCTTTCTGCGATCCGAAGACTCTCCGATGGTGTCGCGGTCGGGGCTTCGGCATCACATCACCGAAATCGCGCTGGCGCGGCGTGGTTTGGATTTGGCGGCCCTTGAGCGTTCGCGCGGCGGCGAACAAGGCAACGATCGACACGCTACATTTGTTCGGTTGACAGGCGGAAAGCACGCAAACTTGCCCCTGCCAAACGGGCATGCCATGCTGAAAGGGCCAAGAGAAACTGGGGAGAAAAACTGGGGAAGTGTGAGCGGCAACGCCACGCGTCCCGGCCTTGAAGAGCCTGGCATCGGGTGGCACCTCTCGGAGACAACAGCGGATGAATTTCAGGAATATTGTCGGGCTGCTTTGCGCCGCCTCGATTTTTGTTTTGCCGGCCGGAAATGCTTTTGCGCAGGAGAAAACCGTCAAGATCGGCGCGATATTTCCACTCAGCGGCAACGCTGCCAGCGCCGGCGTCCATGCCAAGGCCGCGATCGAAGTCGCGATGGATATCATCAACAATGCGCACCCGGAGTTCGGCAATTTCCCGTTGGCGAAGAATGCGGGCCTCGCCGGACTTGGCGGCGCCAAAGTCGAGGTGGTGTTCGCCGACAACCAGGGCAGCCCGGCCACGGGGCAGAACCAGACGCTGCGGCTGATCACCGAAGAGAAGGTAATAGCGCTCACCGGTGCCTACCAGTCCGGTATTACGCTGACGGCAAGCGCGATCGCTGAGAAATACGGCATTCCCTTCGTCAATGGCGAGTCGGTTGCCGCCAACCTGACCGAGCGCGGCTTCAAATGGTTCTTTCGCGTGACCCCGGTCGCGGCCGACTTCGCCAAGATCTACTTCGAATTCCTCAGCGACATGAAAGCCGCCGGCGCCAAAACCGACAACGTCGCGCTGGTTCACGACAACACGGAGTACGGCACTTCGGTCTCGAGCGTGATCACCAGCGTGTTCAAGGAGAAGGGCCAGAACATCGCGCTCGATATTGCCTACGCGGTCAATGCAACCGACGTGCAAGGCCAGGTGCTGCAATTGAAGGAGAAGAAGCCCGACGTCGTCATCATGATCGCCTACACCTCCGACGCGATCCTTTATGCGAAGACGATGCAGGCGCTCGACTACAAACCTCCCATGATCATCGCCGACGATGCCGGATATTCCGATCCCTCGTTCATCAAGTCGGCCGGCAAGATCTCGCAAGGCGCGTTCAACCGATCGTCGTGGAGCGTCGGCCCGCCGGGGTCGCCGACCGCGCTGATTGCCGAGATGTACAAAAAGAAGAGCGGCGACGACATGGACGACACCGCCGCGCGTCAAATGCAGGCGTTCTTCGTGCTGTGCGATGCGATCGATCGCGCGGCATCGACCGATCCCGCCAAGATCCAGGCGGCGCTGAAGGCCACCGATCTCAAGCCCGATCAGCTGATGATGGGCTACAAGGGCATCAAGTTCGATGAGAAAGGTCAAAATACGCTGGCATCGGGTCTCCTCATCCAGCTGCAGGACGGCGAAAACTATGTCGCGGTCTGGCCGAAGGCCAGCGCCGTGAAGTCACCTGTCATCCCCTACAAAGGCTGGTGAGATCCCGGGGGCGGGCAGGCGTCGCGCCCGGTGCATCATCACCATCATTGACATTTAACCCGCAAGACGTCCCGCCGGCATGTCCTCCATCCTTGTTCAGGTGATTGTCGGAGGCCTTCTGCTCGGCGCCGTCTATGCGTTGTTTTCCTCGGGCCTCACGCTGGTCTGGGGCATGATGAACATCGTCAATTTCGCCCACGGCGATTTCGTGATGCTCGGCATGTATGTGGCGTTCGTGGTCTGGACGCTGTTCGGCGCAGGGCCTTGGGCAGGCGCGCCGCTTGCCGTGCTGGTGCTGGCGACGCTTGGCGTCGTCGTCTACTTCGGACTGATCCGCGATATCATGAAAGGGCCGATGCTGGCCCAGATCCTTGGCACCTTCGGGCTTGCCTTGTTGCTGCGCTATTCGGTGTTTTGGTGGTTCGGCGCCAACTTCCTGTCATTGCCTGAAAATCTTGTCGGCGGCACCTTCGATATCGGGGGTCTGAGAATCCAGGCCTCGCGTCTGCTTGCCGGGTTGGTGGCCTTGCTGGTGACGCTCGGCCTGCATCTTTTGCTGACGCGTACTTCGCTCGGATCGAAAATGCTGGCGGTTGCGGAAGATTCCACGGCAGCGCAGCTGATGGGTATCCGGCCAGATACCATGCAGGCGATCGCCTGGGCGATCGCGGCAGGCGCCACAGGTCTCGCCGGCGCGCTGATCGCGACTTTCTTTTATATCGTGCCGACGGTCGGCGAAACGTTGGGGATCGTAGCCTTCGTCACGGTGTCGTTGGGTGGTTTCGGCAGCGTGCCCGGCGCGCTCGTGGCCGGACTTGCGATCGGTGTCATCGAGTCCTTGTCGGCCTATTTGATCGGTGCCGTCTACAAGGACATGGTCGTGTATGCCCTGTTCCTCGGCTTCCTCTGGTTCCGGCCACAAGGCCTGATGGGCAAGATGTGATGCGGCGCCTGCTCTGGCTGTCGGTAGTTTTGGCGCTGGTCATCGCCTATCCTCTCGTGCTGTCGACGCCGTTCCAGCAGCGGCTCGGCGCCCTGGTGCTGCTTTATGCGATCGCGGCATCGGCCTGGAACATCATCGGCGGCTATGCCGGCCAGGTATCGGTAGGGCACGTGGTGTTCTTCGGTTGTGGCGCCTACGCCGCGATGGGGGCCTACGCCCATTTCGGCCTCTCGCCGCTCATCGGCATTCCCGCCGGCGTCGTCGTAAGCGTGGTGATTTCGGCTGTCGTCGGCGTGCCGACGCTGCGGCTGTCGGGCCATTATTTCAGCATGGCCACGATCGCGGTGGCCGAACTGATCAGGTTGATCGTCACCAACACGGAGTATCTCGGTGCAGGCGTCGGGCTGAGCGGTCCGACCGTGCCGCGCAACGTCTTCGATCTCTCGTTCATATCGGCGCTGCCGTATTACTATCTATTTCTGGCGATCCTGACGCTGACGCTCGGCATCACCTGGTGGATGACCAATAGCCGGATGGGTTTTTACCTTCGCGCCATCCGCGATTCCGAACGCGCGGCGCGTTCGCTGGGTGCCCCCGCAAGCCGCACCAAGCTTTACGCTTACATGCTGAGCGCAGGCCTCACCAGTGTGGCCGGCGCGCTCTACGCGATGATGTTTGGATTTGTCGATCCGGAATCCGGGCTCGGCATCCTGATCTCAGTGAAAATACTGATCATGGCCGCGCTCGGCGGCGCCGGCCTGTTGTTCGGGCCGCTGGTGGGCGCTGCGATCCTGGTGCCGCTGGAGGAAATCTCCAACAATCTGCTGGGCGGCAAAGGTGCCGGCCTGACCTTTGTCCTCTATGGCGCGATCATCGTGCTGATCGCGCGGTTTCAGCCAGGCGGCATCTTGACGTTGATCAATCGCATGTGGGCGAAGCAAAACGGCAAGAAGCCGGACGTCGAAGCGGCGAGGGGAGCGGCCCATGCTCCTTGAAGCCCGCGAGGTCACCAAAGCCTTTGGTAGTTTCAAGGCCGTAGATGCGGCTTCAGTCGCCCTGGAGCAGGGCGACATTCTCGGCCTGATCGGGCCGAACGGCGCCGGCAAATCCACTTTCTTCAATTGCCTGACCGGCGATCTGCTGTCGACATCTGGGCGCGTCTTGTTCGACGGCCGCGACATCACCAATCTCGCCCCCGAGGCGCGCGCGCAAATGGGTCTCGCGCGGACCTTCCAGGTGCCGCAGACCTTCGAGGGCATGTCGGTGTTGGAGAACGTGATGATCGGCGCGTTTCTTCGTACCTCCCGCAGGTCCGAAGCCGAGAGGAGCGCGCGCGCCGTGCTGGAGCGGGTCGGCATGGGTAGACTCGCCGAGGTCCCGGCGCGATCGCTGGGAACGCCGGGCCGCAAGCGGCTGGAGATCGCGCGCGCGCTTGCGACCGAACCCAAGGTGCTGCTGCTTGACGAAGCGATGGCAGGCCTCACCCAGCGCGAAGTCCAGCTCGCCATCGATCTTGTGCGCGACATTCATCGTTCGGGCATTACGCTCGTCATTGTCGAGCACATCATGGAAGTCATCATGTCGCTGGCGACCCGCGTGGTGGTTTTTCATCAAGGCCGCGAGATCGCGCAAGGCAGTCCGCGCGAGGTTACCGGCAACCCGGCCGTCATCGAAGCTTATTTGGGCAAGCGCGCCGCCAAGGCCGCCGCGGCCCACACGCCGATCGAGTTGATGGGCGGGCCCGCAACGTGAGTGCCGCCTTGCTCAAGATCGAGCATCTGGAAGTTCGCTACGGCGACTTGATCGGCGTGTCCGACGTCTCGCTCGATGTGCCCGAGGGCAGCGTCGTCGCGCTGCTCGGCTCCAACGGCGGCGGCAAGACCACCGTTCTCAACGCCATCGCGGGTCTCATTCCCTTGCACTCCGGTTCGATCGGATTTCGTGGCGACGAGATTGGCGGGCAGAGCGCGTTTTCGATCGTGCGCAAGGGCCTTGCCTTGTCGCCCGAAGGCTGGCGGCTGTTCGTGCAACAAAGCGTTGAGAATAACCTCAAGCTGGGAGCGACCCCATTGCGCGACAAGGCCCGCACCGCGGTGCTGCTCGATCGCGTCTACGAAATCTTTCCGAAGCTTAAGGAGCGGCGCAATCAGCGCGCGGGCACCATGTCCGGCGGCGAACGCCAGATGCTGGCGGTCGGTCGTGCCCTGATGAGTGACCCCAAACTCCTGATGCTGGATGAGCCGTCGCTGGGCTTGGCGCCGGCGGTGGTCGAAAAGATGTACGAGACTTTCGAACGGCTGCACAAAGAGGGGCTGACCATCCTGCTCGCCGAGCAATCCATCGAACTTGCGCTGGAAGTTTCGGATTTCGCGACCGTCCTGCAGGTCGGCAAGAGCGTCTTGTCGGGCACGGCAGCAGCTCTCGCCAATGATCCGCAGGTGCAGAAGGCCTATCTCGGCACCGGCTGAGGCCCTTCACCGTGCGCCCTCCGAGGAGCGTCGCTCCGATGAGGCGGTGGCGAGCCATCGAAGTCACGTCACTCGGCAGCTTCCTTGACGGGGCCGTGTTCGGCCACGTGGTCGTCGTCGTCCTTCGAGCGTCCCCAGTTCGAAAAGGCATTCGAAAGCCTGTCGAGATAGAGATAGACGACGGGCGTGGTGAACAGCGTGAGGGCCTGGCTGACGATCAGCCCTCCGACCATCGCATAGCCAAGCGGCTGGCGGATTTCCGATCCGGTACCCGTCCCCAGCATCAGCGGCACGCCGCCAAGCATGGCCGCCATCGTCGTCATCATGATGGGACGAAACCGCAGCAGGGCGGCCTTGCGGATCGACTGTTCCGGGGTCAGATGTTCGTTGCGCTCTGCAGAGATCGCGAAGTCGACCATCATGATGCCGTTCTTCTTGACGATGCCGATCAGCAGGATGATGCCGATCAGTGCGATCAGGCTGAAGTCGTACCCAAACAGCATCAGGATCGCCAGCGCACCAACACCTGCCGAGGGCAGCGTCGAGAGAATGGTCAGCGGATGAATGTAGCTTTCATAGAGAATGCCAAGGATCAGATACACGACCACGAGCGCCGCCATGATCAGCAGCGGCACGGTGCCGAGCGACTGCTGGAACGCCTGCGCGGTGCCCTGGAAGCTGGAGTTGAGGGTTGCGGGCGTACCGAGTTCGGCCATCGCCCTTTGCACGGCATCGGTCGCTTGCCCGAGCGCCGCGTTCTGCGCAAGGTTGAAGCTGATCGTAATCGCCGGAAACTGTCCCTGATGGCTGATCGAGAGTGAACGGACCGGCACGCTGGTCCAGGTCGCAAAGGTCGACAACGGCACCTGATCGCCGGTCATTGGCGACTTGATATAGAGCTTGTTGAGCGTGTCGATGTTGCCTTGCAACTCGGGCAGGATTTCCAGGATCACGTGGTAGCTGTTGAGCTGGGTGAAGTACTGAGTCACCTGCCGCTGGCCGAAGGCGTCGTAGAGCGTGTCGTCGATCAATTGCGGCTGGATGCCAAAGCGCGACGCGGTGTCGCGATTGATCTTCAGCTGCAGCGTCGTTCCCTGCGTCTGCTGGTCGGTCGCGACATCGCGCAGCTCCGGCAGCTCCTTCATCTTGGCCAGGATCTTGGGCGCCCACTCGTTCAGTTCCTCGAGGTTGGCGTCCTGTAGCGTAAACTCGAACTGCGTCCGGGTCGGGCGGCCACCGAGCCGCACGTCCTGCGCCGCCTGCATGAACAGCCGGGCGCCCTCGACCTTTTCGAACTGGGGACGCAGGCGGGTGATGATCTGCTGGGCGGAGACGTCGCGCTCATCACGCGGTTTCAGCGTGATGAAAACGCTGCCGTTATTGCCGGCCCTGCCATTGCCGCCGATTGCCATCGCCACGGAGGCGACGGCGGGATCAGCCATTGCGATCGCGCCAAGGGCCTCCTGCCGCTGCTTCATAGCGGCAAAGGAAATGTCCTGATTGGCTTCGGACGTTGCGGTGATCAGGCCGACGTCCTGCTGAGGAAAGAATCCCTTCGGAATGATGACGAACAGATAGACCGACAATCCCAGCGTTACGAAGAAAATGACCAGCGTCGTCAATTTCCAGCGCATGGCAAGGTCGAGCCCGCGCTCATAGGCGCTCAGCATGGCGTCGAAACCGCGTTCGCTCCATTGATAGAAGCGGCCGTGCTTGGGGGCTTCGCTATGCGCGCGCAGGAAACGCGATGCCATCATCGGCGTCAGCGTCAGCGAGACCACCATCGACACGAAAATCGTCATCGCCAGTGTCACCGCGAATTCGCGGAACAGACGTCCGATGATGCCGCCCATGAGCAGCAGCGGAATCAACACGGCGACCAGCGAAATACTGATCGATATGATCGTAAATCCGATTTCCTTGGCGCCCTTGAACGCGGCGGCCATCGGCCTCTCGCCTTCCTCGACATACCGCGTGATGTTTTCCAGCATCACGATGGCGTCGTCGACGACAAACCCGACGGCGATCGTCAACGCCATCAATGAAAGGTTATCGAGGGTATAGCCGAATACCCACATCAGCGCGCAGGCACCGAGCAGCGCCAAAGGAACAGTCACGGTTGGAATGACGGTTGCCCAGAAACTGCGCAGGAAAACGAAAATAACCATGACGACGAGCGCGATGGTCAGGAGCAGCGTAAACTGAACATCATCGACGGCGGCTCGGATGGTCAGGGTGCGATCACTGATGACTTCGATCTTGATGGCCGCCGGAATCGCAGCCACCAGCCTCGGCAGCAGCGACTTGATCTTGTCCACGGTCTCGATGACGTTCGCGCCGGGTTGCTTGTAGACCACCAGGAACACGCCGCGCTTGCCATTGGCCCAGGCCGCCTGCTTGGCGTCCTCCGGTCCCGTCACGGCCTGACCGATGTCGCGAATCCGCAAAGGCCCGCCATTGCGGTAGGCGACGATGACGTCGTTCCAGTCCTTCGGGTCCAGCATCTGGTCGTTGGCGTAAATCGTGAAGGCGCGCTTCTCGCCGTCGATGTTGCCCTTCGGGCTGTCGACCGTCGTGATCGCAATCTGGTTGCGCACGTCCTCGAGCGACAGGCCCTTGGCGACCAGTTTCGCCGGATCAACCTGGACGCGGATCGACGGCTTTTGCTGGCCGCCGATTGTGACCTGCGCTACGCCGGAGATCTGACTGATCTGCTGCGCGAGCTGGGCATCGACGGAGTCGCTGACCGTGGTCAGCGGCAACGAATCCGACGTTGCCGACAGCAGCAGGATCGGCGAATCCGCCGGGTTGACTTTGCGGTAGGTAGGGGGCGAGGGAAGGTTCTTGGGCAACTGGCCGCCGGCGGCGTTAATAGCGGCCAAGACGTCGTTGGCGGCGCCGTCGATGTTGCGGTTGAGATCGAACTGGATGGTGACGGCGGTGGTTCCCAGGTAACTCGTCGAGGTCATCTGGGCGATGCCCGGAATCTGCGCTAATTGCCGCTCCAGCGGCTGCGCCACCGACGAGGCCATCGTTTCAGGGCTCGCGCCCGGCAATTGGGCGGCGACCTGGATGGTCGGGAAGTCCACCTGAGGCAGCGGCGCGACCGGCAGCAGCGGATAGGCGACAAGGCCGACGAAGAGAATACCGGCCATCATCAGCGAGGTGCCGATGGGGTAACGAATAAAGGGTGCTGAAATCCCTTCGCTCATTCCTGCCGGACCTTCGGTTGCGCCGCATCCGAGCTCGCCACAGCCGAGCTGACGAGGGTGCCCGACTGCACTTTGTACTGGCCTGCGGTAATGACCTGCTGGCCAGGTGACAGGCCTGTGTCGACCACCGAGCGTCCGTCGATCGACTGGCTGACCTTGAGCTTGCGCAGTTCAGCCTTGTTGTCCTGGTTGACGATAAAGGCATAGAGGCCGTCGGTGCCATGCTGGATCGCGTCGTCCGGAACCACTGTGGCGCCCTTGATCGTCTGCACCAGGAGCCGCGTGGAGACGGACTGGCCCGGCCACAATGCGTGATCCTTGTTGTCGAACACGGCCTTGAGGCGGATGGTGCCGCTGGTGGAGTCGACCTGATTGTTGACCACCGCCAGTGCTCCTTCCGCCAGAGGCTTCTTGCCATCGGTCGTGATCGCGATGGTCTTGAGCGGCGCAACGGCCTGCGCCTCATTTATATACGGCAATTGCTCTTCAGGCGCGGTGAAAATGACGCTAATCGGCTCGATCTGGGTAATCGTGACAATCCCGGTCTGCGTCGCGGCATTGACGATGTTGCCGAGATCGACCTGGCGCAAGCCGACCACGCCTGAGATGGGTGCTTTGATGGTGGTATAGTCGAGTTGGGTCTGGGCGTTGGCGATGGCCGCGGTGTCGGCGGCGATCTGCGCGGTCAGTTGCTGCACGGTGGATCGCTGGGTGTCGAGCTGCTGCCGGGTCGCGAATTCACCGAGCTTGGTATAGCGCTGCAGATCGAGATTGGCGTTTGCCAGACTGGCCTCGTCCTGCTCCTTCTTGGCCTTGGCCTGATCCAACGTTGCCTGGTACGGACGGGGATCGATCTCGGCGAGCAGTTCGCCCTGCTTGACCAATTGGCCTTCCTTGAAGGCGATCTTGTCAATCTGGCCATCGACGCGGGAGCGAACCACGACTGTGTTGAAAGCCTGAACCGTTCCAAGCCCCGTCAGATAGACGGGAAAGTCGGCCTTCTCGACCGGCGCAACGCTAACCCGAACCGCATTGCGAGCCGTCTTCTGCGCATTGGCCGCCGCAGTCGCCTGATCCTCACCACGAAATCGCTGCCAGCCGAAATAGCCCAGCCCGGCCACGGCCAGCAGCAGCAAAATCCAACGCATAGTCCGCGACTTGTTCATGTCGGCCTGCAGGTCCAAAAAATAAGAAGTAGCGGGTCTTCAAAAAGGTTCATAGAGATTCCAGATATAATATGCGTGCACTTAATGTGTAAACACACTATAGCTTGAGAATCCTAAACAATTCGCAAGCTTCGGGGACCTTGGAACGTATGTCTCTCGATCTTAAAAGGCAGCTAATTACGCAGCTTGTCGAAAGTTCGCGCTTTTTGCGCAACTATATCGATCACCGCGCCAAAGGCCGAGGCACGACGCGTGCGCAGTGGATTGTCCTGTTCCGGCTGCGCGAGCAGGAGGGGCTTTCCCAGGTGGATTTGGCCGATGTGCTCGAACTGCAGCCGATCTCGCTGGTTCGTTTGCTTGACCGGCTGGTCGAGCACGGTCTTGTCGAGCGCCGCAGCGACCCCAGGGATCGGCGGGCCAACCGTCTGTTTCTCACCGCAAGTGGGCGGCAGCTGGCCGATGATCTTGATAGTCTGCGCGACGCCATTGCGGTTGACGTGCTGCGAGACGTTCCGGCTGTCGCCATCGAAACCAGCCTCAAGACGCTGAGAGACATCAAGGAGCGTATCAAAACCTTAGCCGAGCCTCCGGGTAACGTCGCCGCCAAATAACGGGAATCGCGAATACCGTTGACACCCCTCGGCAATCCCTGATGTTATAATATAACGTCAGGGATTGCCGGCCCCAATTCGGCCCGCGTCCTGGTTCTGGCTCGGCCTCCCGTAACGATCGTAACTGGACCGATGCATGTCTTCGCGATCCGGTCCGCACTGAGCTGAAGTATGAACAAGTCACCTTATCGCGCTGGATTTGCTGTCATCGTTGCGCTGGCAATGCTTTCGCTGGCGTCACCAATATCGGCGCAACAGAAAGCAACGCCCGCGCTTCAACAGGCTCCAGCGGCTTCGCAACCGGCGGTCGTTCCAGAACAAGCCGTGGTCCAACCCGCGCCGGCTGCCTCCGATGTGACGGCAGCGCCGGCCGATAGCGTCAGCCGGCCGCTGAAATCGACGGCGGTAGCGCTGCGCGAGTTATCGCCATGGTCGATGTTCCTGTCGGCGGATATCCTGGTGAAGGCCGTGATGATCGGCCTTGCCTTCGCCTCGCTGGTGACGTGGACGATTTTCATCGCGAAGATGGTCGAGCTATCGCTTATCAAGCGCAGGCTGCGCGCCGCGCTCGGCAGAATCGGCGATGCACGATCGTTGGCGGAGGCGCAATTCGCGCTGGGAGCTAACGACAGCATCTTATCCTCGCTGCTGGCTGCCGCCATGCGCGAGGCGCGGCAGTCGGCGGGAATTTCCAGCGACGCCGGCATCAAGGAACGGGCGGCATCGAGCTTTGCCGAGATCGTGCGCGCGGAAGCGCGGCGGATCAGGCTCGGCATGGGACTGCTTGCAACCATCGGCGCGACCTCGCCGTTCGTCGGGCTGTTCGGCACGGTGTGGGGCATCATGAACAGCTTTATCGGCATTTCGAAATCGCAGACGACCAATCTCGCCGTCGTCGCTCCCGGCATCGCCGAAGCGCTGCTGGCGACCGCGTTCGGCCTCGCAGCGGCGATCCCCGCCGTCATCATCTATAATCACTTCACGCGGGTGACGAAGGGTTATCTCGAACTGGTCGGCCGCTCGTCGGGTGCCGCGGGACGATTGCTGTCGCGCGATCTCGACCGCACCCATGTCAGCTCGCTGGGCGGCACGAAATCGCGCGCCGCGGAGTAGATGATGGCTGCTTCGATCACCGATACGGAACTTGATGACGACGCCGATTTCGCTGAGACGCACGAGATCAACGTCACGCCCTTCATCGACGTCATCCTTGTTCTCCTGATCATCTTCATGGTAGCGGCGCCGCTGTCGACCGTCGACCTTCCGATCGACCTGCCATCGTCGACCGCGATCGCGCAGAAGAAGCCGGACAAGCCGACTTACGTCAGTATCAAGCCTGATCTCGCCGTGGCGATCGGAGAAACCCCGGTCAAGCGCGCCGATCTCGTTCGCTCGCTCGACGCGATGGCCGACGGCAGCAGGGATCGTTTCATTTTCCTGCGCGCCGACCGCGCGGTACCTTATGGCGAGCTGATGGACGTGCTGGAAATCCTGCGCGCCGGCGGCTACGCCAAGATCAAGCTGGTCGCGCTGGAGGGCGTTCCGGATAGCGCAGCGGCGCCTTCGGCGCCTGAAAATCCCAAGCCCTAGTCCGATTAGAATTCAGGGGCCCCTTCAGCGGCTGATATATCGCAATGCCCGACTTCGACACCGAACAAAAACCTTCGCGGCGGCTGTGGGCTTTCGCCGCCCTGGGCGCGCTCGTGCTGCATGTCGGGGGTGGCGCGCTGGCGGTGGCGCATCTGCGTACCGTCGAACCCGACGACACATTCGGTGCAGCGGCGATCGAGATCGGGCTCGACATGACGTCGCCCCGTCTTGAAGCGACCGATCTGCCGCCGGGTCCGGATGCGGAGGCGTCGGTGGCGGCACCGGCGCTCGCCGAGCAGAAGGCCGAGGTGAAGGAGACCGAGCTTCCCAAAGACGTTCCGACCGAAAGTAACGACGCCGACCGCGTGGTAACGCCAAACAGTCCGAGCAAACCCAAGGAAGAGGATGCAAAAATCGCCGAGGTGGAGACTTCCGCATCGATGGAGTCGCTCGCCACCGAGGCAACCGCAACGCCTAGCTCCGAAGCGATTCCGGAGGGGGTGCGTTCGGTGGCGCCCGTGTTAGGCACCGGCGCAAGCACGCTGCGCCTGCGTGCCACCTGGCAGAAGGAGTTGATCGCCCATCTGGACCGTCACAAGCGTTACCCCGCGGACCGCTCGCAGAAAAGCGCCGAGATCGTGGTGAGCTTCGTGCTGGACCGAATGGGCCATGTTCTGTCGACAAGCATCGTCAAGGGATCGGGCGATGCGGCCTTTGACGAGGCGGCGCTCGCGATGGTCCGGCGATCCGATCCGGTGCCGCAGCCGCCGCCTGCGGTGGCCGACGAGGGGTTGAACTTCACCTTGCCCGTGATCTTCAAGGTCAAGGCGCGGGGCTGAATGGATATTGCCCGGCGTAGCAGTCTGCCTTGCGCAGACCGTGTAAACTTGCCTGCGATCCCGGGTAACCGCGCGTTTCCAATTCAAAGAGGTAGACGTGGATGGCTGCCCGGCATCCACGTTCCGCCTAGCGATGCGGCAAAATGATCTGCATGCCTGGGAGGCTGCGCCCGCGCGTTCACCGCAAGAAATATCGAAGTCCTGTATAGACGACGACGAGGCAGGCAAAAATCAGGGCGACGGGAAGCCGGGGCTTTGCCTGCGAACCGCTGGCGGCTTTGGCACGCTGGGGAGGCGGACGCTTGAACGCGGTGACGTTACCGGTCGCCTTGCGGACGGGATGGGCTTTGACATCGGGTGGCTCGCCGGCGCCGCCCATTTCCTCATAATAGCTTTTGTAGATGATTTGGATGATGGCGTCGGTTGCTTCGGCCTCTCCCTTCTCCTCCCACAGCGCCTTGTAGCGTTCGAGGAACGTCTGGGCTTCAGCGGGCAGGGAGGAGGCGCCATTCAGTTTCGCCATCATGTTCCAGGTCGCAAAATCCGCTCTCGCCCGGGTATCGGCGCGTCGCGCAATCATCATGTCGGCTGCTTTGATCAAGATGGCCTCTGTTCCCTTCCGGCCGGTCTAGGTCTTTGTTTGGCGCATTTTCTTCACCGGTTCCCCACCGCTTGAAAACGCGTTGGCTATGTGTTTCCAGTGACCGCGAGGATCAGCCAGATGACGAAGCCGGTCGATGTCCTCAGTATCGCCGAAATAACATCAAGATTTAGACCGAACTGCGAACCCGCAAGCGGAAGCAGGATCAGGATTCCGATCAGGATCAGCATCCCGAACGGCTCCAGCCGGGAAAGCGGGAGAGCCAATACCTTCGGCAACAACCCGACTGCGACCCGCCCGCCGTCCAAGGGTGGGATCGGAAGCATGTTGAAGATCGCAAGGATGACGTTGATAATCAGAGCGTTTTTCAGATTTTCGGCCCCCCACGGGGCGACGTTGGCCGGCAGGTAACCCACAACATGAAACGCCGCCGCCGCGAGCAGGGCCAGGGCAATATTGGTGGCCGGCCCGGCGAGCGCCACCAAGACCATATCGATCCGCGGGCTCCGCAAGGCGCGAAAATTCACCGGCACCGGCTTGGCGTAGCCGAACAGAAATGGCGAATGCGCCATCAGCAGGATCGCCGGCATGATCAGCGTGCCGAAGGGGTCGATATGCCGCAGTGGATTGAAGCTGACGCGGCCGAGATCATAAGCCGTGTTGTCGCCGAGCCGGTGCGCCACAAAACCGTGGGCGGCCTCATGGAAGGTGATGGCGATGACGAGGGGCAAGACCCAGACGGATACGTCGTAGAGGGTGATGTTCACGGATGTCCTGAGCGGTTGGGCGGATGGAGGACGCTAGCACGTGCCTATATGACTGGGAAACCGCCGCCACTCCCAGAAGCGGCATCAGCCAACTTCTAATACGTCGCCCGCCCGCCGGAAATGTCGAACACCGCACCGGTCGAAAACGCGCAATCTTCCGATGCCAGCCACGCCACCATGGCCGCGAGTTCTTCCACCAGCACAAAACGTCCCTTCGGAATTTTCGACAACATGAAATCGATGTGTTGCTGCGTCAGCTGGTCGAAGATCGCGGTCTTTGCGGCCGCGGGCGTCACCGCGTTGACCAGGATGTCGTATTGGGCAAGCTCCTTACCGAGCGATTTTGTCAAAGCGATCAGGCCGGCCTTTGAGGCCGAATAGTGTGCCGCGTTCGGGTTACCCTCCTTGCCTGCGATGGAAGCGATGTTGACGATGCGGCCGTAGTTTTGCTTGACCATCGAGGGCACGATCGCCTTGCAACAGATAAAAGGCCCGTCGAGATTGATGCGCAGCACCTTGCGCCATTCCTCGAGGTCGGTTTCCCACACCGTCTTGTTGACGCCCGCGATGCCGGCGTTGTTGACGAGAATGTCGATCTTGCCGAAGGCGCTAAGCGTCGTATCGCGCGTCTTTTCAACGGCAGCGAGATCGGACACGTCGACCTTGAAGGCCGTGACCCCGGCGCCGATTTCCTTGGCCGTCTTCTCGGCGAACGGCTGGTCGTGATCCCAGATCGCGACCTTCGCGCCAGAGGCGATAAAACGCTCGGTGATCGCGCGCCCAAAACCCTGCGCGCCGCCGGTAACAACGGCGCAGCGGCCGCTCAGATCGATCTTGTTCATGGGGAGGTCCTTTCACGTGTGATCCTCATGGTGAGGAGCGCGCTCTTGCGCGCGTCTCGAACCATGAGGGAATCCCGGGCTCATCCTTCGAGACGCGGCGAAGACGCCGCTCCTCAGGATGAGGTCTTCTAGAGCGTCCAGCCGCCGTCGATGATATGCGCAACGCCCGTCGTAAAAGCGCTTTCGTCGCTGGCGAGATAAACCGCGAGCGAAGCGATCTCTTCGGCAGTGCCGAGCCGCCCCATCGGCTGTCGGGACACGAACATCTCGCGTCCACCGGGGCCTGCGGCGGCGGCACGGCTCAGCATCGATGGCGTCTCGATCGTACCTGGGCAGATGCAGTTACAGCGGATGCCCTTGGTGATGAAGTCGGTGGCGACCGCGCGCGTCAGCGCCGCGACCGCGGCTTTGGTGGCGCCATAGACGTAGCGGTTGGGCGCGGCCTTGAACACGCCGGCGGCGGAGGAGATGTTCACGATCGAGCCGTGCCCTCGCTCCAGCATCCCCGGCAGAAAGGTCCGGATCGTCCGGTGCATCGACTTGACGTTGAGGTCGAATGAGAAATCCCAGTCCTCGTCGGAACAATCGAGCACGGTGCCATGATGCACGAAGCCCGCCGCATTCAGAAGGATATCGATCGGGCCGACGCGTTTGGCCATCGCTGCGACTGCCGACGTGTCGCGTACATCGAGCCGCGCCGCCTCGGTGACGCCCTCCTTGGCGAGCCCAGCCAGGCCCTTCTCGTCGATGTCGGTCGCAAAAACAGTTGCGCCCTCGCGCGCAAAGGCGATGGCCGAAGCGCGGCCAATGCCGGCCGCGCCAGCGGTGACGAATGCGCGTTTGCCCTTCAGGCGGTCTGACATGTTGTTCTCCTTTTGTCATTCCGGGGCGATGCCAACGGGTCCGGCCTATGGCCGGCCCGATGACAGGCTCCGCATCGAGCCCGGAATCTCGAGATTCCGGGTCTGGTCCTTCGGACCATCCCGGAATGACGGTGGAATTCGCCCGGCAACGACGAAGCTGACTAATGATTATCCCTCGCCACTCCGACCCGGCCCGCGATGTCGTGGTAGCGCGTGGCGAATTCCATGCAGGCGCCGGTGGCCTGCTGGCCGACGGTGGAGCGATAGAGCTCCTGCCACGGCGTCTGGCTCGCCGGAAAGGGGAAGCCGCCCTTGGCTTTCAGCTCCGCGCGCCGCTTCTTCAGCTCCTCGTCGGAAATCAGGATGTTGGCACTGCCCTTGTTGAGATCGATGCGGACCTTGTCTCCGGTTTTGAGGATCGCCAGCCCGCCATCGGCGGCGGCTTCGGGTGTGGCGTTGAGGATCGACGGCGAGCCCGAGGTACCGGATTGGCGGCCGTCGCCGATGCAGGGCAGGGACAGGATGCCGCGTTTGATCAGTGCCGCCGGCGGCTGCATGTTCACGACCTCGGCGCCGCCGGGATAGCCGATCGGGCCGGTGCCGCGCACGAACAGGATGCAGCGCTCGTCGATGTCGAGCGAGGCATCGTCGATCCGCGCGTGATAATCCTCCGGGCCCTCGAATACGATGGCGCGCCCCTCGAAGGCGTTGGGATCCTTGGGGTTGATCAGGTAGCGGTCGCGGAATTCCTTGGAGATCACGCTCGTCTTCATGATCGCGGAATCGAACAGGTTGCCGCGCAGCACCAAAAAACCGGCGTCCTTCACGAGCGGCTTGTCGAAGCTCCAGATCACGTCGCCGTCGGGCTTGGGCGCCTCGCGGCAATTGTCACCCATGGTGTGGCCGTTCACCGTCATGGCGTCCTCATGGATGCGCCTGGCGGTCATCAGTTCGCGCACCACGGCCGGCACGCCGCCGGCGCGATGGAATTCCTCGCCGAGGTAGAAGCCGGCCGGCTGCATATTCACCAGAAGCGGAATGGCGTGACCGAATGTTTGCCAATCGTCGATCGCAAGCTCCACACCGATATGGCGCGCGAGCGCGTTGATATGAATCGGCGCGTTGGTCGAGCCACCGATCGCCGAATTGACGACGATGCAGTTCTCGAAAGCCTTTCGCGTCAGGATGTCGGACGGTTTGAGATCCTCCCAGACCATCCCGACGATGCGCTTGCCGGTCTCATAGGCGATCTGGCCGCGTTCGCGGTAAGGCGCGGGGATCGCAGCACACCCGGGTAGCGACATGCCCAAGGCCTCGGCCAGCGAATTCATGGTCGAGGCGGTGCCCATGGTGTTGCAATGGCCGACTGATGGCGCCGACGACGCCACGATGTTCATGAACTCCTCATAGTCGATCTCGCCGGCCGCCAGCCGCTCGCGCGCTTTCCAGACCACGGTTCCGGAACCCGACCTTTCCCCATTGTGCCAACCGTTCAGCATCGGTCCGCCGGACAGCACAATGGCCGGCAGATTGACGGTTGCCGCCGCCATCAGGCAGGCGGGCGTGGTTTTGTCGCAGCCTGTGGTCAGGACCACGCCGTCCAGGGGGTAGCCGAACAGGATTTCGACCAGTCCGAGATAGGCGAGGTTGCGGTCAAGCGCCGCAGTCGGGCGTTTCCCGGTCTCCTGGATCGGATGCATCGGAAATTCCATCGCGATCCCGCCTGCGGCGCGAATTCCCTCCCGGACCCGGTGTGCCAATTCGAGATGGTGGCGGTTGCAGGGCGACAGATCATTGCCGGTCTGCGCGATGCCGATAATCGGCTTGCCGGACTGCAGCTCGTGCCGGGTCAGGCCGTAATTGAGGTAGCGCTCGAGGTAGAGCGCGGTCATTCCGGGGTTGTGCGGGTTGTTAAACCACTCGCTGGAACGAAGTTTGCGCCTGGTGACGCCGGTAAGCGGCTTGTTCATGGGTTCTCCCGCAGCGCACACGCCTTATTTTTGTGCGTAATCTTTGTGTTGGCGGCCGATGTTTGCATGTCACCGCGGGCTTCGCAACGGCGGCGGCCGCCTAGGCGAACGCCTACGACTTTGATCCAAGGACAGCACCGAAAAAGTCTGGTATGACCCCGGTCAAATCAAGGACAAGCGCGGCATTCTCCGCCGGCTTAAGGGCGTATTCGGGAGGCTTTTTTATGTCGTCAGTGCATATCCGCGACGTGCGAAAATCGTTTGGCGGCTTTGAAGTCCTGCACGGCGTGTCGATACCGATCGAGGACGGCGCCTTTGTCGTGCTGGTCGGCCCCTCAGGCTGCGGCAAATCGACCTTGTTGCGGATGCTGGCCGGGCTCGAAAACATCACCTCGGGCACGATTTCAATCGGCGACCGCGTCGTCAATAATATTCAGCCCAAAGAGCGCGACATCGCCATGGTGTTCCAGAATTATGCGCTCTATCCGCATATGACGGTCGCCGACAACATGGGATTTTCGCTCAAGCTGCGAGGGGCGAACGCCGATGAGATCAACAAGGGCGTCAAGCGCGCCGCGGAAATTCTGGCGCT
>DASQOU010000365.1:0-12930 GCA_035644295.1 Bradyrhizobium sp.
GCATCATCCAGGACATGGCGCGCACGGCGAAATTCCCGGTGCCGCTAGCAGCCGCCGCGCTGCAGATGTTCCTGATGACGTCGGCCTCCGGCATGGGCCGCGACGACGATATCTCGGTGGCGCGGATGTATGCCCGGGTCACCGGCACCCATCTGCCCGGCGAGCCGAAGTAGCCACAAAGAGCAAGAGGACAGCCGATGCCCCGTTTTGCCGCCAATCTCACCATGATGTTCAACGACGTGCCGTTCCTCGACCGTTTCGACGCGGCGGCGAAAGCAGGATTCGCCGCGGTCGAGTTCCTGTTTCCTTACGCCCATCCGGCCGAAGAGATCGGCAAGCGCCTGCGCGCCAACGGCCTGACCCAGGCGCTGTTCAACCTGCCGCCCGGCAATTGGGACGCCGGCGAAAAGGGTTTTGCCGCGCTGCCGGAGCGTTTTGCCGACCTGCAACAGAGCCTGCGCACCGCGCTGCCGTACGCGCAGGCGACCGGCGTCAAGCGCCTGCATCTGATGGCGGGCATCGCCAACCGAGGCGATCCGCAAGCCGTGGCGGCGTTTCGCAAATCGGTGGTGTGGGCGGCGGAGTTCCTCATGCCCCACGGCCTCGATGTCGTGATCGAGCCGATCAACCCGCGCAACGTGCCCGGCTATTTTCTCAACGATTTCCTGTTCGCCCGCGACCTGATCAACGAATTGAAAATCCCGAACCTGAAGCTGCAGTTCGACATCTATCACTGCCAGATCATTCATGGCGACGTGACCATGCGGCTGCGCGAGATGATGCCGATCATCGGCCACATCCAGATCGCCAGCATTCCCTCGCGCAACGAGCCCGACGGCGAGGAGTTGAATTATCCGTTTGTGTTCGCCGAGCTCGACCGGCTCGGTTATCGCGGCTTTGTCGGCTGCGAATATAATCCGAAGGGAAAGACCGCCGACGGCCTTGCCTGGTTCAAGCCCTACGCTAGTGCGGTGGTTCAGAAGTTCTCTTCACCCTAGCCCCAAGTTCTCCAAGAGAACTTCTGAACCAAAATCGCACTAGAATTATAGGTTTCTAATGTCCTTTCGAATCCGAAGTTCGCTCGAGAGGACGCTGCACCAGGATGCGAACTTCGGATTCGGGACATTAGGAGTAAAGCCGTGACATTGGCGCTGGGCTGCATCGCCGACGATTACACTGGCGCCTCCGATCTCGCCAACACGCTGACGCGCTGTGGTCTGCGCACGGTGCAGACGATCGGCGTTCCCGCAGATCAACTTGCGCTGCCTGACGTCGATGCGGTGGTGGTGTCGCTGAAAAGCCGGTCGATCGAAGCAGGCCTTGCGGTGGCGCGCTCGCGCGCCGCCGACAAATGGCTGCGCGGGCGGGGCGCAGGCCACGTGCTGTTCAAGGTCTGCTCGACTTTCGATTCCACCGACGCCGGCAATATCGGCCCCGTGATGGATGCGCTGCGGGCCGATTCCGGCGATACGATGGTGCTGGTGACGCCGGCGTTCCCGGAGACCGGCCGCACCGTCTATCAGGGCAATCTGTTCGTCGGTTCAGTACCGCTAAACGAGAGCCCCTTAAAAGATCATCCGCTCAACCCGATGCACGATTCCAATCTCGTGCGGGTGCTGGCGCACCAAAGCCAAACCAAAATCAGCCTGGTCGATCTCGCCATTGTCGCCCGCGGGCCGGACGCGGCGCGGGCCCGCCTTGCAGAACTTGCCGCCAAGGGTTTTGGCGCCGCCATTGTAGACGCCGTTTTCGAGCGCGACCTGGAGACAACAGGTCAAGTCGCGCTGGACCATCGTTTGTCGGTTGGCGCCTCCGGGTTCGGGCTCGGTCTGGCCCGCGCGCTCGTCGCCTCGGGCCGGGTGAAAGCCACCGCATCAACCGCGGTTTCCGATGCGCCGGTCGGCGGACCGGCGGCGTGCCTTGCCGGCAGCTGTTCGCAGGCGACCCTGCAGCAGATCGCCAAAGCCGAAGCTGTGATGCCGGTCCTGCATCTTGATCCCGAGCAAATTGTCGCCGGCAAGGACGAAGCCCGTCGCGCGCTGGCCTGGGCCAAAGAAAGGCTGAAGGAGGGTGCGGTCCTGATCGCCTCTAGCTCGACGCCGGACCAGGTCGCAGCGCTTCAGGCACGTCACGGCCGCGATGCAGCCGGGCATGCCATTGAGCAGGCGATGGCCGATATTGCGGAAGGTCTGGTGCAATTGGGCGTGCGGCGCCTGGTGGTCGCCGGCGGCGAAACCTCGGGCGCGGCGGTGGATCGCCTGGGAATTCCGGGCTTTCTGGTCGGCGCGGAGATCGCCGCAGGCGTGCCGGTGTTGCGCGCTGTCGGCGCGAAGAACGGCGAGATGCTGCTTGCACTAAAATCCGGCAATTTCGGCGGCCCGGAATTCTTCGCTGACGCACTCGAACTGATGCGCTGATCTCAGCTTCGCTTGCTATGGCCTCGCAGGCTTGACCTTGGGACCGGTCTCGCGGAATTGAAGGCGGGGAGGCCTGCCAGGTTAGCCATTTTGGTGCATTTCGGCTAAATCGGCGCAAGAATTGCCTCTGCACCCCGCGAGATTGATGCAGGAATGCCTGTTCTATGACTGCAATTGTCCGTATCGCCCTGAGCCGGCCGTACACATTCGTCGTGCTGGCGCTGCTGCTCCTGATCCTCGGGCCCCTCGCCGCGCTGCGTACGCCGACCGATATCTTTCCGGACATTCGAATCCCGGTGATTGGGGTGGTCTGGCAGTATACCGGCCTGCCGCCGGATCAGATGGCCGGCCGCATCACCACGCAGTTCCAGCGCATCCTGACGACGACGGTCAACGATATCGAACACATTACCGCGAACTCGTATAACGGCTTCGGCATCGTCAAGATATTCTTCCAGCCGAATGTCGATATTCGCACCGCCAACGCGCAGGTGACGGCGGTCTCGCAGACGATCATCAAGTTTTTGCCGCCTGGAGCGACGCCGCCGCTGATCCTCAACTACAGCGCTTCCACCGTTCCAATCCTCCAGCTGGCGCTATCGGGCGAAGGTCTCACCGAACAAAACCTCGCCGACATCGCCATCAACCAGCTGCGTACGCCGCTGATCACGGTGCCAGGCGCCGCCGTCCCCTATCCCTATGGCGGTAAGCAGCGTCAGATCCAGATCGATCTCAATCCGTCGGCGCTGCAGGCGCTCGGGTTGTCGGGCCAGGACGTCGCCAACGCGCTCGCCGCCCAAAACCTGATCCAGCCGGCCGGCACGCAGAAGATCGGTGGCTTCGAATACGTTATCCAGCTCAACAACTCGCCGCTGAAGGTCGAAGAGCTCGGCGATCTCCCGATCAAGGCCGTCAACGGCGCGATGGTCTATGTGCGGGACGTCGCCACCGTGCGAGACGGCAATCCGCCACAAACCAACATCGTCCATGTCAACGGCAATCGCTCCGTTCTGATGATGGTGCTCAAGGCAGGCTATATCTCCACGCTTGATATCATCGATGGCATCAAGAAGAAGGTCGTCAGTTTCAAGGACTCGCTTCCTGACAATTTGAAGGTCGGTTTCGTCGGCGACCAGTCGATATTCGTTGCCGGCGCGATCGCAGGCGTGGTCCGCGAAGGCGTGATCGCGGCGGTCCTGACCAGCATCATGATCCTTTTGTTTCTGGGCAGCTGGCGATCGACAATCATCATTGCGATTTCCATCCCGCTTTCGGTGTTTGGCTCGGTCGTTATGCTGTCGGCGATCGGCGAAACCCTCAACATCATGACGCTCGGCGGCCTGGCGCTCGCGGTCGGTATCCTCGTCGATGAGGCCACGGTCACGATCGAGAACATCAACTGGCATCTGGAGCACGGCAAGGAAGTCAAGACCGCGATCCTGGACGGCGCCAATCAGATCGTGGTGCCGGCGTTCGTGTCGCTATTGTGCATCTGCATCGTGTTTGTGCCGATGTTTTTCCTGCAAGGCGTCCCCCGCTTCCTGTTCGTCCCGATGGCGGAAGCGGTGATATTCGCGATGATCTGGTCGTTCATCCTGTCGCGGACGCTGGTGCCGACCATGGCGATGTATCTGTTGCAGCCGCATCTGCACCACGCCGAGGATGCGCCGCCGCCGCGCTCGCGCAATCCGCTCGTGCGGTTCCAGCGCGGCTTCGAGGCGGGCTTCGAGCGATTCCGCGGCGGATATCGCGACCTGCTGACGCTGGCGATGCAGCGGCGGCCGGTTTTCGTGATCGTCTTCCTTGGCTTTGTCGGAGCCTCGTTTCTGCTGCTGCCGTATCTCGGGCAGAATTTCTTCCCCTCCGTCGATGCCGGCCAGATCCTGATGCATGTGCGCACCCAGATCGGCACACGCCTGGAGGAAAGCGCCAATCAATTCGCCGACGTGCAGAAGGTGATCCGCAAGATCATTCCGCCGGATCAAATCGAGACGATGGCCGACAACATCGGCATGCCGATCAGTGGCATCAACATGACCTACAACAATACCGGCGTCATCGGCCCCCAGGATGGCGATATCCAGATCAAGCTTAAGGAGGATCATCCTCCGACCGAACTTTACATCAAGGCGCTGCGAGAACAGCTTCCACGTGCCTTTCCGGGAATGACATTTGCTTTTCTGCCAGCCGATATCGTCAACCAGATCCTGAATTTCGGCGCGCCTGCGCCGATCGACCTGCAGATCCGGGGCGGGAATTTGAACGCGAATTTCGCCTACGCCAATAAATTGATGTCCCGGATTCGCCGGATCCCCGGGATCGCGGACGCGCGCATCCAGCAATCGCCGAGCAATCCGACGTTCAACATCGACGTCGATCGGACGCGTGCGCAATTTGTCGGGCTGACCGAGCGCGACGTCACCAACAGCCTCACCGTCAATCTCGCCGGCAGCGGGCAGGTGGCTCCGACCTACTTCCTCAATCCCGACAACGGCGTGTCCTATACGGTCGTGATGCAAACCCCGCAATATCAGATCGACTCGTTGAGCGCGCTGGAGACATTGCCGATTACTTCGGGCGGCCCGACCGCCCCCATTCTCGGCGGCATCGCCAACATCACGCGATCGGTTTCGAGCGCGGTCGTCTCGCAATACGATATCCAGCCGATGGTGCAGATCTATGCGACGCCGCAAGGGCGCGATCTCGGCGGCATCGCTACGGATGTCAGGGCCGCCATCGCCGATACCGCCAAGGACGTGCCGAAGGGCTCTTCCGTTGTCCTGGTCGGTCAGGTGGCGACCATGAACAGCGCCTTTACCGGACTGCTGTTAGGGCTGTTCGCAGCGATCGTGCTCGTCTATTTCCTGATCGTGGTGAACTTCCAGTCATGGTCGGATCCATTCGTGATCATTACCGCACTACCGGCAGCGCTTGCGGGGATCGTCTGGATGCTGTTTTCAACCAAGACGACGCTCTCGGTACCGGCGCTGACCGGCGCGATCATGTGCATGGGGGTTGCCACCGCCAACAGCGTGCTGGTGATCAGTTTCGCCCGCGAGCGCTATGAGGAACTGGGCGATCCGATTGCGGCTGCCATCGAAGCAGGGTTCGTGCGCATCCGCCCGGTGCTGATGACGGCGCTCGCCATGATCATCGGCATGTTGCCGATGGCGCTTGGCCTTGGCGAAGGCGGCGAAGCGAACGCGCCGCTGGGCCGGGCGGTGATCGGGGGGCTGATCTTCGCGACCGTCGCCACGCTGATGTTTGTGCCGGTGGTATTCAGTATGGTACACAAGAAGCAGGGCGCCAGAGCCGCCGCTCTATCGGAGACACCGAATGCCCACTGAATCTCGCTCGCCGGTCTCTCGCCGGAAGTTGGGCATCTTCAGTATCGTTGCCGTGATCGCGGCACTGATGCTGGTGGTCAGCGGCATCCGCGCGCGCGAGGATTCGAGCGCCAAGCTGCGTGAGTGGACCGACAACCAGGCGATTCCGCCGGTGGCCGTCATTTATCCCGATCCCGGGGTTCTTAGCGCCACGATCGATTTGCCGGGCCGGCTGGAGGCCTATTATCGCGCGCCGATTTTTGCGCGCGTCAACGGCTATCTGAAAAGCTGGCGCGCCGACATCGGCGCGCGGGTCAAGGCCGGCGAAGTCATTGCCGAAATCGATGCGCCGGACCTCGACCAGCAATTGCTGCAGGCGCGCGCCGATCTCGCCAACCAGCAGGCCAGCGCGAAACTGTCCGAAGTCACGCTTGCCCGCCGCAAGACGCTGATCGCCTCGAATTTCGTCTCGATGCAGGAGATCGACGAGCGTACCGCCGACCTCTCCAACAAGAACGCCGCGGTCAACGCCAGCCAGGCCAACGTCGAACGGCTCGAGGCATTGGCCGGCTACAAGAAAATCACCGTGCCGTTCGATGGCATCGTCACCGCGCGCGCCACCGATGTCGGCGCTCTGATCAATGCAGGTGGCGGCAGCGGTCCGCCGATGTTTGTGATCTCCGACATCGGGAAGCTCCGGGTCTACGTCAACGTGCCCCAGACCTACGTGCCTGCGATCAGGATCGGCGCCAAGGCCGTGATCTCCGTGCCGGAATATAAGGATCGTACCTTCGATGCGATGGTCGAAGCTTCCGCGCAGTCGGTCGATGTCAATTCCGGCACCACGCAGATGCAGCTCGCCCTCGACAACGCCGCTGGTGAATTGATGCCGGGCGCCTTCACCAATGTGCGCCTGAGCCTGCAGCGCGACGGCGTGCCGCTGAACATTCCAGCGAGCGCGCTGGTCTTCGACCAGAACGGCCTTCGCGTCGCCACCGTCGGGCCTGACGATCGCGTCTTGTTCAAGACCGTGAAGATCGCGCGCGATCTCGGACGTAATATCGAACTGGCCTCTGGCGTCTCCCTGGAAGACCGCATCATCAACGCGCCACCCGACGGCATCGTCGACGGCGATCAGGTCCGCGTCGTCAGCACGAAGGGCAGGCCGGCCACGGTTTCGGCAAAGCAGGGCGAAAAGGGGTAGGCGTGCCCCGGACGCTGCGCAGCGTGAAACGATGCGCTGCTGAGCCGGGGCCCATGCTTCGAACTCGGCTCTATCTGGGTCCTGGACGCGGTGCAGCGTGAAGGACGCTGCACCGCGTCCGGGACACGATTCACCCCACCCGCCACTCCAGCACCCCATCCTCCGCCGTAACAATCTCGCCAACCGACCCAATCGGCGTACGGTCCATGTCCAAGAGATGCGTCAGTGTCTGTCGGTCATTGGCCGGCACCCGCGCCAGCGCGCGCGCGTCGGCGGATGTGCGAAGCATAACCACACCGTGTTCGATCTCGTTGTTGCGGCCATAGATCGCGGTGAAACTTTCGACCGTACCTCGTCCATTGGCCTCGGTGACAAAATCCGGCACGCGGCCCCTATGGCGATCCGCCTCACTCTGCACACTTGTCTCCTGGGCGAGCGGTGTGGGCGGCGCTTGCCGCGACAACACCAGCCCATGATGCTTGGTGACGAAACCGCCCTGGCCGTAGAGCAGGCCGAGTTTTGCGCCGCCGCGCAGCTTCCGCACCATCGCGCAGGCCGCATGCGTCATGTAGGTGTTAAGCGGCGCGCCAAAGAACGTCAATCCGCCGGTCACGGTCGGCTGCACGTCGCTGCCTAAGCCCAGGGTTCGCCGCGCCATTTTCGGCACGCAGGGAAAGCAGCTATAGAGCTCGATCGCGTCGAACGCCTTGCCGTCGCCGCCGGCGAGCTCCAGGACCGCCTTGAGCACAGCGTTCTGCGCGTGACTCTCGACGAAGCTGTCGCGTTCGAGATAGTCGCGCTGATCTTCCGCCGACGCCCCGCCCCAGATGTGAATGGGCCGATCCTCGGCGATACCGGCAGCGCGAGCTTTCGCCAGGCTCGTCATCAGCACGGCCCCGCCCATATTGACGGTCGGATTGGCGACCATCAGTTTCGTGTAAGGCCAGGCGATCAGCCGGTTGTCCGGCGAAGGCGTGGTGATTTCCTCAGGCGTAAAACGCCGCTTCAGCCAGCCGTTGGGGTTTTCACAAGCCGTCCTGGAATAGGCCGACCACAGCGCGCCCGATTCCGCCATCGCCTCGCGCGGGGCTTGGCCCCAATGCGCCGAGGTGGCGGCCTCGTAAAACGGATAGACACTCACCGGCCTGAATACGCCGAGCTTGACCGCCATCGGCTTCTGGAACGCGGCGCCGCGTTTGGGTTCGGCGACATCATGGGCGAACGGCGTCCATGGCGGCGTGAGGCCTGCGCGTTCGGCCTTGGTTGCGGTGTTCTGCGCTTCGGCGCCGCAGACCGCAGCCACGCTGCATTCGCCGCGTGCGATGCGCTGCGCGGCTTCGTGCAGATAGCGGATCGGGCTTTCGCCGCCGACCGGTCCGTAAAAAGCGTGCTTCGGTTTGATCCCAAGACGATCGGCCAGTTGCTTTTCGGGATCGCGATAGCGCCAGCTCAGGAAATTGACGACGTCGAGCGATTCGATTTCGCCAAGCAATTTGCCGCCGCTGTCTTGCTCGGCGCGCTTGAGCGCTTCGACTAGCAATGCAAGGGGCTCCAGGCCTTCCGTGATCTCCTTTGGACGATCGACGATTTCGCCGACGCCGACGATGACGGGGATAAGGTGGTCGGGGAGGGGGGAGGATGGGTTCGGCATTTTTTCTTGTTTCACCTTCCAACTTCAATTCGGTGCAGGCTTGTTTGCTCGGTCATTGCGAGTCAAAGGATCACGCGAATGCGCGCCCGATAACAGGCTCCACGAAGCAATCCATCCATCGTCATTCCGGGATGGTGCGTCAGCACCAGACCCGGAATCTCGAGATTCTCCGATGTGCAATTGCACATCGTAGTTCGATGCTTCGCATCGCCCCGGAATGACGGCGAGGCGAATCACTCCCCCACCAGCGCGTTCATGTGCTCCACGGCTTCGGCAAAGTCTTCCTTGAATTCCTGCACCACGGCGGTCGCCGACTTCACGCTGTCGATCAAGCCCACGCCCTGTCCGACAAAGTAGCTGACGAGGTCGCGTGCCCGCGCGTTGCCCGCGGCGGCGGCGCGATCGATGGAGGCGAACGCGTCGCGGCTGATGATGCTTTGCAGCGGCATCGGCAGCGCGCCGGGGCTGTCGGGATCGCGGTCCCACGCATCGGTCCAGACCGAACGCAACTGCCGCGCCGGTTTTCCGGTGCGTCCCCTGGAACGGACGGCGTCACGAGAGGAGGCTGCGATCATCTTTTCGCGGAAAATTTCGGTCGTCTCAGATTCCACCGTGGCGAGCCACACCGAGCCGGTCCACACGCCGGCGGCGCCCATCGCCATGCAGGCCGCCATCTGCCGCCCAGTCATGATGCCGCCCGCGGCCAGCACCGGCACGTCGCGTATTTTTTTGATCGCCTTGATCACCTCGGGCACCAGCACCATGGTCGAGACTTCGCCGCAATGGCCGCCGGCTTCCGTGCCCTGCACCACCAGAATATCGACGCCGGCTGCGACCTGGCGCAACGCATGCTCCTTGGCGCCGACCAGAGCGGCGACGGGGACGCCGTGCTTTCGGCCCATCTCGATCATCGCCTTTGGCGGCACGCCGAGCGCATTCGCGATCAGGCGGATAGGGTGGCGGAACGAGGCCTCGAGGACTTCCAGCGCGCGGTCTGCGTCGAACGGCTGCGGCTGATGCTCGGGAATGTCCGATGTCGTCAGTTCGACGCCGTATTTCTTCAACAGGTTCTTGGTGAAGGCGCGATGTTCAGGCGAAACCCGCGCCTCCAGGCTCTTCCAGGTGACGTCCTTCTCACCCGACGTCGAGATGTTCTCGGGGATCAGCACGTCGAGGCCGTAAGGCTTGCCCTCGACGTGATCGTCGATCCATTTCAGTTCCCGCTCGATCGATTCAGGCGAATGCGCGGTGGCGCCGAGCACCCCGAAGCCACCGGCGCGGCTCACCGCCGCCACCACGTCGCGGCAATGGCTGAACGCGAACAGCGGAAATTCAACGCCCAGCATATCGCAAACCGGCGATTTCATCGTTGTTTCGCTCCCTGCGGCAGATTTGCTGCTCGTACTTTGTTTGAATTTGCGAATTCTCCAAAGGACGCTAGCGCATCCCGAGTACGCATGCCAAGCGCGAGATGCCGACTAAAACACGGCTGTCATCATCCGCGAAAGCGGGTGATCCAGTATTCCAGAGACACCGGTGACTGATCGATAGGCCGCAGCGTACTGGATACCCGCTGGAGCCTGTCATCGGGCTCGCCGAAGGCGAGACCCGGTGGCGGGTATGACGGTTGTGATTGGGGCAGCCTTCCTGCTTTTTTCTCCCTTGCGCTTTTGCGCTGTGGGTAGAATGCTGGTCCCAACACGACACAAATCTAAGGGAGTCGCGATGTCCGCCTTGAGATCCATGTCAGGCCACCACGCCGCAGGCGCTGAGGCTTACGACGTCGTCGTGGTCGGCGCGGGATTCGCCGGAATGTACATGCTGCACCGGCTGCGCGGGCTGGGGTTGAAGGTCCGGGTCTATGAGCAGGGCGGCGATGTCGGCGGTACCTGGTACTGGAACCGGTATCCGGGCGCACGGTGCGACGTCGAGAGCATGCAGTATTCCTATTCATTCTCGGACGAATTGCAGCAGGAATGGAACTGGAGCGAACGCTACGCGCCGCAGTCCGAGATCCTGAAATACGCCAACCACGTCGCCGATCGTTTCAATCTGCGGCCCGACATTCAACTCAATACCCGCGTCGACCGAGCTGTGTTCGATGAGAGCACCAGCCAATGGTCGGTCACGACATCCGATGGCAACACCGTGACGGCAAATTTTGTCGTGCTCGCCACCGGCTGCCTGTCGAATGCGCGCGTGCCGGATATCAAGGGCTTGTCGGACTTCAAGGGCCAAGTCTATCACACCGGCCACTGGCCGCATGAACGGATAGACTTTACCGGGCTGCGCGTCGGCGTGATCGGCACAGGCTCTTCTGCGATCCAGTCGGTGCCGGTGATCGCCGAACAGGCGCGCCATCTTACCGTGTTTCAGCGTACCGCGAATTTTTCGATTCCCGCCCGAAACGCCGAGCTGACTTCTGAAGAGCGCGAGGCGTTTCGAAAGAACTATCCAGAAATCCGGCGCTTTGCCCGCGAAGAATCGCGCAACGGCATCTATGCCGAACTGCCCGACCGCGGCGCGCTCGACGACGGCGACAATGCGCGTCGCGCCAAATATGAGCAGCGCTGGACGAAAGGCGGCCTCACCTTCATGCTGGCCTACAACAACCTCATCCTCGACAAGGCCGCCAACGACAGCGCCGCCAGTTTTGTCCGGGAGAAGATCGCCGAAATCGTGCGCAACCCCGAAACCGCAAAGCGGCTGCAGCCCGACGATCACCCGATCGGCTCCAAACGCATTTGCGTCGACACCGAATACTACGCGACGTTCAACCGTCCGAACGTGACGCTGGTCGATATCAAATCCGATCCGATTCAAGAGATCCTGCCGAACGCGGTGTGCACGCGGAGCAAAGACCACGAGATCGATGCCCTGGTGCTGGCAACCGGCTTCGATGCGATGACCGGCTCGGTGGCCAGGATCGAGCTTCGCGGCCGAATGGGCCGGAAGCTGAACCAGAAATGGGCCGAAGGCCCGAGGACCTATCTCGGCCTGATGAGCGAAGGCTTCCCCAATCTCTTTGTCATCACCGGTCCCGGCAGCCCGTCGGTGCTCTCCAACATGATCGTCTCGATCGAGCAGCACGTCGACTGGATCACCGAGGCCATCGCCTTCATGCGCGAGCGCGGCCTTGAGACCATGGAAGCAAGCCGGGAAGCCGAGGACAGCTGGGTCGCGCATGTCAACGAGGTCGCGCAGGCCACGCTCTATCCGCAGGCCAATTCCTGGTACATGGGCGCCAACATCCCGGGCAAGCCCCGGATCTTCATGCCCTATATCGGCGGCGTTGGGGTCTATCGCCGGATCTGCGGCGAGGTCGCGGCAAAGGGATATGAGGGGTTTGTGATGAGCGCGGCGGAACGGGCGCAGAAGGTGGCGGTGTCGTCATAGTGCGGACGAGCGAAGAGATATTCGGGTTGCTGGTTTCTTCCCGCATCTCGCTCCGCTCATGCGGGCTACGCAGCTGACGCGCGCGAAGCGAAATCCAGGTCTTTGTTTGGCCAAGTGGGATCAAGCTATCAAGGCACAGCCAGCTTGATTTTCCGGCCGTCGCCAGGCTTACCCAGTTGACCATCTCCGGCCATCGACTCGATCAGCGGCCAGTTCTGCCGGAAGAATGTCGTGGCCTCGAGAATGTTGGGCGCCTGCACCGTGACGCTGCAGGCTTGCCTTACGCCATTGATCGCAATTTGAAAATGGAACGTATAGGCCTCCGCGCCTTCGTTGATCGGCTGGCGTTCGCGGCGCATTTGGTGTCCCCCCAATCGTGCGTCGAGCGGGAACACTTAAGTTTACGATTTGGCTTTTCGTGCGACACGTTGATGGCGAAGTTAGTCGGGAAATATCGTCGAATCAGGGCTTCGTCCTGGGCGACGATGCGAATGCATTCTTCACAGCCGCTGAAAACTTTACCCAGGTGCAGGTCAGTGAACCATCTTCACAGCGCGTCGATTTCGATCGGTCGATTGGCCGTTTCGTGGCGGAGGTAGCTGGATTCCTCGGCGTTAATTCTATCGGCGGCCCAACAGGTTGACCCATATTTTCGAGATCCGCCCTGAGCCGCTCGTTCTGTCTTTTGGCAAGCTCAGCCAAGATGGCCTCGCGCCGTTGGGCATCGAGGAAAATCATGTACGCGCCGTCGATCTGCTTGTGCTCTTCTACCGTCGGATTGGGACCCGCAATGTCGAAAGTCCGACCCTGCATGAAGTCGAAATAAGTATAGCCACCGCCGGCTTTTCGCCGGCCTGCAAAACGCACGTTGCAGTCCGTCATCAAAGCAACGCGCTCGTCATTCGATGGCCGTTTGGCCTGGACCTGTTCGACGCA
>DASQOU010000366.1:0-5117 GCA_035644295.1 Bradyrhizobium sp.
CAACGTATCCGTCGAAGGCCGCGACGGCGGGCCGACCCTGATGCTGTCGAATTCGCTGGGTTGCGGCTTGCAGATGTGGGAGCCGCAGATGAAGGCCCTCACGCAACTGTTTCGCGTGGTCCGCTATGACCGGCGCGGCCACGGCAAATCCAGCGTACCGCCCGGCCCCTATTCGATGGAGCGTTTCGGCCGCGATGTGCTGGCAATCCTCGATGACCTCAACATCAGGAAGGTGCATTGGTGCGGGCTGTCGATGGGCGGCATGGTCGGACAGTGGCTCGGCGCCAACGCGCCTGATCGCTTCGACCGGATTATTCTCTCCAACACCGCTTGCTACTATCCCGATCCGACCAACTGGCTCAATCGCATCAAGGCGGTGAAGGAAGGCGGCATCGCGTCAGTGGCCGATACCGTCATCGCGGGCTGGCTGACGGCGGATTTTCGCGAACGCGAGCCGAAGATAACGGCGAACTTGAAGGCGATGCTGATCGCATCCCCGGTGCAGGGCTATCTCGCCTGCTGCGAAGCCCTGAGCACGCTCGATCAGCGTGAGCTTTTGCCCAGGATCAAGAGCCCAACGCTGGTGATCGCGGGACGTCACGACATGTCGACGCCGGTCGCGGCCGGCGAATTTATCCGCAGCCAAATACCCGGCGCCAGCCTGACCCTTCTCGACGCCGCGCATATTTCCAACGTCGAACAACCGCACGCCTTCACCGACGCCGTGGTCGGTTTCCTGACGCAACGGTGATGGAGTGTCATTCCGGGGCGATGCGAAGCATCAAACCCGGAATGACGGAGCTCGAATTTGCTTCGTCGCTTTGCTCCTTGCAATGACGGGAGAGAAATCAATGGACGATCAACAACGCCGTAACGACGGCATGGCCCAGCGCCGCAAGGTGCTCGGCAATGCCTGGGTCGACAAGTCAGCCGCCAACACCAATTCCTTCAACGCCGACTTCATCGACCTGATCACGCGCCATGCCTGGGCGGACATCTGGATCCGGCCGCATTTCGTCGAGCGCACCCGCCGCATCCTGGTGATCGGAACCCTGCTCTCGCTTTGCCAATGGGATGAATTTCGCCTGCACGTGCGCGCGGCGCTGACCGAAGGCGGTTTCACGCCGGATGACATCAAGGAGATCATCCTGCAGCAGGCGATCTATTGCGGCGTGCCCGCGGCCAATCATGCCGTCAAGGAGGCGTCAGCGATTATGGGGGAGCTGGGACTGCTGAAGGGATAGGTCGTCCGACGTCGCGGCGCGCTCGGTTTCCGGCTGAGCGGGACGCTCGACCACGAGCACGATCGCGGTGCCGAGCAGCATCAGCAGCTCTGTCGCATGCAGCCGCAGGGCCATGATCTCGCCGACTTGCGACGCCAGCACCATGCTGGCGAAGCTGATGACGCTGCCGATGCCAAGCGCCAGCGCGAGCGCCTCGTCGCAGCCGCCGGCTTTGCGGATCGAGGCGCGGATGATGAACACCACGAAGACCGCGAAAAATGCGACGACGGTGAGCTTGCCAAATGCCAGCAGCCACGCGAAGCGCACCGTGTTGATCGCCGACAATTGCAGATAATCGCTGATGAACAAGGCGACCGATATATTGGGCCGCTCATAGAGGCCGTGGATCGGTGATATGATGATTCTGAAGGCGACGATGGTCCAGGTTGGAATAAAATAGGCCGCCAGCAGCGCGCCGTTGAATGAGCTGATCCGCCAATTTGTCGACATGTCGCTTCCCGCTTTCCGCAGCGCCCCGAACGGGCAGCCGCGGCTTGACGGCGAGCTAACTCGGTTAAACTGCGACGGGCAATTTAAACCCTTTATTTACCTTAATGGCGGAGGAGCCGGACCTGCGTACCTTTTGGAGGTCTCGCCTGCTTGTGGGTCTCGCCTGCGCCCCGCAGCGTCATGGCCGGACTTGATCCGGCCATCCATCATGCTTCGAAAGAGTCCTGCGGGAGAGCGATGGACCCCCGGGTCAAGCCCGGGGGTGACAATCGAGGGAGCGACCGCTGCAACGCCACTTCCCAAAAAGAAAGGCCCCGCCTTCCGGCGGGACCTTCCTGCTCTCGCTGATGCAAGCTCCGAACTAGCGCTCGGTCTGCGGTCCCGGGTTGGGCTTCTGGCCCTGACGGCTGGGATCCTGCTGCTGCTGTCCCGGCTTCTGTCCGCCGCCCTGCTGCTGGCCGGGCTTCTGACCCGGGTTCTGATTCTGCTGGCCCGGGTTCTGGTTCTGGTTAGACATCGGGGTCTCCGTTGTTGAAGGTAACGGCGAGACAACCGCCTGAGGAAATGTTGGTTTCGACGGAACTCAGGTTCCGCTGCGATCATTGCATGGCGGGGACTTGTTGCGACTGTGGCAGCCGGAACCCACCCCTAGAAACTAGCGATGTACAAGCCCTTAAGCCGCACCTCATGCTGTTGCCGCACCGGGTTCCCGCTGTTAGAAAATGAGACGACGCGTCGTTCCGGCTGCCGGGGGCCATCCGCCGCGTCCATCCCAACAGCGGCAGCGCATGGACTATTTCGCTCAGCAACTCATCAACGGCATTGTGCTCGGTTCGATCTATGGCCTGATCGCCATCGGCTACACCATGGTCTACGGCATCGTCGGCATGATCAATTTCGCCCATGGCGATATTTTCATGATCGGCGGCTTTATCGCGCTGATCACCTTCCTGATCCTGGTCTCGATCGGCCTCACCGTGGTTCCGGTGATCCTGCTGATCGTTCTCTTGGTATCGATGGCGATCACGGCCCTCTACGGCTGGACCGTGGAGCGAATCGCCTATCGGCCGCTGCGGCATTCGTTCCGGCTCGCGCCGATGCTGTCGGCGATCGGCATGTCATTCGTGCTGACTAACTATTCGCAGATTGCGCAGGGCGCGCGGGTCAAACCCGTGCCGCCCATCATCACCGGCGGTTACACGCTGCATGAGGGCAGCGGCGGCTTCGTGGTGCAGCTCTCCAACGTGCAGATCATCGTCGTCATCACCACCATCGTGCTGCTGGCGGTCTTCACCTGGCTGGTGGCGCGGACCCGGCTCGGCCGCGACATGCGGGCCTGCGAGCAGGATCAGACCATGGCGGCGCTGCTCGGGGTCGATGTCGACCGCACCATCTCCATGACGTTTGTCATTGGCGCTGCGCTCGCGGCGGTCGCGGGCATGATGTATCTGCTGTATTACGGCCTGGTTGATTTCTTCATGGGCTTCGTCGCCGGCATCAAGGCCTTCACCGCGGCGGTGCTCGGCGGCATCGGTTCGCTGCCCGGCGCGATGCTGGGCGGCCTTTTGATTGGCCTGATCGAAACGCTGTGGTCGGCGTATTTCTCGGTCGAATACAAGGACGTCGCGGCCTTCTCGATCCTGATCATCGTGCTGATTTTCCTCCCCACGGGCTTGTTGGGCCGGCCCGAAGTTGAAAAAGTTTGACGGGCCGCGACGTGACAGCACCCGCGCCCGCAACAACGCTCGCTTCGCACGCTCCCGATGTCGCGTTCATCTTCAAGAAAGCCCTGATCAGCGCCCTGGTAGCGCTGGTGCTGTTCTCGCTGATGATCGGCATCCGCACCGAGGCGGGACCCGCCGGGCAGTTGATCTACTGGACGAGGTTCGGCGATCTCGCCGCCGTCGTTGCAGCCGTATTCGGCGGCAGCATCGTCGTCGAATTGCTGCGGCAGTGGTGGGGACCGGTCGGCACCATCAGGGTGGTCCCGCCGTCCGTGCAAAGCGGGCTGGCGGTCGCGCGGCGCGCGATCGCGCCGGTGCTGCTGATCCTCACCTTTCTGGTGCCGGTGATTTTCTACGACCAGCGCTACATTCTCGATCTCGGCATCCTGGTGCTGACCTATGTGATGCTGGGATGGGGATTGAATGTGGTGGTCGGCCTCGCCGGGCTGCTCGACCTCGGCTACGTCGCGTTTTATGCCGTTGGCGCCTATTCCTATGCGCTGCTGGCGACCAATTTCGGGCTCTCGTTCTGGGTCTGCCTGCCGCTGGCCGGCATCCTCGCCGCGTTCTGGGGCGTGCTGCTCGGATTTCCGGTGCTGCGGCTGCGCGGCGACTACCTCGCCATTGTCACGCTGGCGTTCGGCGAGATCATCCGTCTCGTCATCATCAATTGGCAAAGCCTGACCGGCGGCCCCAACGGCGTCAGCGGCATCCCGCGCCCGACATTTTTCGGCATTCCGCTGACGCCGGGCGATGACGGCCTTGCCGCCAAACTCGGGATCGAATTCTCGGCGACCCACCGCATCGTGTTTCTGTTTTACCTGATCCTGGCGCTGGCGCTGCTGACCAACTGGGTGACGATCCGGCTGCGCCGCCTGCCGATCGGCCGCGCCTGGGAGGCACTGCGCGAGGATGAGGTCGCCTGCCGCGCGCTCGGCATCAACACCACCACGACGAAGCTGACGGCATTCGCCACCGGCGCCATGTTCGGCGGTTTCGCCGGCGCCTTCTTCGCGACACGACAAGGCTTCATCAGCCCGGAATCCTTTACCTTTCAGGAATCGGCGCTGGTGCTGGCGATCGTGGTGCTCGGCGGCATGGGTTCGCAGCTCGGCGTCGCGCTCGCGGCGTTGACCATGATCGGCGGCTTCGAGCTGTTTCGCGGTTTCGAGCAGTATCGCATGCTGGTGTTTGGGCTGGCGATGGTGCTGCTGATGATCTGGCGCCCGCGCGGGCTGATCGGCCACCGCGCTCCGACCGTGTTCCTGAAGCACAACCAGGCGATTTCATCCGACCTGGTCAAAGAGGGGCATGGATGAGCGGCGATTGCATTCTCACCGTCGATCATCTGACGATGCGTTTCGGCGGCATCGTCGCCGTCAGCGATCTGTCGTTCGACGCCGAACGGGGCAAGATCACCGCCCTGATCGGGCCGAACGGAGCCGGCAAGACCACCGTGTTCAACTGCATCACGGGTTTCTACACACCGACATTGGGCGCGATGCGGGTGACGCATCTCGACGGCCGCGCCATCCAGCTCGAGCGGCTGAACGATTTCCGGATTTCCAAGCTGGCAAAGGTGGCGCGCACCTTCCAGAACATCCGGCTGTTCCCCGGCATGACCGCGCTCGAAAATCTGATGGTCGCGCAGCACAATGCG
>DASQOU010000367.1:0-2750 GCA_035644295.1 Bradyrhizobium sp.
ACCGCCGGATCAGGCAGCGAAGCTGCAGGCGATCGCGGACGGACTCAACCGCGCCGTCCAGGCCAATCCGCGCGAGGCGTTCCTGATCGAGGGCCACACCGACGCGGTCGGCAACGACGTCGACAATCTGTCGCTGTCGGACCGGCGCGCCCAGTCCGCGGCCGAATTGCTGACCCAGCAATTCGGAGTCCCTGCGGAAAACCTGACCTCGCAGGGCTACGGTTCGCAATACCTGAAAGAGCAGACCTCAGGCCCGAGCCGCATCAACCGGCGCGTCACCATCCGCCGCATCACGCCGCTGCTCAACGGCGGCACCGCGTCGTTGCCGCCGCCGCCTCCTTGCTGACCCAGCAATTCGGCGTCCCCGCCGAAAACCTGACTTCGCAAGGTTACGGCTCGCAATATCTGAAGGAGCAGACCGACGGGCCAAGCCGTATCAACCGGCGCGTCACCGTCCGCCGCATCACGCCCTTGCTCAACGGCGGCACGGCGTCGCTACCGCCTCCCCCCGCAGGGATCGCGCCGCCGCGATAAGCGCTGCACCCAAAATGAAAAATGGCCGGGAGCAATCCCGGCCATTTTTGTTTTTGCTGTTCTCTCTTCACCGTCATTGCGAGCCAACGGGTCGCGCGAATGCGCGCCCGATGACAGGCTCCGCGAAGCAATCCAGAATCACGCGCGAGGTTCTGGATTGCTTCGTCGCTTCGCTCCTCGCAATGACGAGCGGAGGTGACATGCGCCAGAAAGTTGAGCGCGCGCCCTTGCGATTCAGCTCTTGTCGCTGTCGAGTCTGAAGATGTCGGAGCCTTCCCCGGTCGCTAGCAAACCCGTCTCTGCGTAGAGATTCAGCTTGGCGCGGGTATCGGCAATGTCAAGGTTGCGCATTGTCAGCTGGCCGATACGGTCCGCCGGCGTGAACGCCGCATCGCCCACCTTCTCCATGCTCAGCCGCTCCGGCTGATAGGTCAGGTTGGGGCTCTCAGTGCTCAAGATCGAGTAGTCGTTGCCACGGCGCAGCTCGAGCGTCACCTCACCGGTGACTGCGCGAGCCACCCAACGCTGAGCGGTTTCGCGCAGCATGAGGGCTTGAGAATCAAACCACCGCCCTTGGTAGAGCAATCGCCCAAGGCGCAGGCCGCTGATCCGGTATTGCTCGATGGTGTCTTCGTTGTGGATGCCGGTGATCAGGCGTTCGTAGGCGATGTGCAGCAGCGCCATGCCGGGAGCTTCGTAAATGCCACGGCTCTTTGCCTCGATGATCCGGTTCTCGATCTGGTCGCTCATGCCAAGACCATGTCGACCGCCGATGGCATTGGCCTGGAGGAACAGCGCGACGGAATCGGCGAACGTCTGGCCGTTCAGCGCGACGGGCTGGCCCTCCATGAAACGCACGGCTACCTTTTCGGCCTTGACGCTACAATCGTCGCGCCAAAACGGCACGCCCATGATGGGATTCACGATCTTGATGCCACTGTCCAGGCGCTCAAGATCCTTGGCCTCGTGGGTTGCACCGAGGACGTTGCTGTCGGTCGAATACGCCTTTTCGGCACTCATCTTGTAATCGAATCCATTGGCGCTCAGGAATGCCGACATTTCCGCGCGGCCGCCCAGATCATCGATGAACTGCTGGTCGAGCCAGGGCTTGTAGATCCGCAGGCTTGGATTGGTCAGCAGGCCGTAACGATAGAACCGCTCGATATCGTTGCCTTTGAAGGTGGATCCATCACCCCAAATGTTGACGCCGTCCTCCTTCATTGCCGATACCAGCATCGTGCCAGTCACAGCGCGACCGAGCGGTGTGGTGTTGAAGTACGGGATGCCGCCCGTAGAGATGTGGAAGGCACCAGATTGGATGGCGGCAATACCTTCGTGGACCAATTGCGTGCGGCAATCCACGAGCCGGGCTTTTTCAGAGCCGAAGTCTAGCGCTTTACGCGGAATCTCGTCGTAGTCGGCCTCGTCGGGTTGGCCGAGGTTCGCAGTATAGGCAAAGACGCGGGCGCCCTTTTGCTTCATCCACAGGAGCGCCGCGCTGGTGTCGAGACCGCCCGAGAAAGCGATGCCGACTTTTTCCCCTTTGGGCAGGCTTTTCAAGATCGTACTCATAGAGCTTCCAATCTGTCGAAATAGCTGATGTCGTTTGCGGCTTGAGTGCGCGAATATCAAATTTCGCGGCCGTCGGCACGCGTTTAATCATGGCCGGCGTGATGAAGTGCTCACACCGAAGGTTTGGGGCCGACATCGCGGCCGCGCCATTTTTGCAAGAAACGATACCCCGGCCACGCCAGCCGAGACAGCGCGGCATCGATGCCGGCGTCGGTGAGCCGGGTCGACGGCCAGCGGTAGATGGTACCATGCACCAGCCAGATCACCAGAAAGGTGACCAGCCCGGCGGCGGCGACGTCGGTAAAGAAATGCCCGCCGAACGCCATCCTGAGCAGGCTGGTCGTGATGCCGAACACGGTCGCGGCGACATAGGCCAGCGGCCGCCACGCCGGCGGCGTCAGCGCCGCGGGAGCATAGGTCCAGAATGCGGTGGCGCCTTCGCCGGAGAAGAACGAGCAATTGCGTTCGCAACTTCCGCGCGGGTCCCACCACGGCACGAATGTCTGATCGCCATTGAACTGTGTCACCACCACGGGGCGCGGCCGGCCCCAATAGCTCTTGAAGGTGAGGTTGGTGAGAACGCCGGCGGAAAGAAAGAGCGTCACCAGCAGGAAGACCATCGCACGCCCCGACATCAACAGCGG
>DASQOU010000368.1:0-40923 GCA_035644295.1 Bradyrhizobium sp.
CGCACCGGCAAAGGTAGCGGCGTAGTCATGTTCCGCGACGGCAAGATCCTCGGCGGCGACGCCTATTTATTCTATACCGGCAGCTATTCGGTGAAGGGCAACACCTTCAAGGGCGAGGTTCTGGTGCAGCGCCATACCTCCAGTCCCGACGCCAATCCGCTGTTCGGCGGCCCGGGCCCCGTCGGCATCGGCGTCTCCGGCACGTTCACCGACACCTCGGCGGAGATGAACGGCACGGCGCTTGTCGGCAAGGCCAGCCAGATCTTCAAGGCGACGTTGCGCAAGCTCGCCGAGACGGGTTAGAGCGACGTCGAGCTATTCCGCGGCCTGCTCCAACGGCGCAACCCGCGGCAAAATGATCTGAATTCTGGTACCCCCGCCCGGTTCGGAATCAAGTTCGAGCCGGCCGCCCAGTCGGTTGGTCACGATACTATAGACGATGTGCAGACCAAGCCCGGTGCCCCCCTGATCGCGCCGCGTCGTGAAAAAGGGATCGAAGGCGCGGCGCCGGACATCGAGCGACATCCCGCAACCATCGTCGGAAAAGATGATCTCGACATTGTCCTTGCCGGACTCCCTTACCTTGATATCGACCGAGCCCGGCCTACCGTCCGGAAAGGCATGCGCCACCGCGTTGAGGAACAGGTTGGTGAGCACTTGCCCGTAAGGCCCGGGATAGGAGTTCATGATGAGGTTCGGCTGGCAGTCGACACTCAGCGTCAAGTGATGCTTTCGCAAGCCTGGCCGCAGGCTCATGACCACCTGCTCGGTCAGATCGCCGAGGTCGAAGGTCCGCTGATCCGAGTAATTACGGTCGGCGGCGACCTGCTTGAACGACGTGATCAATTCGGCCGCGCGATTAAGATTGGCCACCAGTTGCGAGGATGCGTCCCGGCTGGTTTCGAGGTATTCATTGAGGCTTGATCGCCTGAGATCGCCCCGCGCCACTTCACTGGCGAACAATGCGGTCTTGCGCTCCAGTGCGGAGGCAACCGTCAGGCTGATGCCGACGGGATTGTTGACTTCGTGGGCAACGCCCGCCACCAGGCGCCCGAGGGCGGCGAGCTTCTCCGCCTCGATCAACGAGTTCTGGGTTTCCCGCAAATTGCGCAACGCCGCCTCGGCGGCGTCCCTCGCTTTGCGCATCTCCTGTTCGCCACGCTTGCGCTCACCGATGTCGAGCGCAACGGTGACGATACTCTCGACCTCGCCAGCGGCGTCGAGCAGCGGAAGTTTGTTCACCAGCCAATGCCGAAGGGTCCCGGAGGAGTCGCGATACTCCTCCTCATAAAATCCGAGCTCTTTTCCCGCCGCCAACACACGCCTGTCCCTTTCGTCGGTCTTCTGCGCGCCATAACGCGACATCAGGTCCGACGTGGTATGGCCGATCGCATCAGCGGGCTCGATTCCGAAAATGCCGGCCATGTAGCGATTCATCAGGACATAGCGGAGCTGTTTGTCCTTGACGTTGATAACGGCGGGAACGGTGTCGATCACGAGTTGCAACAGCCGCCGGGCCTCGGCGATCGCCTCTTCGGCGCGCTTCTGGTCCGTGATGTCGCGCACCGTTCCCTCGTAGCGGACGATCTCGCCATTCTCGTCGCGCACGACCGTGCCGCTGTTGGAGAGCCAGAGGATCGCCCCTCCTCCCCGCTTATACACCTGATATTCGAATTCGCGCACCACGCCGTCGCGCTGCATCAAGCGCTGGTATTCTGAACGCGCCTCCGGATGAACGTAAGTGCCGCGGGTGATATCGCCAATGCCACGAATGAGATCCTCCGGCGTATCGTAGCCCAGCATTCGCGCCAGCGCCGGATTGGCATTTAGGAGCGCACCAGCCGGCGTCGTCACGTAGATTCCGTCGACGGATCCTTCGAACAGTTTGCGATAGCTTTCCTCGGCCAAGCGTTGCTCGGCCAAAGCGTGGATCGCCGCCTCGCGCGCAGCGTCAGCATCGACAAGCGAGCGGCGGAACACTTCGGCGGCGCGTGCGATGTCGCCGATCTCGTTGTTCACACCGGTCGCAGGGATCGACGCATTTTTTTCCCCGGCTGCGAGCGCGCGGATGGCTACGGCGATCGCCTTGAGCGGACGGACCGTCCTGCGCACCACGAACAGCGCAGCGGCAACCCCGATCAGCACGCCGGATAGTCCGAGGAGGATGCTCTGCCATTTATCGTGGGCCAACGTTCCGGCGAAATCGCCTTCCAGCACGCGTCCCCTTCTGTCACCGAGGTCGCGCAGTAGATCAGTCACGCGACTGATCATTTGCCCCTCAGTGCCCAGTACGTCCCTGTCGAGCTGAGCAATCTGGCCTTCGGTCCCCGAGATCGAGATGATCGCGTCGGCGTAGGCATTGGCCGCAGCGCGAAGCGCCGGATCATCGATCGAAAGGGCTCGCATCGCCTGTGCGGACTGCTCGGCGGATGCCGGATCTTGCGCCAGCAAGGCCGCGGCAATCTGATTTTGCGCCCGGAACAAATCTCTCGCGTTGACACGGTCAGGCACTTCGGAGACGGCCTGCTCGAACCGCTCGCGGATCGGGGGCAAGGCTGCGAGCAGTTCCGCGCGGCGCGCGATCAAAGCGGTGACGCGCTCGATGCCGCTGCGGTAGTTGGCGAGCCGCTGCGTGACACCGTCGATCATCTCCTGTTGCTGTGGGGCCAGCTGCAACCGTGTTTTCTTCAACAGCGCGCTCAACGAGGAGGCTGCCTCCCAGACCCGGCTCGAAGGCACCGCCGGATCGGTCACGAAATCGCGCGCGGCGAGCCGCAGCTCGTTGGTGCGGCGGTCGATTTCCTCGACCACATCGCCAAGGCTTTGAAGATGCTGCAGCTCGGCAAAGGTCGCATCGATGTGGCGGATGGACACGACGCTGGCGACGCTCGTCATCACGATCATCGCCAGCAGGAGCAGGAAACTGCCAAAGGTCAGCTGGCCGATCGAAAGCGAGAACGACCGCATCCGTTGGACGATTTTCGCGAAGGCCATGGGCATCCGGGACAAGCTCAGAATAATCCTCTGTTTATACTACGGAATCCGCGCCCAGGGGAACTTGCCCAAGCGCCGACGGGCAGCCGGGCCAGGCCTTTTAACCAGGGCGGCGGTCAACCGGCCGGGGGTCAATCCGCCGGGATTCCAGCGTCCTTGACGACCTTCGCCCAGAGCGCGATGTCGGATTTGATGATATCGGCGAACTGAGCCCGCGGCGCGCTTTTCACCGCACATCCGGCAAGGTCGAGCTTCTCGCGTACCTCCGGTGCGGCAACTGCTGCTTCCAGCGCCTTGCTGATGCGATCGACAATCGACTGCGGCGTTCCCGACGGTACCACGATGCCGAACCACGGGGTCACCTGGGCCTCGGCAAAGCCCTGCTCTGCCATGGTCGGCACGTCGGGAAAATATTTCGAGCGGACGTTGTTGATCGTAGCAATAATTCTGATGGCGCCGGTCTGTACCTGCGCCAGCGCCTGGTTGGCCGAGAGGAAGGTCGAGGTGATCAGGCCGCTCGAAATATCCGCCACCATTTGCGGATAGCCGCGGTAGCCGATCGGGATGACGTCGATCCCGGCCAACCGCTTGAACAGCTCGAAACCCAGATGCCCTGTCGACCCCTTGCCGGGATGGCCGTAATTCAGCGTCCCGGGTTTTGCCCTGGCGAGCGTCACATACTCGGCCACATTTTTCACCGGCAAGGACGTCGGAACGATGAAGAAATTGGGCGCCTCACAAATCTGCCCGACGGGGATGAAATCGCGCACCGGATCCCAGCGCAAGACGATGTTGAGCGACGGGCTGGTGGTGAAGAATGTCGTGACCAACAGCCATGTATGCCCGTCGGGTGCCGTGCGCGCGACATCCTCGGCGGCAATCGAGCCATTGGCGCCGGATTTGGATTCGAGAATGATCGATCCGTTCCATTGCGCCGCCATGTTTTGGGTGACGATGCGCCCGAACACGTCGGCAACGCTTCCAGCCGAATAGGGAATGACGAGGCGTACCGGCCGGTTGGGGAAGCCGTCCTGCCCCCATCCCGCATCGGATGCAACGAGGGTGACCAGCCACACTCCGATCATCGCGCCAAAGCGTCGAATCTTCACGGTACGTGCCCTGCCCTGATCGCTGTTGCGCCGCCTTGAACGCGCGGTCGGCGGGCAGGATGCCGATAATCGCTGCGGGCGGCAAGGCCGGCTCTCAGCTTCGTAGCCGAGCGTCGACCGCGCGCGGCCTTCGCGCGGGAATCGTCATCGCGGCCACACCGACCACGACGCAGGCGAGACCGATCCAGGCGGTTGCAGACAAGCTCTCGCCGAGCAGAAGTACGCCAAGCGCGACGCCAATCGGCACACGCAAGTAAGCCTGGGCCGTTGTGCCCACCGAACCCAGCGTCTGGATCAGCCGAAAATAGATCACGAAGGCAAACGCGGTCGAAAATACCGCGAGCGCGAGCAGCGCCAGCATCGAACTGGTGGATGGCGCCAGGGTCCAGGGCCGTTCGACCGCGATACAGACAGGCAGAAGGATCGCCGCGCCACAAAGGAGCGAACCCGCGGCCGGCGCCATCGGATCGAGACCTTTGAACCCGCGGCCGAAAACGGCAGCCCCGGCGTAACAGATCGTCGCCACAACGATGGCGACTTGCGCGACAAGCTGCTCGCCCAGGCCCTGCAAGGCCTGGACGCCCACGATCAGACAGATGCCGGCCATCCCGGCGGCAACGCCGAACAGTTTTCGAAAACCCGGGGTTTTCTGGTGGGCGATGGCGAGCGTCAGGAAGAATGTAAAGATCGGTGAAGTGGAATTGAGAATGGTCGCAAGCCCGGCGTCGACCGAGCGTTCGGCCCAGGCAATCAGCGTCCATGGGATCACGCTGTTGAGGACCGCCTGAAACAGGAAACGGCGCCAGGTCGCGGCATCGCCGGGAAGCCGCAAGCCGCGGCCCCACATGATGAGGAGCAGCAGCACGCCTGCGATTGATGTGCGCGCGGCAATCAGGGTGATCGGAGGAATGGTTGCGACTCCGAGCTTGATGAAGGTGTATGAGCCGCCCCACAGCGTCGCCAAGAGAAGCAGCAGCAACAGCTCGCCGGAGATCGCAGGATTTCGCGAGGGCGTCTTCTCCATGGTGCTTGTCCGCGGTTTCGTTCGCGCCGAAAGCACTACATGGAAAGTCACATCAATGCTTCGTTGTCCGTCGAAATGTTCTTGTGCCAGACGCGGTGCTGCGTGCAACGCTGCGCCGCAGAGCCGGGACCCATCGTGGCGAAGATGGCCCCCGGATCAGCAGCGCACCGCCGCAGCGCGTCGAAGACGCGCGTAACCGCGCTTATGGCGCTGCGCAGCATCCGGGGAACGGTAGCTCCTTCTCGCGGCTCACCCCGCGCCGACTTCGAACAGCTCGCCGTCGTAGCCGGCCTCGAGCGGGATACGAAGCTGCCGGCCGCCGTTCAGCCTGGTCATGACGGGCATCACCGTGACGATCGGCTTGCCCCTGATGTCGTCGAGCGCCGCCTTCACATTCGCCTGCTTGCCGAGCCTGATCAGGTTACGCGTGGTCGGAAACGGCAGTTTGAACCGCCCGCTCTCCCCTCCTGCCAGCGCCTCGCGCGGCGACAGCCAGATCGAATCGGTGGATTCCTTGCCGTCATGCGCGCCGACCTGTTCGGGTGGGGCTGCGGCGAGAAAGAACCAGGTATCGAAGCGCTTGGGCATGCCTTCCGGCGTGATCCAATGCGCATAGGGCACCAGTTCGTCGAGCGCCAGCAGCAGTCCGTTCTCGGTGAGTACCTCCAGGAAGGTGGTCTTGCCCTCGGACAGCGCGGCGCGACTTCCGGCTTCGATCTCGGTGGCGCGCTTGGCATCGACAAGGGCCTCCGACCCTTGGGGGCGCGCGAGCAAGATGCCGCTCTCCTCGAAGGTTTCGCGGATCGCAGCGATGCGGAAACTCAACGCGGCGGCATCAAGCCCCTCTCCGCCGGAGTAAAGCGCAGGGTTGGCAATAATCTCCTCATCGCCCTTGTCGACACTGCCACCGGGGAACACCAGCGCGCCGGAGTTAAAATCGATCTCGTAATGGCGTACCATCATGAAGACTTCGATCTCGCCGCGACTCTTGTCGTTGGGCCCACGACCGCCAATAGTGTCGCGCAGCAACAGAATCGTAGACGCGGGGCGGGGCGGGACATTTTCGGCAGGCATGGTTTTTTACTCTTTCCCTCATCCAGAGGAGCGGCCACGCAGGCAAATATACGTAGCCTGCGTAAACCTGGCTACGTGCCGCGTCTCGAAGGATGAGTATCGGCCTCCATGGTTCGAGACGCGCGAAGATGCGCTCCTCACCATGAGGGTCTTGCTAGCCGGCGGCGCTGGATTGCGGCTGCAGGCTGGCGCGCTTGTCGACCCGCGCGACGCGTGACAGCAGATAATCGACTTCGGCCTTTGCGATCGCGGTGATGCTCGAGCCCGGTTTGCGTTGCGCGCTTGAGGCAATCACGCCGCGCTTCTGCAGCACGTATTTTCGCACCGCCAGACCTATCCCCGGCTGCTGCTCGTAGCGGATCAGCGGCAGATGGGCATCGAACAAATCGTGCGCGGCGTCGCGGTGACCTTCTTTGGACAATCGCACCACATCGATCAGCAATTCCGGAAACGCATAGCCGGTCATCGCGCCGTCGGCGCCGCGGTCCATCTCGAAATCGAGAAACAAACCTCCATTGCCGGTCAGGATCGACAGCGGCCGCAGCGAGCCGTCCTTCTGGAAGGCGCGAAGCGCTGAAATCTTCTCCAGCCCCGGCCAGTCCTCGTGCTTGAGCATCACGCAGGAGGGATTGTCCATCACGATCTTGCGGATCACCGCAGGCGTGAACACCACCGATAAGGTCAGCGGATAATCCTGCAATACCCACGGGATATCGTTTCCGATCGCCTCCACCGCTTGCTTGAAATAGCCGACGATCTGATCGTCGGTCCGCAGGCTCGGCGGCGGCGCGATCATCACGCCCGCAGCGCCGGCATCCATGGAGGCACGCGCCAGCGAGCGCATAGCGGCAAATCCCGGCGCGGAGACACCGACGATGACCTGCATGTTTTTGGCGCGCTTCACGAAGCGCTTTGCCACCTCCTCGGCTTCCGAGCCGTCGAGCTTGGGCGCCTCACCCATGATGCCGAGCACGGTGACGCCATCGCAGCCGACTTCGGCATAGAAGTCGGTCAACCGATCGATCGATTTGTCATCGATCCGGCCATCTTCATGGAACGGCGTCGGCGCGATCGCGAAGGTGCCTGCGGCCCTGTGGGTGAGTTTTGTCATTTGTGCCTCTATCCATTTTCGTCATTCCGGGCGCGCAAAGCGCGAACTACGATGTGCAATTGCACATCGGAGAATCTCGAGATTCCGGGTCTGGTCCTTCGGACCATCCCGGAATAACGAGTAAATTAAAACCTTCGCGCGCCCATCTTGATTTCTTCCTCGGAGAAGAAAATCTCCTTGGCATGTTCAACCACGTCCCTCGCCTTCCATCCCGTATGCGGCGGTTTCCAGCCCGGCTTTTCCATCATCCGCATTTCCCGCACGCCACGCGGGCCGGAAACGCCGAGCACCTTGCCGGTCTGGTCCCCGGAGAGATCGCTGACCATGTATAGCACGGCGGGCGCGATGCCGTCCGGCCCCAGCGCCATGCCCGGATTCTCGATATAGCGGGGCAGGTCTGATGTCATGCGGGTTAGCGCGCCCGGCGCCAGCGTCCAGACCCGGATGTTGTACTTGCGGCCTTCTATCGCCAGCACGTTCGACAGGCCCCAAATCCCGCCTTTGGCGGCGCCGTAATTGGACTGACCGAAATTGCCGATCAGGCCCGACGTCGATGAGGTGTTGACAATGACGCCGCCGCCGTTCTCGCGCATCCAGCGGAACACCGGCTGGGTGGCGCAGAACGTGCCCTTCAGATGCACCTTCAGCACCTTGTCCCAACCGGCTTCGGTGGCCTTGGCGAAGGTCTGGTCGAGCAGGATGCCCGCATTGTTGACGAGAATATCGGCGCGGCCGAAATGCTTGATGGCATCGTCGAACACCGACTGGCCGCCCGCGATCGTCGAAATGTCGGCGCCATTGGCGACCGCGCGGCCGCCCTCCGCCTTGATCGCATCGACCACCTTTTGCGCCATCGAGACATCGGAGCCAGAGCCGTCACGAGGTCCGCCGAGATCGTTGACCACGACCGCCGCACCCTCGCGCGCGAACAGTTTTGCGTAGGCCTCGCCGAGCCCGCCGCCCGCCCCGGTGATCAGCGCCACCTTGCCGTCGAGTAGTCCCATGCTGGTTCTCCCTTCTCGTGTCCCGGACGCGGTGCAGCGTCCTTCACGCTGCGCCGCAGAGCCGGGACCTATTTCTCCAACTACTCATGGGCCCCGGCTCAGCAGCGCACCGCTCGCGCGCTGCGCAGCATCCGGGGCACGATGGCCTCACCCCAACACAGCCTTGCCGCTCTTGATCACGGCCACGTTGCGCGCCTTCACCCTGGCCTCGAATGAAATCACGTTGCCGTCCTTCCACAAATCCAAGGTCACGGTCTCGCCGGGAAACACCGGCGAAGAGAACCGCGCGGCGTGCTGTCTGAAGGCGGAAGGATCGTAGTCGGCATAGGTCTGCAGGATGCCGCGGCAGGTGATGCCGTAGGTGCACATGCCATGCAGGATCGGCTGCGGGAAACCGGCGGCCTTCGCGAATTCAGGATCGGAGTGCAACGGGTTGCGGTCGCCGCAAAGCCGATAAATCAGGGCTTGATCGGGGCGGGTCGAAATATCGATGGATTTGTCGGGGGTGCGGGTCGGCACCTTGTGGGGTTCGGGCTGGCCCGCGGAGGGTCCGCCGAAACCGCCATCGCCGCGCGCAAAGCGCGAAGCCACCAGCGTCGCCAATTCCTCGCCCTTGTCGTTCTTGAGCACCGTCTGGTGCCGGATCACCGCGCCCTTGTCCTTGCCCTTGTCGAACACGGCAAGCACGCGGGAATCGACGACGAGATTCGCAGCCACATCCAGCGGCCGGTGAAAGGTGATGTCACGCTCGCCATCGACCACCATCACGCGATTGAGGTTCATTTCCCCGGGCCCGGCTCCCCACGCCGCCACGGAGGCGAATGTCGGGACCACCTTCAAGGCGCGCGGCGTGGCCGTGGCCTCATTGACGAAGGCCAGTTCCTTTTCATCCATGGGGTCCGCGCCCACGCCGATGCCGTAGGCATAGAGCATCACCTCGCGATCACTGTAGGCATATTTCTGGCCAAGATTCCTCAGCGCCATCAGCTCATCGTACTTGATCGGCATCTTTTTGCGTTCCTCCAAATTCTCTTTTCGCCGGCGCCCGTTGCCGCGCCCTCTCCCCTTGCGGGAGAGGGCTATGCCGACGCCGGCCTCAAACTCTGCTTGGGTGAGGGGTTGGCGCCGCCGATAGAAATCTCGCCCGCGGATAGAGACCCCTCACCCGCCTTCGCTTCGCGAAGGCACCCTCTCCCACAAGGGGAGAGGGAAACTACACCGGCGTAAAGAACGGCAGCGGCGCGCCATCGGTGGTCTTGAACACCACCTTGACCTTCTGGCCGATCTTCAGCTTCGCCATATCGCAGTCGACGAAATTGGTCAGCAGCGACGGGCCCTCCTTCAGCGTGACGTAGCCGATCGCGTAAGGCCCCGATGCCGACTTGCGCATCAGGCTGAAGCTATAGATCTCGCCCTCGCCCGAACTTTCCTCCCACACTGTCTTGTCGGAGAAGCAGAATGGACAGATCGAGCGCGGAAAATAATGCGCTTCCCCGCAGGCGGTGCAGCGTTTTATCAGAAGCTTGCCTTTGACCGTCTGCTCCCAGAAATGGGTCGTCTCCGGATTGCCCTGCGGTTTCGGATATTTCACGGCACTGTCCATCACACTCGCTCCAGAATACAGGTTGAGGCGGCGTGACGAATGCCGAGCAGGCCGCCAGTGCCGTGGGCGATGGCGAGGTTGCAGTTGGGCACCTGCACCTTGGGATGCGCCTGCCAGCGCAATTGCCGGACCGCCTCGATGATTTTTGTCATGCCGCCGCGGTTGACGGGATGATTGCTGCACAGACCACCGCCGTCGGTGTTGAACGGCAACTTTCCAACGCCAGAAATCAAATTGCCATCCGCGACGAATTTTCCGCCCTCGCCCTTCTTGCAAAAGCCGAGGTCTTCGAGCTGCATCAGCACCGTGATGGTAAAACTGTCGTAGATCGAGGCGTATTTGATATCCTTCGGCGTCACGCCGGCTTCTTCGAACGCGCGGGGGCCCGACCAGACGCCGGCGGAATAAGTCAGATCGAGGTCCTTGCCGCCGCGCGGCCCCTTGAGCGCCTCGCCGTGCCCGATCATGCGAACCAGCGGCTTCTTCAGGCTGCGCGCGATTGCCTCCGTGGTCACGATCAGCGCGCCGCCGCCATCGGTGATGACGCAGCAATCGAGCCGGTGCAGCGGATCGGATATCATCGGCGAGTTGAGCACGTCCTCGACAGTGACGACGTCACGAAGCATCGCGTGTGGATTGTGTTGCGCGTGATGGGAGGCAGCGACCTTGATCCAGGCCAGTTGCGCGCTGGTGGTGCCGAACTCATGCATATGACGCATGGCGCACATGCCGTAAACGTTGTGCGTGGTGGCACCGTAGGCGGCCTCGAAATCGGCCTCGGCGCCACTGGCGCGCGGCGGCATCACCCCGGTACGTGGCTTGCCCGCCAGCGTGATCAGCGCAATCGAACATTTGCCGGCGGCGATCGCTTCGGCGGCGTGGCCGAGATGGACCAGATAGGAACAGCCGCCGGTGTCGGTGGAATCGAAATGACGGACTTTTAGGCCGAGATAATCGGCCATCGCCATCACGCCACCCGGGGCGTCGCCGGCACAGAAATAGCCGTCGATATCGGCCTTGGTCAGGCCCGCATCCTCCAAAGCACCTTTGGCGACTTCGGCGTGAAGCTGGGCGGTGGATTTGTCCGGGGCGTGCCGGGTCGGATGCTCAAAAATCCCGGCAATATAGGCCTTGCCCTTGATGCTCAATTCATGCTCCGCGTGGCGTTTCCTGGTCCCGGCCAATTTCTTGGCCTGCCGGGGCCGCCTTGGCAAGCGGGGAAATATTCCGCCGGGCGAGACGATATGCTCAACACGACGAATGCGCGTCCCGGGCGCGGTGCAGCGTGCAACGCTGCTCCGCAGAACCGGGACCGAATCCATGGACCCCGGATCAGCAACGCAACACGCCGCAAGCGCGGCGCGCTGCGCCGCATCCGGGCAACGCTATGGGCTACGTCTCGAAGGATGGACCAAGACCAAAATGCCGCCACGCCTCCGCATTCTCGCCGGGCAAATAGCGCCCGTCGGGCAAATCAGTTGGTCTTGCTGCGATGGGCGTAGTTTCCATGAAGCGATTTATCGGATCCCATGCCCGGCATCGTATAGCTCGATTGGCTCTGCGAGCCCCTTCAAGTCATAGGCGCTTCCGCTGTCGTGGACGTCGTTCTCACACCGATCGCGAACGGTTCTCGTAACCAGAATTTGCCCCGGGCGCGCGACCGATTGTGCGCGGGCGGCGGTGTTCACCACGGTGCCGATCGCGGTGAGATCGCGATGCGACCGGCCAAATTCACCGAAACTGACATCGCCGCTGTTGATGCCGATGCCGATGCACAGGCTTGCTTCATCTATGTCGAGTCCTTCGACGAGGGCCGGACGCCGCAGCTGCCAGCGTTGCTGAATCTGCCGCGCAGCATGTATCGCCTGCGCGGCGTGATCGTCCTGCAGGATCGGAAAATTGAAAACCGCCATGACGGCGTCGCCGATCGTCTTATTCAGTAATCCGTCGTGCTCCCAGATCGCCTCAGCGCATTCATCGTAAAAGGCATCCAGCATCGAGGTCATCTCGCTCGAAGCCAAGGACTGGGACGCGGCCGTATAGCCCCTTAGATCAGCGAAAAGCACCGTTGCGTCGATCGTGATGTTGCGGGCCCTCATGATACGCGTGAACGCCAGCTCACAGAACGTGCAGGTATTTGGATTCATCCGGCTTGGCCGGAGACCAACGATTCGAAAGGGAATGGCCAAGGGGCCGCGCAAAACCACCGGCAGATGCAGATTTTGCCAGCACCCCTTGCAGAGGGTCGCCTCGTGCTGCAGGTTCATCGGACTCTCCCACACAGCTGCCGATCGCATTAGCCACCTGGCGTGCTGCGTTCAGTTATCCGCAGGGCGCCGGAAGCCGAAAAATTCCCACCCGATCATCAACAGCAAAAGCGGTGCACCGATCGCGACCGCCAGATATTGCCTAGGAAGCTTACTCGGCGGCGATCTGGCGTGGCGCTGACGGCGGGCTTGCGAGATCGGCGGCCAACTGCGCGTAACGCGCCTTGGCATCCCGCACCGCCTTCTCCTTCACGGGCCCGTAGCCGCGGATGCGGTCCGGCAGCGAGAGAATTTCGATTGCCGTGTCCAGCGTCAGCGGCGACAGCACCGACAAGATGTGGGCGACGTCCTTCTCGTAGCCCTCGATCAGGTCGCGCTCGAGCCTGCGATCGGCGCTGTAGCCGAAAACATCGAATGCGCTGCCGCGAAGCCTGCGCATTTTCGCAAGCAACCGGAACACCGGCATCATCCAGGCGCCGAACGCGCGCTTCCGCGGCCGCCCCAGCGCATCCTTTCCGCCGCCCAGCAATGGCGGTGCCAGATTGAAGCTGATCTTGAAGTTGCCGTCGAATTGGTCGCGGAGCTGCTTTTCGAACCTGCCGTCGGTATAAAGCCGCGCCACTTCGTACTCGTCCTTGTAGGCAAGCAGCTTGGCGTAGTTGATCGCGACCGCGCGCGGCAGTTCGTCACCCAAACCGCCCTTGAGCGCGGCGTCACGCACCTGTGTCACCAACTTACGATAACGCCCGGCGAGCTTTGCGTTCTGATAATCCGTCAACAACGCGCTGCGGTGGGCGATGATCTCGTCGAGCGACATCGTATCGAGCGTTTTCGGGGCAACCGTGTCGTCCTGCCCCTTCATCATCGCGGCAATCCGCACCGGATCGACGGCGGCGAGACGACCGAGCCGGAAGGCTTGCGTGTTCATCTTGATCGCAACGCCGTTGACCTCGATCGCCTGCTCGATCGCACTCGCCGACAGCGGCAACAATCCCTTCTGATAGGCATAGCCCATCATCATCATGTTGGTGGCGATGGAATCGCCGAGCAGGGTTTCCGCGGGCTTGGTGAAATCGAGGAAGGATGATTCCTTGCGCAGCGCCGTTTCCAGCACGTGATTGACCTTGCGGGCCTGGAAGTCGAAATCGCGGTTGAGAATGAAATCGGCGGTCGGGATGATGTGACTATTGATGACGCCAACGGTGCGGCCGGATTCGCAAAGCGTTATGGTCTCCTTGGCGGCCGCCACGACTTCATCGGCGGCGATCACGAGATCGGCCGTGCCGGTGACGATGCGCGAACAGGTGACGTCGGCGGTATGTTCCGACAGCCTGACGTGGCTCAGCACCGCGCCGCCCTTTTGCGCCAGGCCCGACATGTCGAGGATCATGCTGGCCTTGCCCTCGATGTGGGCCGCCATGCCAAGCAGCGCGCCGATGGTCAGGACGCCGGTGCCGCCGACGCCGCCAACCGCGACGTTATAGGGCCGCTCCAGGGACGGACGTGAGGCGGGCTCCGGCAGATCAGAGATATTGCCGAGATCGGCCGGCGCACGGCGGCGCGGCTTGCCGCCGTCGACGGTGACGAAGGACGGGCAAAAGCCCTTCAGGCAGGAATAGTCCTTATTGCAGGTCGATTGATTGATGGTGCGCTTGCGGCCCAGTTCGGTCTCCAACGGTTCCACCGAGATGCAGTTCGATTGCACCGAGCAATCGCCGCAGCCCTCGCAGACCGCGGGATTGATGAGCACGCGGCGCGGCGGGTCCTCCAGCGTACCCCGTTTGCGGCGGCGGCGTTTTTCCGCGGCACAGGTCTGCACGAAGACGATGGCCGAAGCACCCTTGACTTGGCGCAGCGTTTTCATGACCGCGTCGAGTTCATCGCGATGGGCGGTTTTGGTGCCCGGCGCGATGTCCGACGCCGGATAGGCATCGGGGTTTTCCGAGACGAGGTAAATTTCGCGGATACCTTCAGAGTGAAGCTGGAACGTGATCTGCTGCGGCGACAGTTCGCCGTCGACATGCTGGCCGCCGGTCATCGCGGTCGCATCGTTGTAAAGGATTTTGTAGGTGATATTGGCCCCGGAGGAGACCGCCTGGCGGATCGCCAGACTGCCGGAGTGGAAATAGGTGCCATCGCCGATATTGGCAAAGACGTGTTCCTCGTTGGTGAAGGGAGCGACCCCGACCCATGGCACGCCCTCCCCGCCCATGTGGGTGAAGGTCTCGGTGTTACGATCCATCCACAGCGCCATGAAGTGGCAGCCGATGCCGGCGAACGCGCGGCTTCCCTCCGGCACCTTGGTCGAGGTGTTGTGCGGACAGCCCGAGCAAAAATATGGCGTGCGGGTGATCGGCGCCAGCGCCTGCATCTGGCTGGCCTGTCGGCCGTTGAACCAGTCGGCTTTGGCCCGCAGCATGGCGGCGATTTCAGGGTTGAGGTTCAACCGCAGCAACCGCTCGGTCAGCGAACTTGCGAGCGAGGCGACGCTCAACTCCTCGGCGAACGGCAGGAAGCGCTTGTCATGCTCGTCCATCTTGCCGACGATGCGCGGGCGGACATCGTCGCGCCAGTTGAACAATTCCTGCTTGACCTGGTTCTCGACGATCTCGCGGCGTTCCTCGATGATCATTATTTCTTCAAGACCAACCGCGAATTCGCGCACGCCTTGCGGCTCCAGCGGCCAGGGCATGCCGATCTTGTAAAGTCTGAGCCCGATCTTGGCGGCGACCTCAGGCGTAACGCCGAGTTCGCGCAGTGCCTGGCGGATATCTTCGTAGCTTTTGCCCGAGGCCATGATGCCGAAGCGCGCGTTCGGCGAATCCATGGTGATGCGGTTGACCTTGTTGGCGCGGGCAAAGGCGATCGCGGCAAATCCCTTGTAGTCCTGCAAGCGCCGGTCCTGGTCGTAACGGTCGTCCGGCCAGCGCAAATTGAGGCCGCCCGGCGGCATTTCGAAATCGGCAGGAATGACAAAAGGCTTCATCTCGTCGGTGAGATCGATCTCGGCGGTCGTCTCGACCGTCTCGGTGATCACCTTCATGCCGACCCAGCAGCCGGAATAGCGCGACATCGCTATCCCCAAAAGGCCCATCTCGATCATCTCGTGGATGCTGGAGGGATAGAGATAGGGCATCAGCGCGGAGATGAAGGCGTGGTCCGACTGATGCGGCACGGTGGAGGATTTCGCGCCGTGATCGTCGCCAGCCAGGCACAACACGCCGCCGTTCTTCGCCGAGCCCGCGGCATTGCCATGGCGGAATACGTCGCCGCAGCGATCGACGCCGGGGCCCTTGCCGTACCAGATCCCGACCACGCCATCGTGGCGGGCGCCGGGGGAAAGATTGAGCTGCTGCGAGCCCCAGATCGCGGTGGCGGCGAGGTCTTCGTTGACGCCGGGCTGGAATTTGATGTTGTACTGCTCAAGGTGCTTTCGTGCCGCCGCCAATTGCTGGTCATAGCCGCCGAGCGGTGAACCGCGGTAGCCCGTCACAAAACCCGCGGTGTTGAGACCGCTGGCGCGGTCGCGGCGGATTTGCGCCATCGGCAGCCGAACCAACGCCTGAATCCCGGTCAGGAAGACGTGGCCGGACCCTTGGGTGTATTTCTGATCGAGACTGATCGGACCTTGATTGATTCCCATTCCACCCTCTTAGGCCTCATCTTAAGCCTTGGCTCGGCCGGCTGTTTTTAGCTAATCATGCCAATTGTCAAAACCAGTCTATGTCGGTTTTCGCGCGGCCCGCATCACAAATCTGGGGCAGATAGACCCATGGGAGCAGAACGCAATTTCGTAGCCAATGCGGCTGGTCCCGCTTTCGGGTTGTGTCGTGCCCCAATGCTGTCGCGAAACGACGTAACGCTCTTCCCAACGTTTCGCGGCATAATGACGTAGCAGGAGACCGATTGATGCAGGGATGGCAAGGCGCAACGCAGGCGATTCTCGCCACAATAATTTTGTGCACTGCATTCGGTCTTGGTCGGGCGGAGGCTGAGCCCTCAGCGGAGACGATCGCACTCGGCAAGGCGCTGAGCGATACGGGGGATTGCGGAAGCTGCCATACGGCCGATCCCGCAAAACCCCTCGCCGGGGGAAAGCGTATCGACACGCCGTTCGGCGGCATTTATTCGGCAAACCTGACGCCGGACCGCGATACCGGCCTTGGCGCCTGGAGCGACGATGACTTCGTCCGTTCGCTCCGTTTCGGCGTCGCGCCTAACGGCTCGCGCTATTATCCGGCTTTCCCCTACCCCCATTTCACGAAAATGATACGGGGCGACGTGCTGGCGATCCGGGCCTATCTGGGCACGCTCCCGCCGGTCCGAAACACGCCACCACCTCCGCAATTGCGCTGGCCGCTGAACTACCGCGTGTTGATGCGGGCGTGGAATGTCGCGTTCTTCCGGCCCGGCATTTTCGAGCCCGACCAGCGCAAGAGCGCGGAATGGAATCGCGGCGGCTATCTGGTGGAAGGTGCGGCGCATTGCGGTGCCTGCCACACGCCCAAGAACTTCTTCGGCGCGGAAAAGCGCGGCCAGAAATATGGCGGCGGCCCGGTCGACGGCTGGTTTGCGCCGCGGCTCGATGGCGCCGATCGCAGCGGGCTCAAATCCTGGAGCGTCGATGACATCGCCGAATATCTGCAGAGCGGCCGCAACGGCAAAAGCAACGCCAGCGGGCCGATGGCCGAAGTCGTGCTCAATTCGACCTCGCGAATGAGCGATGCGGATGTCCGCGCGATCGCAGTCTACCTGAAGGACCTTCCGCCCGGCGCGCCCGAGCCCCCAGTGACGCCGCCGCCAGCGGCGCAAATGGCGGAGGGCGAGAAGTTGTACAAGGCGGCCTGCATCGCCTGCCACGAGGCCGACGGAAGCGGCGCCCCGCGGATCTATCCACCACTGCCTGGCAGCGCGAATTTGCAATCCGCCGATCCCGCCAGCACGCTTCGGATCATCCTCGACGGCGCCGAAACGATCAGGACGCCGCGCGCGCCCAACACCGGGTCGATGCCGGCTTACGCCAAATGGTCGGATCAGCAGATCGCCGATGTCACAAATTTCATCCGCAATTCATGGGGCAATGCGGCGCCCACGGTGACGTCGACGCAGGTGGCGAAGGCGCGGCGGTAGAGATCGCGGGTTCCATTTTCGAGCGGCGTGCACCGTTCATAAAGTGAGGACGGGTTGGGGAACCACCCCAAGTACCGGTCGTTGTCAGAGCACAACGGAGGAACCTGTCATGGTCAATGAACCCAACGATCTCTATCGTGCCAACAATCCCTCGCGTTACAGTTTCACCGACGACGAAGCCCGTCGTGCGGCGCGTCTCGACAACGAACTGCAGGCGGATCCCGAACTCGCCCAAGGTCCTGCCGGCGGTGCCAAAATAGCAATGTTCGCGCTTGCCATCGCATTGGTGTTGGGAGCGGTGTTCTATGGGTTGAACAACTCGTCGGTGCACAAGGCCGGGACCTCTTCGACGGCCCAGAACGCTCCCGCGCCGAGTTCGCCTCCCGCGACCCCTCCGGGCATGCGTGATGTGACGCCCCGCACCAACGCCAATCCCGGCGTGACTACCGGTGCAGCCCCGGCGCAGCCAGCGCCGCCGCCGGCTCCCACCGCTCCGGCGCCGGCGAGTAAGTAGTCGTAGAATTTAGAATTGCGTCGATCGATCTGAAGCCAGCGGGCAGACATCTGCCCGCTGGCTTCGGGCTGTTATCCCGTCAGCCAAACATCTTGTTCAACTCGCCGCCGGGATGACCCGTGGCTAATTCAGTGAACGTTCCCTGCTCCGCGATCTCGCGCGCCGCGCGCATGAAGCCGGCCCATGCCGTGCGCGCCAGCGAACCGCCGACGCTGATCCGGCGCACGCCGAGATCGGCCGCCTCGCCGACGGAAAGGCCGGAGGCCCCGATCAGGAGGTTGACCGGCTTGGGGGCCACCGCCTTCACGACCGCTGAAATCTGCTCCCTTGTCTTGATGCCCGGCGCATAGAGGCAATCGGCACCCGCGTCCGCATAGGCACAGAGCCGGTCGATCACCATGTCCAGATCGGTCTGGCCGACCAGAAAACCTTCGCAACGGCCGCTCAGCAACACCCCACTGTTGTCGGCATCGATCGCCGAACGCGCCGCCTTGATGCGCTCGATCGCAAACGCGCGTTCATAAAGCGGCTTTGCGGCATCGCCGGTGGAATCCTCGATCGACAATCCGGCAACGCCGGTCTTGACGGCATGGCCGACATTGACAGCGACTTTCTCCGGCTTGTGCGCAAAGCCGCCCTCGAAATCGGCATTGACGGGCAGATCGACAGCCGCGCACAGCGCGGTGAGATGCGCGCAGACCTCCTCCAGCGTCACGCGATTGTCGGCCTTGCCGATCGACCAGGCAAAGCCCGCGCTGGTCGAGGCCAACGCCTTGAAGCCCAGCTGCTGCAGCGCCTTGGCGGATCCGACATCGAAGGGATTGGGCAGCACAAAGCATCCCGCCTCATGCATCTTCCGGAATGTCGCACGCTTGTCGGCTACTGTCATCGACATGATCTCGCTCCCATCTTTTGACGGCTTCTTGAGCCGCGACCTTAGCGAGGCGCGCCGCAGCGCGCCAGTGCGCGAGCTCTCCTATGCGGTGACCTTGCGCAGAAAGGTCCGCTCCTCGCCCAGGATGAATTTATTCTCCTCGGCGTAGTGGAAATTGGCCGTGGCTTCCTTGTCGGCGCGCAGCCGCGCCCGATAACTTTCGTAAGCGGCGAGACTTTCGAACGAAATCAGCGCGAAGGCGATGTTGTTGGTGCCCTCATGCGGCATCCAGCAGCCGACGAGATCCCCGCCGCATTTGGGAATGATCGAGAGCCAGCGCCTCGCATATTCCTCGAACATCGCGCGCTTGAATGGGTCGAGCTGATAGCGGATGAAAACGGTGATGGCCATGGGCTGGTTCCTCGCAATGACGGGAAATCTTCCAGTCCCGACAATAGCCGCTTGATCAACGACAATGCTTCGGCTATCATCGAACTATGAAAGCAGGTCCCGATATCGCCATGGTCGCCTCGCTGGTCGGCGATCCCGCCCGCGCCAACATGCTGACGGCCTTGATGACCGGTCGCGCGCTGACTGCGACCGAACTCGCCCATCAGGCCGGCATCACGCCGCAGACCGCGAGTTCCCACCTCGCGAAGCTCGACGCCGGCGGCCTGATCGAGCAGGAAAAACAAGGCCGCCACCGCTATTACCGCCTCGCCGATCCCGACGTCGCCGGTGTGCTTGAGGGCCTTGCGGGGCTCGCGGCGCGCGCCGGCCACATGCGCGTGCGCACCGGGCCGAAGGATCCGGCGCTGCGCCGGGCGCGGGTTTGCTACGATCATCTGGCCGGCGATCTCGGCGTGCAGATGCTCGACAGCATGAAGCGGCAAAAGCTGATACGCCAGCACAAGCACGACATCGAACTCACCGCCCAGGGCCAACGCTTCCTGACCAAGGCCCTGCAGATCGACGCCGAAACGCTGGCTCATCCGCGCCGCCCGGTCTGCAAGGCCTGCCTCGACTGGAGCGAGCGGCGCCATCATCTCGCCGGCACGCTTGGCGCTGCCCTGATGACGCGCTTCACCGAACTGAAATGGGCGGCGCGCGATGCCACGCCGGGCAGCCGAATCGTCAATTTCAGCCGCAACGGCGAAACGCGATTTGCGGCGCTGTTCGGTGATGCTGCGTAGCGGCAAGCTTTATCAGCTTTTCGTCATGCCCGGCCTTGTGCCGGGCATCCACGTTTTTAGCTGATACAAGAAGTAAGACGTGGATGGCCGGGTCAAGCCCGGCCATGACGATAAATGCCTGTACTTTGTCCGGAGCCCCGATGACTCGTGTTCTCGTTCTAGCGATCTCTACCCTCGCCCTTTTCGCTTCACCGGTCCTGTCAGGGTCCGCCGCAGAACCCGTACAACGCGAACCCTATGGCATCGGCCTCGAAGGTTTTGCCTACCCCTACCCCGTGAACATGTTGCCGCTGGTCAATGACGGCGAACAGCTCCGGATGGCCTATATGGACGTGGCGCCGGCGCAGCCCAACGGCCGTGTGGTGGTGCTGCTGCACGGCCGCAATTTTCCGTCAAGCTACTGGGCGCCCGTCATCAAGACGCTGAACGATGCGGGTTTTCGCGTGGTGGTGCCGGACCAGATCGGCTTCGGCAAATCCTCCAAGCCCACGGGTGAACTGCACTTCGACACGCTCGGGCGCAATACCATTGCGCTGCTCGATCATCTGCAGATCGCAAAGGCCGATATCGTCGCGCATTCGCTCGGCGGCATGCTCGGCGTGCGGATCGCGCGTGCCTACCCGGACCGGATCAATCATCTTGTGCTGGCAGCTCCGATCGGCCTTGAGGACTACCGGATGTACGTGCCGCCGACGCCAACCGAGAAAATCCTTGAGAACGAGGACAAGCTCGCCGCGGAAGGCTACCGCAAACAGCTCGAGAACAATTATTCGCCAAAGATACCGCCGGAGCAGATCACGCCGTTCATCGATGCGCGTTTCAACATCAAGGGCTCGGCGGAATATCCGCGCTGGCTGCGCGCTTTCGTTAGTTCGGCGCAGATGATCTACCGCGAGCCGGTGGTGCACGAAATACCGCTGATTTCGGGACCTACGCTGTTCATCATGGGCGCCGACGATCACAACGCGCCGGGCAAGCCGAATGCGCCGGAGGCGTTGCGGCCGAAGATGGGCCAGAACGCCGATCTCGCCAGGGCACTCGCGGCCAAAATGCCCAACGCCAGCGCCGAGGTGATCGCCAACGCCGGGCATCTGGTATTTCTCGACGCGCCCGCCAAATTCAACGAGCTGATGCTGGCTTTCCTGGCGAAGTAATTTGCCCCCCGCATTCATGACGCGTTCAGGCGGCCGCCACTAGGCTGGCTGCGCATTCGAAAACGGCTACCGTTCATCCGTCGAATAGCACATCAGCGTCGTCAGGCGCCGCGTCGCGGCCCACAAGGCAGGAAACATGAAGGGAGATAACATGAAGTATCTTTTTGCGGCAGCACTGGTGGCCAGCACGGTCGCAGGCTTTGGCAGTGCCAACGCCGCCGGCGGCTGCGGTCCCGGTTTCCACCGCGGTCCCTATGGCGGATGCCGGCCTAACCGAGAGGTCGTGGTCGTGCCCGGTGCGGTGGTGGTCGAGCGGCCCGGGGTCGTCGTCGTGCCTCGCGGTCGCGTCTGCCCGCTGGGCTTCAGCTGGCGCTATGGACGCTGCCGTCCGATATAACAGCGGCTACTACCGATCACGGCAAAACCCCGCTGTAGCGGGGTTTTGTTTGGCCGCTTCGGGAGCCCGAAAGCAGAGAGGGCGGGAATTCCCGCCCTCTCGCGCATCCTCACCAGTTGCGGAAGCACCGGCGGCCGAACGGCCCGGAACGCCAGCCCGGCGGGCAATTGTACATCGGACGGCAGCCGCCATAAGGCCCGCGGTGCCAACCCGGTCCGCAGCCACCCGCGACGCGGATGGTGTCGCTCGATGCGGCCTGATCGAGCGGCGCCAACGGCATCGCCTGGGAAGCGGGCATTACCGCGAAGCCTAAGCCGATCGCGAATAGTGCTGCCGCAACAATCTTCATAAGCTTTCCTCCTCCTGTTGGCATGCGACGAAAACACGATTCCGGACCACAATAAGAACGATCAGCCCTCCGGCCGCCTCACCAGTGGCGGCGATGCCAGTGGCGATGATGCCAGTGGCGGTGATGCCAGCGGTGTCGGCGCCAGCCCCAATGACGCCGGTGCCAATGCCTGTGCCAGTGGTGGTGATGCCAGCGAACTTGTTCAGGTTTGAGCCGATCGACATCTTCCTGGGAGACCACCGCGGGTTCGGCGGCTCCGCGCGGCGGGGGCGACAAGGCCGGTTGGGCGCCCAACGGCGGCAGCGGCGCGGCCTGCGCGCTCGCCGCCAGCGCCGCAGCACCAGCGGCAAAACCAAGAGCAACTTTTATAAAGTGACGACGTTCCATGACATCTTCCTCATCAGGCGTTGCGAGTGATGCGCGAAGAGTTTGATGGCAGCGAGATGAATGTTCGCTGAACCGGGCGTTCAGGCGTCTTAAGCTAACGTCGTCATCCCCGATTAAGCCCACCCGTCAGATCGACGGATACGCGGGTCAAGCCCGCGTATGACGACCGTGAATGCCGAACCGCCAATTGATCGCGTCTACTGTTGGCCTTCACCCGGCGCCGAATTCCTCCGCGAGTTCAAAAACCTCACGCGTGCGCGTCACATTCGGCCAGGCGCGGTTGAAGTCGGCGACCAGCGCCTTCATGGCTTCGCCGGTCATGGTGCGATCGAGCGCGGCGCGGTCGGCGAATTCATAAGTCGCTTGATGAACGGCCGGATCGCTCACGCTCCAGTACCGCCACGCCTTGTTGACCCCAAACGCCTTCACCGCATCAGGCAGATGTTCCCTATGATACCAGTCATCGAAGGCGGCGCGTTTGGCAGGATCGGAGACGGTGGCGCGGACGACAAAATAGGCAGCCGGCATCGGCTTTCTCCCTGAGCGAATTGCTTTAGATCCAGCCGCTGCGCGCCATGATGGCGGCGCAGAGCAGGATGATGACGATGGCGAAGAGTTCACCGTGAATGACCGCGGCGACCCGCTTCATTTTCTTGGCGTCGAACGCGGGCACCTGGCTCGCATTCACCGCCTTACGCCACGACAGGAATTCCATGGTCGGGATGATCGATAGCAGCCCCACCACCACAAAGAGCGAAAGCTTGAGCAGGAAGGCGTGACTGTGAAAATAATATGCCGCGCCCTTCTCGAAGAAGAACACCCGCAACAACCCGACCACGAGCAGCGCGCCCGCCGCGATGCCGTACACCATGTCCGTGACCAACAGCCTGCGCGCCGAGGCCAGCGTCCACTCCCCGCGGACCAGCGCGAATTCGATGGCGATCGCCGAAACAAGCGTGAACGCGCAGAGATGATGAAGGAAGGCGAACAGCATGGTCATAGTGCGGGCTCCCCTTTGGCGGCGGATTGTAGGCGATGGGAGAGCGGGTGCAAGGTGGTGCGATCGTAGGGTGGGTTAGGCGAAGCCGTAACCCATGTGCCACCAATCGCAATTTGTAGAGGGGATGCGTTTCGTGAAGGGCTCAACCCATCCTACGTACTAAATTGTCATACTTCGCTCAAAAAGTTGGGAAACAACAGGCAAGCCGGAATTTCGGTTCCGCGGTGAAACTGATCCATCGAGAGCCCAAGGGAGGTTTGCCATGGCCGCGAAAGTGAAGCCAATTCCTGACGGATTCCACACCATCACGCCGTATCTGATCGTCGATGACGCCGAGAAGAGTATCGACTTCATGCAAAAGGCGTTCGGCGCCCAATATGAACACGAGCCGACCCGACGGCCGGACGGCAAGCTCATGCATGCGACGCTCAGAATAGGCGATTCCATGCTGATGATTGCCGAAGCCAGCGAGCGCGCCAAGGCTGCGCCCGTGATGCTCTATCTCTATGTGCGCGAAGTTGACGCCGCCTATCAGAAGGCGCTGAAGGCCGGCGCGACCTCGGTCATGGAGGTCGCGGATCAATTCTACGGCGACCGCAGCGGCGGCGTGAAGGATCCGGCGGGCAATCAATGGTTCCTCGGCACCCACAAGGAGGACGTCGCTCCGGCGGAGATGAAGAAGCGGGCGGAAAACTTCTTCAAGCAGCAGGGCAAGGCGGCATAGAGCAACCCCTTATGGCTTTGTAGGGTGGGTTAGGCGACCTGTCCGCCGTAGCTCAAAGAGCGAAGGTGGAAGCTGTAACCCACCACCAAGTCCTAGCCGGAAACAACGGCGGATTACGCTACGCTAATCCGCTCTACGAGCTGTGAAAATAATAGGCCGCGCCCTTCTCGAAGAAGAACACGCGCAACAACCCGACCACGGGCAGCGCGCCCGCCGCGATGCCGTAGACCATGTCCGTGGCGAGCAGCCGGCGCGCCGAGGCCAGCGTCAACTCGCCGCGGATCAGCGCGAATTCGATGGCGATCGCCGCAACCAGCGAGAACGCGCAAGGATGATGAAGGAAGGCGAACAGGGTGGTCATGGCGCGAGACTCCCGCGACTATCCTGGTAGCTTGCCACCGAGAGATTTGTAAAATTGGGCAAGCTGGCTTGCTAGTAAAGAGCCCAGGAGCTCTTCCATTTTTGAAACGTCGACATTGCCGTCTTGAAAAGCTAAGTCTGCGGCATCAAGGGCGTCAAAATAAGGTTTACGATTGTCAACGATTTGGTCTGGAATTGTGGGGGTACCCGGCAAGATCGAACCTGCGCGAATCGAAAGCACCACGTAAGAAACAATACGTGACGTCCGACCGTTGCCGTCGGCGAACGGATGAATCCAGTTCAACCGCCACATTGCATAAGCCGCTAGGTGAATTGGCGTGCTGTCTTCCCAATGATCGTTGATATAATCACACATGTCCTCGACTAGTTCGGGTACCAAGTGTGCTCCGACGGGTTCGTGCTTGCTACCCTCGATAGCAACTCCGCCCGGCCGGTAGTTGCCCGCGTAGGAGCTTATTCCAGCCAGCGCTTCCCGTTGTAAACCGAGGATAAGTGAGGGTCGAAGTTTGAATGACCCCCGCTCCAGTGCACTTTGGATTGCGCCGATCGCGGCGTCGTATTGCCGGAAGCCGTTCCTTGCTTCAGCAGCCGCCTTCGCGTAAGGGTCGGTAATCAATTCGGGTTCGAGCGCACGGCTATCCCGCCGGTCGCGCCCTTCACCCGTCATTTCTCATCCTTGGCCAGTTTGTCGGCCTCGCGGTCGATCATCTCCCGGGTAATTAGCTCGTTCTCGAAATGGGTATTGCCGTAGACAAAGCTTCGCCGTTGCTGTTCCCGGTGCTCCGGGGTCGGCTTGGCGGTCTTGGCTGCTTCAAGGAGCTTTTTTAAGGCGTCGGTCATCGGAACAATATAATCGAATCGGGCTAAGAATGCCATTATGCATTCTGATAAGACTGCCTCACAACGGCAAATTGTCGTGCTTCTTCATCGGCATTTCGACATGCTTGTCCCGCAGCATCGCCAGCGCCCGAGCGATGCGGCGGCGCGTCGAGTGCGGCATGATGACGTCGTCGATGTAGCCGCGCTCGGCGGCGACGAAGGGCGACAGGAAGCGGTCCTCATATTCCTTGGTGCGCGCGGCGATTTTCTGGGCGTCGCCGATATCGGCGCGGAAGATGATTTCCACCGCGCCCTTGGCGCCCATCACCGCGATCTGAGCGGTCGGCCAGGCGTAATTCATGTCGGCGCCGATTTCCTTTGACGCCATCACGTCGAACGCGCCGCCATAGGCCTTGCGCGTGATCACGGTCACCAGCGGCACCGTGCATTGCGAATAGGAAAACAGCAGTTTCGCGCCGTGTTTTATCAGGCCGCCATACTCCTGCGCGGTGCCCGGCAAAAATCCGGGCACGTCGACGAAGGTGACGATCGGAATGTTGAAGGCATCGCAAAAGCGGACAAAGCGCGCGGCTTTGCGCGAGGCATCGGAGTCGAGCACGCCCGCCAGCACCATCGGCTGGTTGGCGACAAAGCCCACCGTGCGTCCGGCGATGCGGCCAAAGCCAGTGACGATGTTTTTCGCAAAGGCTTCCGAGATTTCAAAGAAATCCCCCTCGTCCACGACTTTGAGGATCAATTCCTTCATGTCGTAGGGCTTGTTCGGATTGTCGGGGATCAGCGTGTCGAGCGACATGTCGACGCGGCCGATGTCGTCAAAGCTCGGCCATTCCGGCACGCCGTCGGTATTGTTGGCGGGCAGGAAATCGATCAGCCGGCGCATCTGCAACAGCGTCTCGACGTCGTTCTCGAAGGCGCCGTCGGCGATCGAGGAGCGCGTGGCGTGCACGGACGCGCCGCCGAGTTCTTCGGCCGTGACGACCTCATTGGTGACGGTCTTGACCACGTCAGGACCGGTCACGAACATGTAACTCGTGTTCTTCACCATGAAGATAAAATCGGTCATCGCCGGCGAATAGACGTCGCCGCCGGCGCACGGTCCCATGATGACGGAGATCTGCGGGATCACGCCGGAAGCAATCACGTTGCGGCGGAACACGTAGGAATAGCCGGCGAGTGCGGCGACGCCTTCCTGGATGCGCGCGCCACCGGCGTCATAGAGCCCGATGATCGGCGCCCGCGCCTTCATCGCCATGTCCTGGATCTTGACGATCTTCTGCGCGTGGGTTTCCGACAGCGAACCGCCGAACACCGTGAAGTCTTTGGCAAAGACAAAAGTCTTGCGGCCGTTGACGGTGCCCCAGCCGGTGACGACGCCGTCCCCCGGCACCTTTGTCTTGTCCATGCCGAATTCGGTCGAGCGGTGTTCGACGAACATGTCGAACTCTTCAAAGCTGCCCTTGTCGAGCAGAAGCTCGATGCGCTCGCGCGCGGTCAGCTTGCCGCGGGAATGCTGCGCCTCGATCCGCTTCTCGCCGCCGCCGAGCCGTGCGCCGGCGCGCCGTTCCTCAAGGGTATCCAGGATATCTTTCATATCAGCATTTCCCGCCCGATTTGGTTGCGGTTCTAACACGGCATTTTGCCGGCGGGAAACGCCCTTGCCGGCCTCTCGCACGCCTGCCCGGCGCGCGGTATATCTGGACGACCACGGGGGATGAAGGCGATGACCGATACCACTGCCGAAGAGACCACCGGCGCCGTAACAGGGGGCGTGCGAACGCTGCTCCGGCTGGAAGGCCTGACGCTGTTTGCCGGGATGACGTTGTTGTACGGGTTCTGGGGCGGACCTTGGTGGGTCTATGCCGTCTTGTTCCTGGCTCCGGATATCAGCTTCCTGGGCTATCTGGCGGGCCCGAAGGCCGGCGCGATCGCCTACAACGCCGTGCATAGCTACATCGTGCCGATGGCGTTGATGACGGCCGGCTTCGGATTCGCCCCGCCACTGCTACTTACCGTCGCGATGATCTGGCTCGCGCATATCGGGTTCGACCGCGCGCTCGGCTACGGCCTGAAATATTCGGCGGGATTTGGCTTCACTCATCTCGGCCGCATCGGACGCGAGGCGAAAAGGCGTGCGTTTTGATGCTGGCACGTTCGAGCCGTGGTGGGGCGATCCCCCTCCTCGTCATGGCCGGGCTTGACCCGGCCATCCACGCCTTACTTTCGGCTACCACAAAGACGTGGATGCCCGGGTCAAGCCCGGGCATGACGAATGTTGGAGTCGGCGCGAACCTTCTCTCTCACTTCTCCCCAACCTTGAACGGCGGCTCCTTGCCGGGCGGCACGGTCTCTTCCGCCATCGCGAGCATCATCGCCACCATGACGTAGTTGCCGGCCACGCCGGTGAGGTCCACGATCTGCTGGTCGTTGAACACTTTCTTGGCCCGCGCATAGGTCTCGTCGGAGACCTTTTGTGTCGTCGTGAGTTCGGTGACGAAATCGTACACCACGGCCTCATCCTCGGCCATGTTCGACGGCCGCTTGTTGGCCTTCAACTCGGCAATGATATCGGCATTGAGGCCTGCTTTCGCCGCCAGCGGCGCGTGTGCGTACCATTCGACCTGCGAGCGCCATTGCCGGCCGATAATGAGAATCGCAAACTCGTTGAGCTTTGTTGGGACCGAAGTCTCCCAGCGCAGATAATGGAACAGATCAAACAGCCGCTGACCCAGCACGGGACTGCGCATCAGCGGATTGTAGGGTCCGCCAATCCCGACGCTTGAAATCTTCGTGATCTGCTCGCCGAGCGGCCTTTGCGCGTCGCTGAGCTGGTCCATTGTGAGTTGCGGAAAGCGCGGCTCCTTGCCGGTCGCGGGGCTCGCGAACATCGTGGCCGCGAACCAGCCGCTGGCCGCGGCGATCGCGAGCGACGACATAAAAATGGCAGTTTTCATGGTTTCCTCCGGGGCGTTTCTACAGCATGATCCGGAAAAGTGGACAGCGGTTTTCCGAAAAGATCATGCTCAAACAAAAATGAAGAGATCATGATCCGACTGGTCGGATCGTGATCTGATGATCCCGACAATGCTAATCCAGCCGCGTTGCCCGCGCCAGCGGGACCAAACGACATAAGCCGATCAGATCGCGCCGATATCGGCGAGGCAGGCTTGCGCCAAATTCATGCGGTCGGCGATATGGCGCGGCTCGCGAACATCCAGGTTGAGCGCGAACACCGTTCTTGCATTGCCTTTCTCGGCCCAGCCCACCAGCCAGCCGAGCGTCGGCTTGCCGACCTCGGCGCCGAGCAGCCCGGACTTGGCGCGGATGATGGAATCGCCGGATTTGGTGACGGGCAGGATATTGCGAACCAGGTCCTGGCTGCGCTTCGATACTGTGAGCGCGCCGCGCCGCAGCCGGTCGACGAAATCGACCTGCTGGATCGGATCGATCCGCAAATTGCCGGTGAGCCAGAACTGGTCGATGCCGCCGCCGATGTCGCGGTTGCCGTATTCGAGCAAGTCGAGATATTTCTGCATCCGCTCGGCACCGATGCGCCGCGCGATCTCCTGATAGACCGGTACTGCAGATGCAGCGATGGCCGAGCGCAGCGTGTGGTCCCGATTCCAGACTTCGATGCTTCTAGTGACGCCATCCCACTTGAAGATATCCTTATCCGGATCGCCGACGATTCCAGTCTCGAGCGCAATCATCGAATTCGGAATCTTGAAGGTCGAGGCCGGCAATTTTGCTTCGCCCGAACGATCGGTGTCGCTCGCGATCACGAGATAATCGTCGACCTTGTAGCCGACGAATGTCCCGGCGGTTCCCGCATCGGTGAACCGCTTGGCGAGACTCCCGCGAATCTCGCTGCGCGGCGGCGCGACATTGGCCGCGGCCCGCGATGGCAAAACGGCCGCGCCGGCAAGGGCCGAGAGAACATGGCGGCGGGTGATCATGACGGCATCCGAGACGACTGTGGCGGCGGCGACGATGCGGATGACATCGTGGTGAAAGGATGACGAGCGGGAAGTCGCGATCGGACGTCGGGCACCCCTTTTCGTCATGGCCGGGCTCGTCCCGGCCATCCACGTCTTTTTTGTTTAAACGTAGTAAGACGTGGATGCCCGGCACAAGGCCGGGCATGACGAGTCCCCCGGGTGGCGCATGCGCCGCGTCTCGAAGGATGAAGCCACCATCAGAGAAAAGCCGAGCTAGCGAATTCGGCCCGACAGCCGCAGCACGAAGATCAGCACTTCCGCGACCGCCTTGTAGAGTTCCGCCGGAATCTCGTCGCCGAGTTCGACATTGGAGAGCGCGCCCGCCAGCACTTCGTTCTCTTCGATCGGAATGTTGTTGGCCTTGGCGACCTCGATGATCTTGTCGCCGATGCTTCCCCTGCCCTTGGCGACGACACGAGGCGCGCCGATTCGGTCATAGTGCAGCGCGACCGCGAGCTGGCTCTTTTGCTTCACGCTCATAGCGCGCGATCCAGGAAATGTCCGGCGGGTGCGGAAGCCGGCTGCACCGGCGCGCCGTCGCGGACCACGATATCGCCTGGCAATAATTCGGCGCGGCTCAAGGCCTGGCTGAGCTGGGAGACGCCCGCGCGCAATTGCGATGCAGTCGCCGGCCGCTCCGCCCATATCCGCACCGATGTGCGCTCGCCGCTCAGCGACACCAGCGCATGGATCGGACCGGCGGGTTCGACATCGAGCGAGAACCGCGCCCGCCAGACCCGCTTGGCGGCATCCGCGTCGCGGCCGCCGCGATCCCGCGAAATCTCGAATTGCGCCATCGCAGTGCCTTGGGGCGTGATGAACGGGATTTCGAAATTCCATCGCGGCACCGAGGGATCGAGCCTTGCCGCTGACGTATCGGTTTGGCCGGGCAGTGAAGCGACCTGCAACAACGTCTGCCGCGCGATCGCGCCGTCGGTGTCGGCGAGCAGATGTTGCAGCGTCGCCTCCACCGGCGCGTGCGGCGCCAGCGTCGCGGGCGCCACCGGCTGCGCGGCGGGCAAAGCGCCATTGATCGGCGGCGGCGGCAGGTTGGTGCGGGTGAATTCGGCATCGTCGACCGCGGGCGTGCGCGCGCCCGTTGCCGCCGGAATCAGCGACAGGAACTGGCCGTTTTCGAACACAAGCTTTGACGGATTTCCCCCCGCAAGGGGGCTCGCCTGGATCGTTTCCTGCAACAGGTTGAGCGCAACACTGCTTGCGGCGGCCCGTGCCGCCGCCGGCGTCGAGGCTGACGGGAAAATCTGGTTCGCCGCGGCGAGGTCGATAATTTCCTGCGCAAGCACCGGTATCGCGCCTTGCGGAGAAGCCGTGGGCGCAGCCGTTTGCGGCGCGAGCGGTGGCACGACCGTGGGCGATACGCTCACCGGTGTTTCCGGTCCGGCAACAATGGTGACAGGCTGTAGGGATAGTTGCGGGGATAGTTGACCGGCCTGCGCCAGCACCACGGCTGCCGGTATCGTCGCTGCCGGTATCGTTCCTGCCTGGGCCAGCGTTGCCGCGGTTGTGCCTGGGAGCACTGCACTCTGCTGCGCCACCGCTTCTACCAGCGTCGCGCCCTGCAGAACCGCCGCTTGCGTCACGCCCGGCGCCGCAGCCGGCGTACCCGGCGCCACTGTCGTCGCGGCCGCCGTCGCGCCGGCGAGCGAAGTCGTCAGCACCTGGCGCAGCACGATCAGGGCCGCCTTGAGATCCGGCGGGGCGTTCGATGGCAAAGCCGATCCGGCCGCCAGCGATGCTTCCAGAAACAGCCCCGAGGTCTGGAAAGCCTGTTTGATATCGCTGCCGGTGAGGTTCTGATCGAGACTGGTCCGCTGCGCCAGCACCTGCGCCACCGCTTGCTGGACCTGCGGCGGCAAGCCGGCCAATCCAGTGGCGACGTCGAGATTGGCAAACAATGGCGCTAGCGACGTCTGCTGCGTCGCCGCACCCTGGGCCGCGAGCGACACGGCGAGTGTCTCCAGCACGGTGAGTTGACTGTTTGTGGGCAAGGTTCCCGGCGCGGCAAGTGCGGCGATGCCGGCCGCGTCGGGCGCCAAGGCGACGGCATCGAGTGTCGCGGCCGCGCTGGGGAGACCCTGGCTTTGACCGGCGCTGCCCTGCTGGCCGACGACTGCGAGCCCTATGCCATTGGCGGTCTGCGAAACCTGAAGCTGCAGCGTCTGACCGGCTTGCAGCGGAACCTGCGAAAGCACGTCGATCGCCTGTCCGCCGATCGCAATTCGCACCTGATCGCTGCCAAGGATTTGCAGCACGCGGGCGGTGATTACGCTGCCCGGCTGCAGGACGATATCGGCCGCCGTCGCGTCACGCGTGGCGACAGGCGGAATATTCGGTGTAATGAGGATCGACATCAGCTTCACCGGGTCAGGCCCGGCCGAAGCTATCGAGGTGTCGTAAACCCGTCGTTAACCGCAGAGCGCAATCAGCAAAAGCGGGAACCGGTTTTGCGTCCGATTGCGCTCAAATATTGAATTAGCGCATGATCTCTTCGCCAAACCGCTCACACTTTGGCGGATCATGCGCCCGCATTTAACGCCTTCAGGATGCTGGCGGCCGCCCTGAAGTCGACCAAACGCGCGGCGCGCCGCGCCGCCACCTCCTCGTCCACCCCCCATTTTTCGATATTCCAGTCCTCATCGACATGGGCGGCGGCCCAGACCTCGTCGGAATCGAGGACGCCGTGGAATAACGCCAAGGCCAGCAGGGCCGAACCGGTCAATGACGTCACCACATGCAGGGCCGCGACCTGCCACGCATCGGACGGCAGCGCCGCGCGCGCTGCGGCGATGGCAGAATCGGGCTGACGGACATGCACGATCCCCTCGGCAAGGATAAAATGCGCGCCGAGCGTATCGGCGGCCCAGAACACAATCGGGTCCCAATGCAGTGCCTCGCGCGCGACCAGCGCCTCGGGATGGCCGGCGCGGTAGAACAACAGATCCGACCCCAGATACTTCGCAATGTCGTCCGTGACGGCATCGATCTTGTCGGCCACGCCTTCGACGACGGTGTTGCCAAAGCGCGTCAGCGGCATGGTCAGGGGATCGATGATTTCGCCTTGCACATTCCATTCCGCCGCGATCGCCTCTGCGATCGAACGCGCGGGCGCGATCATCTGGCGGCCGGAGGGCGTTTTGATCGGCTTGCCGTCGAGCGTGATGGAAAAATCGCCATCGGCCTCGCTAACGCCGGCGCTGGAATAAAATCGCTTGCGCTGCGGCCCGCGCGTCGTGCGCCGGACCGCCTCCTGCGGATCAAGCGGGGATTTTCCCGCCACTTCATCGAATAGCTCACGCATTTATCGTTTTCGGCCTTCATACGTCCTGATATCTGTCCGCAGGGTACGACAAGGATGGACGCAAATAAAGCGAGCCGGCCAGCGATGACCAAGGCCCTAGCCACAATCCCGGCTCCGCTTGCCGGCATAATTCTGCTTGCCGGTTTGGGTATCGCGACGGTAGCAGCCGGATTCCGTTCGCCGGAATCGCTGGTACGCAACGTCTACGCTTACTATGGCGACCGGTCGTCGGAACTCTCGCGCGGACTGCCGCGGGATGATGCCACGGTGCGGCAGTTCTTCGATCCAAGCCTGCGCGAGGCCTGGCGCTCATCGAGCAAGCCGCCTTACGATTTTCTGGTGCAGAGCCCGACATGGAAACTCGGCGCGATCTCGATGTCGATCCTGCGCAAGCAATTCGATAAGACCTATGTCACGGTCGCCTTCGACAACCAGGGGCGCGCCGTCACCATGAACTTTATTCTGGTGAACGGCCCCGAAGGCTGGGCGATTTACGACGTCGAAAGCCCGCACGATTCACTGCGCGCGTTTCTCGCACAGTACAGGGATTGATTGCCCGTCGCACACACAACCGTCATCGCCCGGCATAGCCGTCCGAAGGACGGCGTCGCTTCCGCTTGCCTATGACCGGGCGAGCCAGTATTCCAGAGCCGGTGGTGATTGACCGAGAAGCCGCGGCGTAATGGTTTCCCGCCGGAGCCTGTCATCGGGCGCGCATTCGCGCGACCCGTTGGCGGGGGATGACGACTATTGATGCGGTGCGCGCGTGCCGCACAACCGTCAAAAACGTCCCGCTATCGATTGGCGCAGGTGCGCGAATAGGCCTCGCGTTCGCCGGGGCCAAGCCCGCCCGCGGCACCCTCGCTCAGGCACGTCGTGATCCGGTCGCTGAACGAGGGACCCGGCGCCGGCACATAGCTCTGGTGCGGCGGCGCATCCATCTGCGGCACCACCGGCACCTCGATTTTGGGCGACGGCGGAGGGGCCGGCAGTGGCGGATTGAATCGTGATCCGCCCGGCGGAATGATTTGCGTGGATGCGGGGTTCGCGGCGAATAGCGCTGCGGCGACCGCAAGGGTCATGATCGATAAACGCTTCATGAAGGCTATCTCGTGATGCCGCCGCGAAACCGCAAGTAAATTATTCTTCAGGCGCGTTCTCGATCGGATCGAACCGGTCGGCTTCGAGGCCGAGCAGGTTCCACGATTGCAACATGTGCGGCGGCAGCGGCGCGGTCACGTCGATCACGCCGCCGCGAGGATGCGGAATAACGATCCGCCGAGCCAGGAGATGAAGCCGTTTCTGCAAACCGCCCGGCAACTCCCAGTTTTCCTTATTGAAATATTTGGGATCGCCGACGATGGCGTGATCGATATGCGCCATATGCGCGCGCAGCTGATGGGTCCGGCCGGTGACCGGCTTCAACGACACCCATGCGAGCTTCTGCGCCGACGTCTCCACCACCGCATAATAGGTCACGGCGTGGCTCGCGCCCTCGTCGCCATGGGCGGCGATCCGCATGATGGTGTCCTCCTCGCCTTCTTCCTTGGCGAGAAAGGTCGAGATGCGGCCCTGCTTCGGCTTCGGCACGCCGGCCACCAGCGCCCAGTAGATCTTGCGCGCCGAGCGATGACGGAACGATCCAGTGAGCGCGGTTGCGGCAAAACGCGTCTTCGCGACCAACAGACAACCGGCCGTGTCCTTGTCGAGCCGATGCACCAGGCGAGGTTTTTGCCCCTTCACATCGCGCATCACTTCCAGCATCAAATCGACGTGCCGCGTGGTGCCGGAACCGCCCTGTACCGCGAGGCCTGCCGGCTTGTTCAGCACCATGACGTCGGCATCCTCAAACAGGATCATGTCCTTGAGCGCCGACAACGTCTTCGCCGCGGCTTCCGAGAGTTGACCAACGCCTTTGGGCACATCGAGCTTGAGCGGCGGAATACGGACGCTCTGCCCCTCCTCCAGCCGGTCCTTGCTGTCGGCACGCTTGCCGTTGACGCGCAGCTCGCCTTTGCGAACGATCCGCTGAATGTGGGAGAACGATAGTCCCGGAAAGCGCGCTTCCAGAAAGCGGTCGACGCGCATGTTGTTCTCGTCCGCCGTCACGAGCACGGTCTGAACTTTTGTGGGCAGCGGCGCCGGCTCAGTGACATCCTTGGCGGGCTCGGGCGGGAACGGTTTTGAGACGCGGGACGTGGAGGCCGAGAACCGCGTCGGCGGCTTGCCGCCGGGACGATGCCCGTGCGGCCGCTCGGCCTGCGAACCCCGATACGGCCGCGCACCCTTCGGACGATCGCCCGATGCGCGTTTCGCCAGAGGTCTTTTGGTGCGACGGCTCATGATTTCTTTCCACTTCTCAGCTTCGCCCAATAGTCCAGCCGCTTGCGGATCTCGCGCTCGAAGCCGCGGTCGGGCGGATCGTAAAAGGTTTGGCGTCCCAGCGCGTCCGGAAAATAGTCTTGGCCGGAGAAAGCTTCCGGCGCATCATGATCGTATTCGTAGCCTGAGCCGTAGCCTTCCGACTTCATCAAGTTGGTCGGCGAATTGAGAATGTGCTTGGGCGGCAGCAGCGAGCCGCCTTCCTTTGCGGCGCGCATCGCCGCGCCGAACGCCTTGTAGGCCGCGTTCGATTTCGGCGCCGTGGCGAGGTAGATGACGGCTTGCGCGATCGCGAGTTCGCCCTCGGGAGACCCAAGGAAATCGTAGGCATCCTTGGCGGCGTTACAGATCACCAGCGCCTGCGGATCGGCCAGGCCAATGTCCTCGACTGCCATGCGGACCACCCGCCGCGCCAGGAACAGCGGGTCTTCGCCGGCGTCCATCATGCGCGCGAGATAATACAACGCCGCATCCGGATCGGAGCCGCGCACCGATTTATGCAGCGCCGAGATCAGGTTGTAATGGCCGTCGGCCGATTTGTCGTAGATCGGCGCGCGGCGCTGCAGGATGTCCTGCAATTGCGCGGCATTGAATGTCTCGCCCGCGCGCACGGCACGCCAGACCTCTTCGGCAAGCGTCAGGGCGGCGCGGCCATCGCCATCGGCCATCCGCACCAGCACCGCGCGGGCCTCTTCGTCGAGCGGAAGCTTTTTGCCCTCGATCCTCTCGGCATGGACGAACAGCTTTTCGATCGCCGCGGCATCGAGCGAATGAAACACCAGAACGCGCGCCCGGGACAATAGCGCCGCGTTGAGTTCGAACGAGGGATTCTCGGTGGTCGCGCCGACCAGCACTACCGTGCCGTCTTCCATCACGGGCAGAAACGAATCCTGCTGCGCGCGATTGAACCGGTGCACCTCGTCGACGAACAGCAGTGTTCCCTTGCCCATCTCGCGCCGCGCACGGGCCGCGTCGAACGCCTTCTTCAAATCGGCGACGCCGGAAAACACCGCCGAGAGCTGCTCGAAATGCAACTCCGTCGCATCCGCCAGAAGCCGCGCCACCGTGGTCTTGCCGGTACCTGGCGGCCCCCAGAAGATCAGTGAGCCCAGCGTGCGCGTCGCCAGCATGCGCGTCAGCGCGCCATCCGCCCCCAGGATGTGATCCTGTCCGACGACCTCCGTCAGCGTTTTCGGACGTAATCGATCCGGCAGCGGATGCGGCGCGTCCTGCTCCATCCCCGCGGCAGCGAACAGGCTGGCACCCTCGCGTGGTTGTTTTGGACTCATCCGCCCAGCGTGACGTTGATCTGCTGGCCACCGCGCATCAGCGTGATCCGCCAGAGCCTGGAAGCGTCGCGCGTCGCTTTTTCGAGATCGCCGGTCTTGAGGATTTTCTGGTTGTTGACCGCCAGGATGATGTCGCCCTTCTGGAAGCCAACGTTGGCGGCCGTTCCGCCGTCGGCCAGGTCGGTGATGACGACGCCTTCAGTGTCCGCATCCAGATGCAGCTCGTCGGCGACCGCGGGCGAGATGTTCGCCACCTTCGCGCCCTGGAGCGGCGAGCGACCGCCCAGCACGATTTCGCTGCGGCCGCTATCGGGCGCGACTTCCAGCGGCACCGTCAGCTTCACCGGCTTGCCGCCGCGCTGGACGTCGACCTGCGCCGCTCCGCCGAGCGGACGTGTCGCGAAACGGTAATCGAAGGCATTGGGATCTTCGATCACCTGCCCGTCGATCGCGACGATCAGATCGGACAGTTTCAGCCCGGCCCGCGCCGCGGGACTCCCCGGAACGACATTGGCGACCAGCGCACCGCTCGGCAAACGTAGCCCCAAGGTCTCCGCGATCTCCGGCGTCACCGCCTGCAGGCGCGCGCCCAGCCACGGCCGTTTGACGGCCTTGCCACCGCTCTTCGCCGAAGCCACGACCACACGCACCATATTGGCCGGGATCGCAAAGCCGATTCCTTGCGAACCGCCGGAGCGGGAGAAAATCGCGGTATTGATGCCGGCGAGCTTGCCGGTCATGTCGACCAACGCGCCGCCAGAATTGCCCGGGTTGATCGCGGCATCGGTCTGGATAAAGAACTGGTAGTCGGTAATGCCGACCTGGGTTCGCGCTAGCGCCGAGATGATGCCATGGGTGACGGTCTGTCCGACACCGAAGGGATTGCCGATCGCCAACACCACGTCGCCAACCAGCAATTCATCGGAGTTGGCAAAGTCGAGCGTCGGGAATTTTTCGCGCCCGTCTTTCAGCTTCAGCACCGCAAGATCGGTGCGGCTGTCCTTGAGCACGATCTCGGCCTCGAATTCGCGCTTGTCGGAGAGCGAAACCTTGACCTGATCGGCGCCTTCGATGACGTGGTTATTGGTCACGACCAGACCGGAAGCATCAACCATCACCCCCGATCCAAGCGATCGCTGCATCTGTTCAGGCTGCTGGCCGGGTACGCCGAAGAAGCGGCGAAAGATCGGGTCATCGAGGAGCGGATTGCGGTTTTGCACCACCTTGGCGGCATAGACATTGACGACGGCGGGCTGCACGCGCTGCACGATCGGCGCGTAGGAGAGCCTGATTTCCGCCGCAGAGGCCGGCACGCGCCGGTCCTGGGACATTGCCGCGCCTGTCGCGAGCAGGGAAACGAGCAATGCCGTGAAAATTCGAATCGCGATCATGAAGGGATTCCCCGGGGATTGTGGGACGAATATAGGCTTCCCGGGTAGTGAATAGAAGTGATGGAGGGCCGTGCCCGGCCGGTTCTGGCCCGAATCCGCTTCGCCATCGGTCGCGTTCTCCCTCGCACCCAATTCCAACCATGCAGCAAGAGGTGGTAGAAGAAGGCCGTCTTGTGTTGCCGCTTCACTCAAGGAGAACCGCCAGATGAAGGCTATCGGGTACAAGAAATCCCTTCCCATCGACGCGGCGGACGCCCTGATCGATTTCGAGGCCGCCAAACCGGAACCGAAGGGCCGCGACATCCGCGTCGCCGTCAAGGCGATCTCGGCCAACCCGGTCGATTACAAGGTCCGCAAGCGTGCCGCTCCGCCCGAGGGCGAGACCAAGATTCTCGGCTTCGATGCCGCCGGGATCGTGGATGCGGTCGGGGCCGACGTGACGCTGTTCAAGCCCGGCGATGAGGTGTTCTACGCCGGCTCGATCCTGCGGCAGGGTACCAACTCGGAATTTCACCTGGTCGATGAGCGCATCGTCGGCCGCAAGCCGAAGACACTGTCGTTCGCGCAAGCCGCGGCGCTGCCGCTGACCTCGATCACAGCATGGGAACTGCTGTTCGATCGTCTCGGCGCGGTGCCCGGAAAAAGCGTCGATCCGCGCACGCTTCTCATCATCGGCGGAGCCGGCGGCGTCGGCTCGATCCTGATCCAACTGGCGCGCCGCCTCACGGGCCTGACCGTCGTTGCCACCGCGGCCCGGCCGGAATCGCACAAATGGTGCCTCGATCTTGGCGCCCATGCCGTGATCGACCATTCAAACCCGATGAAGGAACAGATCGAGAAGCTGAAAGTCCCCCCGGTAGCCCTGGTCGCAAGTCTCACCAACACCGACCAGCATTACAAGGCGCTGGCCGAGCTGATGGCGCCCCAGGGCAAATATGGCTTGATCGACGATCCCCCGGAATTCAACGTCGCGGCCTTCAAGGGCAAGGCGATCTCGATTCACTGGGAATCGATGTTCACCCGCTCATCGTTCCAAACGCCTGACATGATCGGCCAGCACCATCTGCTCAACGACGTCGCCGACCTCATCGACAAGGGCGTATTGCGCACCACGCTCGACCAGACGTTTGGCACTATCAACGCCGCCAACCTCAAGCGGGCCCACGCGCTGCTGGAGTCGGGAAAATCGCGCGGCAAGATCGTGCTTGAGGGGTGGTAGGCGCCGCGTCGGTACTGCGCTTCTCCCAAAAGGGGGCTGTCATCGTCCGGCTTGACCGGACGATCCAGTACGCTGCGGCCTTTCGATTTGTTCGCTATCGCCTCTGGAATACTGGATCACCCGCTGGAGCCTGTCATCGGGCTCGCCGAAGGCGAGACCCGGTGGCGGGTGATGACGACAGTGGCACACCATCACGCCACGGTCTGGATGATGCCGCCCTCGGCGCGAAGCGCCGCGCCATTGGTCGCCGAGGCCTCTTTTGAAGCGACGTAGACCACCATGTTGGCGATTTCCTCGACGCTCGCAAAGCGCTGCAACAGCGACGTCGGGCGAAACTGCTTTAGGAATTGCGACGCCGCCGCCTCGATCGACTGGCCGTTTTGCTTCGCGATATCCTTCACGAAGGCTTCGACGCCCTCCGACATCGTGGGCCCCGGCAGCACCGAATTGACGGTCACCGCGGTGCCGCGGGTCATCTCGGCAAGGCCGCGCGAGACCGCGAGCTGCGCGGTCTTGCTCATTCCATAGTGGATCATTTCGCGTGGGATATTCAGCGCGGATTCGGAGGAGATGAAAACGATGCGGCCCCAATTGCGTTTCAGCATGCCCGGCATGTAGGCGCGCGCCAGCCGCACGCCGGACATCACGTTGACTTCGAAGAGGCGACTCCAGTCCTCGTCAGAGATATCGAAGAAGCCTTTGGGTTCGAATATGCCGGCATTGTTGATGAGGATGTCCGCATCAGCCAGCGCCGCAACCAGCGTCTTGCATCCGGCGTTCGTCGAGACATCGGCGGCAACACCGCAAACCTTGCCTCCCTGCGCCGCCTTGGCAATCGCGATCACGGCGGCATCGACCTTGGCCTGGGTCCGGCCATTGACCACCACGTCAGCCCCTGCGGCCGCGAGGCCCGTGGCGATGGCGTGTCCGATGCCGGACGTCGACCCCGTCACCAGTGCCGTCTTTCCCTTGAGATCGATTTTCATGAGACATCTCCATCATTGATGGACCGAGATATCGGGAGCGACGCGCGCCAGCACAATCGCCGAAACTGCGGTGGGCACCAATAAAAAAGCGGCGCTGAAGCGCCGCTTTCTACTTTGCTGTCGTCCCTGCGAACGCCGGGACGACGGCGATTACGCCGCTTCGGCCGCGGCTTTTTCCTGCACCGGACCGGAATCCAGCCCCTTGGCGTCGACGTCGCGGTCGACGAATTCGATCACCGCCATCGGCGCATTGTCGCCATAGCGGAAGCCAGCCTTGATGATGCGGGTATAGCCGCCCTGGCGGTCCTTGTAGCGGGTGGCCAGAACATCGAACAGTTTCCGGGTCTGATCGATATCGCGCATCTCGGAGATCGCCTGGCGGCGCATGGCGAGACCACCCTTCTTGCCGAGCGTGACCAGCTTCTCCACGATCGGGCGCAATTCCTTGGCCTTCGGCAGCGTGGTGACGATCTGCTCGTGCTTGATCAGCGCCGCGCACATATTGGCAAACATCGCGCGCCGATGCTCGGCGGTGCGATTGAGCTTGCGGTGAACTTTGCCGTGACGCATGGCGTCCCCCTCCCAAGTTTTCCGGGCCTCGCCCTTCGAGACGCGGCCAACCGGCCGCTCCTCAGGGTGAGGAGTTAGACCTCATGGTGAGGAGCGCGCTAGCGCGTCTCGAACCATGAGGCCCGTGACCTCTCAATAATGATCCTCGAAGCGCTTGGCGAGCTCGTCGATGTTCTCCGGCGGCCAGCCCGGCACTTCCATGCCGAGGTGCAGACCCATCTGGGCCAGCACTTCCTTGATCTCGTTCAGCGACTTGCGGCCGAAATTCGGGGTGCGGAGCATTTCCGCTTCCGACTTCTGCACGAGATCGCCGATATAGACGATGTTGTCGTTCTTCAGGCAGTTGGCTGAACGCACCGACAATTCGAGCTCGTCGACCTTCTTGAGGAAGGCAGGATTGAAGGCGAGATCGGGAATGATCTCCTGGGCGACTTCCTTGCGGGGCTCTTCGAAGTTGACGAACACGTTGAGCTGATCCTGCAGGATGCGCGCGGCATAGGCGACCGCGTCGTCCGGCGAGATCGCGCCGTTGGTCTCGATGGTCATGGTCAGCTTGTCGTAATCGAGGATCTGGCCCTCGCGGGTATTCTCGACCTTGTAGGAGACCTTGCGCACCGGAGAGAACAGGCTGTCGACCGGGATC
>DASQOU010000369.1:0-15807 GCA_035644295.1 Bradyrhizobium sp.
TGGCGCTGCCGGGCGTGCTGGCCGGGATGGTGCTTGGCTTTGCCAAGGCGATCGGCGAATTCGGCGCGACCATTACCTTCGTGTCGAATATTCCGGGCGAAACCCAAACCATCTCGTCGGCGATCTATTCCCTGATCCAGACGCCGGACGGCGATGCCGCAGCGATGCGGCTGGTGGTGGTTTCGATCATCATCGCGATGGCCGCTCTCGTCGCCTCCGAATGGTTCGCGCGCCGCGCCCTGCAGCGCCTGCACGGGAATTGATCATGCTGCGCGTTGACGTTGCCAAGCGGCTTGGAGATTTTTCGATCGAAGCTTCCTTCACGAGCGAAGGCCGGGTCACCGGTCTGTTCGGCGCCTCGGGCGCGGGCAAGACCTCGCTGATCAACATGATTGCCGGGTTGCTGCGGCCCGATCGCGGCATCATCGCCGTCGACGGCGAGACATTGGACGACACGATGGCGCGAACGCATGTCCCGGTCCATCGCCGCCGGATCGGCTACGTGTTCCAGGATGCGCGGCTGTTTCCGCATCTCGATGTACGCCAGAACCTCGATTACGGCCGACGCATGAACGGGCTAGCCAAGGATGGTGCACAGCACCGGCGTGTCACCGAGTTGCTCGACATCGGCAACCTGCTGGATCGACGGCCCGGCCGGTTGTCCGGCGGCGAGCGCCAACGCGTGGCACTGGGACGCGCGTTGCTGTCGCGGCCAAGGTTGTTGCTGCTGGATGAACCGCTGGGATCGCTGGATGACGAGCGCAAGGAGGAGATCCTGCCCTATCTCGTGCGCCTGCGCGACGAAGCCAGCATCCCCATGGTCTATGTCAGCCACGACGCGGCGGAACTGCGCCAGCTGGCGACACAGATAGTGATGCTCCGCCACGGGCGAGTGACCACCTTCGGCGGAGTGAAAGTGTTGCCAGGTCCACCGCTCTAGGCGGGCCGGTGGCGACGACTAGGCTGCGGCACGGCTACCGGTTGACCCAAAGCACATCGCCGGTGCTGGCGTCGACCGCCACTTCCATGTATCGGCCGGCCCTATCGCGACCCCGGATTTCCCATTTATCGCCGGCAAATTGAGTATGGGATACGGCGGCCATACCAGTATACTCCGCAACAACTAGCGCTTCCTGCATCGAAAGGACGCCACCCGAGTCATCGGCCATGGCGGGCGTTGCCATTCCAAGCGCTATCGCTGCGACGATTGGCATGATGTATTTTCGCATGGGTTACTCCTGGTCCAATCCATCTAAATGCCGCACCGCGCAACCAGCGCGACACGGCTGAGAAACCATTCGAAGCCCGGAGAGTTCCAATTTTTTGGCGCGCAAGGCTGCGCAAATCTTCGGCGGCTGCGGCGATTTGTTGACCGCTCTTTGGCAAAAAGCGAGCTCGCTCCCCTGGATTGGATAGCGCTAAATTCCCGCAACCGACGACCAAAATGCGGCGATCTTGCGCTTGAGTGATTCAAGCCGCGTCGTCGCCTCGCCTTCATCCTGCTCTTCGGGCAATCGTAATCCGACAACATTGACCCGGCCGCCGCTGATGCTGCGCGCCACCAGCACGATGGGGTCGAGTGCCAAAGTGGCGCCCTCCTTCGGCGCATGGTCGAGATGAATGTCAAAATAATCGGCCAGCGTCAGTTTTGTCTGCTCCTCACTCACCGCCACACCGTAGACCTCGGCCAGTTCGCCAAGTGTGTGCTCGCCGGCGACGGTGAAATCCCCGAGCAGGTGGGGATCGGGCGCCGAACTGGGCTGCATGTCGACAAAGAAGCGGTCGAGCGCCTCGGCCTTCTCCGGCGGCGCCAGCAGATAGATGTAGTCGCCCGGGCGAACCGGATCGGCCTCCGTGGGCGAGAGGATATGTTCGTCACGGATCACCAGCGTCGGCTTCGACCACGATGGAATGAGGCCGCGCCGTAAGTACAGGCTCTTGGACCGCACGGAATAGCCGACCAGTTGCTGCTCGAGCTGGCCGGGCAGATCCAGTTCGACCCGTCGCGGACCGCGATCGGCGCGCGGCAACGCGACATGGAGCCGTCGCGCCGCCGCCGCCAGCGTCCAGCCCTGCAGCAGCAGCGAGATGATGACGACGACAAAGGCGACGTCGAAGTAGAGATACGCCTTCGACAGCCCCACCAGCATCGGCATCGAGGCCAGGAAGATCGCGACCGCGCCGCGCAGGCCGGTCCAGGCGATGAATATCTTCTCCCGCCAGTTGAAGCGAAACGGCGCCAGACAGAGAAATACCGCAAGCGGCCGCGCCACCAGCATCAAGACCAGCGCTACGATCATCGCCGGGAAGATGCTGATCACGAGCCGCTGCGGCGAGACCAGAAACCCGAGCAGGACGAACATCACGATCTGCGCCAGCCAGGTCGCGGCGTCGAGAAACGTCACCACCGAATTATGCGCGCGGGTCGGCCGGTTGCCGATGATGATGCCGGCGAGATAGACCGCGAGAAATCCAGACCCGTGCGCGATCTGCGCCGCGCCGAAGATCACCAGGGCCGCGGTCGCGACGAACGGCGCGTGCAGACCCTGTGGCAGCGCCACGCGATTGAGCGCGAGCACCACCAGGCGGCCGCCGATGACACCGGTCACAGTGCCGAGCACGGCCTCACGGCCGAACTCCAGCGCAACATGGGAAAGCGAACTATCGCCGACCGAAATGAACTCGACCAGCATCAGCGTGAGGAATACCGCGAACGGGTCGTTGGTGCCGGATTCCGCCTCCAGCGTCGCGCCAACGCGGGGGCGCAACCGCAAGCCCTGCGCGTGCACCAACAGAAACACCGCAGCCGCGTCGGTCGATGCTAGCACCGCACCGACCAATAGCGCCTCGGTCCAGTTCAAATCGAGCGCATATCTGGCGACCGGTGCCGTGATCAGCGCCGTCAACAGCACGCCGATCGTCGCCAGCACCATCGACGGTGCGAGCACCGCGCTGATGTTCTGGAAGCGCGTCCTCAATCCGCCATCGAACAGGATCAGCGCCAGCGCCACCGATCCCACCATATAGGTGTTGCGCAGGTCGTCGAACTGCACCTGTCCGGGGCCGAAATCACCGGCCAGGATGCCGATCAGCAGAAACACCAGCAGCAACGGCGCCCCGAAGCGCAGCGCCAAAAGGCTCGACAGAATGCCGGCCATGACAAGCACAGCGCCGAGCAGAATGGTTATGCTGACCGAGTCGAGCGAGCTCATGGGCCTCCGCAAATCCTTGCAATTGCATCCTTATCGTCGCCGCACTTCTAGGCCAACCGATTTCTGCCGGCGCCCGGTTTGACGGCCACATCCCGCTCTACCGGCAGGTGGTGGCGATGGTGTTGAGGCTGCGGTTGTGTGAATCTGCCGGATATTCGAATCAACCCTGTTCGACGGTGTGATACCTGCCTGGAACGAGATTCTGACCATGGATTTGAACGGCATCATCGATTTCCTGCACGGCGCGGCGCGATCGGTCGGCGCGGAAGTCACATCGCCCTGGTTCTACCTGCAATGTGGCCTGATCCTGGCCGCGGCCGGAATTGCCTTGGCGGCTGACGCGGGTATTCGCGCGCGCGTTGACATGACCTCGTTCGCGATGGGCTGGCCATTGCCGCTGCGGCACTTCGCCCGCGTGTTGATCAGCAGCGCCTCCTCCGCGGTGTTTGCGACAGTGGTGATCGCAGCGCGCATCGCGATGGTTCAGTCGACCTGGCCGAGCCGGAGCTACCTGCTGGCGGTGGCGGCCAAACTCGCGCTCGCCTGGCTGGTCATCCGGCTTGTGACTTCGGTCATCCGCAATGCCTTCATCGTCAACCTGGTGTCGCTGTCGGCCTGGCTGGTGGCGGTGCTGAGCATTATCGGCCAGCTCGACGCGACCATCGAGGCGCTCGATTCGATCTCGGTGGTGCTCGGCGGATTGCGGCTGACCCCGCTGGTCGTGATCAAGCTCGGGCTATTGTTGCTGGCCGCGCTGTGGCTGACCAACATCGCCAGTAATTTCGCCGAAAGCCGCATCACCCGATCCACCGACCTGACGCCATCGATCCAGGTGCTGCTGGTGAAGATGATCCGGATGGGACTGATGGTGATGTCGATCGCGATCGCGCTCGGCGCGGTCGGCATCAATCTCTCGGCGCTGGCGGTGTTCTCCGGCGCGGTCGGCGTCGGCGTCGGCATCGGCCTGCAAAAGATCGTCGCCAACTTCATCAGCGGCATCATTTTGTTGGCGGACAAATCGGTGAAGCCCGGCGATCTCGTCACCATCGGCGATAGCTCGGGACGCATCAGCGCAATGAAGACGCGCTATATTTCGGTGGCCGCCGGCGACGGCCGCGAATTCCTGATCCCCAATGAGGATCTGGTGACGCAAAAGGTCACCAACTGGACCTACACCGACAAGAATACCCTGGTGAAGGTCAATTTCGGCACCAACTACGACGCCGATCCGCGTCTGGTCTGCAAGCTGGCGATCGATATCGCCACAGCCGCGCCGCGGACTCTCCAGTCCAAGCCGCCAAACTGCATTCTCGTCGAATTCACCGAAGCGGGGATGAAGTTTTCGCTGACCTTCTGGATCGCCGACCCCGACGGCATGGACAATGTAAAGAGCGACGTAATGCTGTCGCTGTGGGAGACCTTCAAGCGCGAGGGCATCCGCGTGCCGTATCCGGTGCGCGAGATCCGCATCCGTGGCGGCGCGCTGCCGGTCGAGACCACCATGGAGGTCCCGAGTTGACCCCCATTGGCGCCTCAGGTTCCCCCGCGCAGGCTTGCCTTGCCTGGCTTGCGCTGACGGCGCCAATCATTAAATTAGGCCCTCAAATCAACCCTTCCCGCAAAGATGCGATCCCCTCATGAGCTATGTCGAAGCCTCAGATACCTCGTTGCGCAAGACCGGGCAGATCAAGCTGCACGGCCCCAGCGGATTCGCCGGCATGCGCAAGGCGGGCGCGCTGGTGGCCAAATGCCTCGATGAACTGACCGACATCGTCAAGCCGGGCGTGCCGACCTCGCGGATCGACGATTTTGTCCGCGACTTCGCCTTCGGCCACGGCGCCTATCCCGCCACGCTGATGTATCGGGGCTATCGCTATTCAACCTGCACCTCGATCAACCACGTGGTCTGCCACGGCATGCCCGGAGACCGGCTTTTGAAGGAGGGCGACATCGTCAATATCGATGTGACCTTCATCGTCGAGGGCTGGTATGGCGATTCCAGCCGGATGTTCGCGATTCCGCCTATTGCGCGCAAAGCCGAGCGGCTGATCGAGGTGACCTATGAGGCCATGATGCGCGGCATCGCCGCGGTGAAGCCCGGCGCCACCACCGGCGACGTCGGTCATGCCATCCAGAGTTTCGTCGAGCCGCAAGGCATGAGCGTGGTGCGCGATTTCTGCGGCCATGGGCTCGGCCGCATGTTCCACGACGAGCCGAACATCATCCATGTCGGCCGGCCCGGCGAAGGCGTGGTGCTGAAGCCCGGCATGTTCTTCACCATCGAGCCGATGATCAATCTCGGCAAGCCGCATGTGAAGATCCTGTCCGACGGCTGGACCGCGGTGACGCGCGACCGCTCGCTGTCGGCGCAATTCGAACATTCAGTCGGCGTGACCGCTGACGGCGTCGAGATTTTTACGCTGTCGCAACGCCACGCCGAGAAGCCGCCGGTAGTGGCGTAATTCCGCAAGGCCATTTCCGCGATCTGCGTGGATGGCCGGGACGAAGCCCGGCCATGACGAAGCCTCGAAATCACTTTCGAGCTGGATGAGCGCCTGAAAAGCTCGATTGCCGGGCATCCCTCAAGCGACCGATCGCATATCCCGCGCTGCGCCGGCGCCGTGCACGGAACACCAAATCAATTTACTAGAAAACAGTTCCTCGTATCGCGGTGGATAAAGCATCCCGTTGCCGTCCGCCGCGAGATGACGATCCGCTTCGTCCCTGACTTGACAGCATCCCTGGAACAAATCTCAACTCAATCGACGAACTAACGATTACAGGAGGTTTCGATGCGTTCGGAATTTTCGAGCGGTGTCGCGCGACAGAAGATGCGCGTGTTCACGCGGCGTGGCGTTGCCATTCTTCTGGCCACGACCAGCATTGGAATGGTGTGCAGGAGCCCGGCGCGTGCGGAAGATGCCGCCACGCTTCAAAAGCTGGAAGCGCAAATGCAGCGACTGGAAGAGCGGCACCAAAACGAGATCAAGGCCCTGCGGGCGGAGATCCGGCAATTGCGTCGTCAAAAGCCGCCAACGTCGGTGGCGGCGACCCAGGCGCCGCCCACTGATCAGCCGCGCCCGCCGGTCCCGGCATTTCACCAGGTGCTGAGCCCGGCATTGCCTGCGAGGGTGCTCATGACTTACGACCGCGGCTATCACTTCGGCTTTTCCGACGCGACCGGCGACAATACCGTCGAACTGTTGGGCCGCCTCCAACTCGATACCGGGGGATACACCAACTACAATCCAGCGCCAATGACGCTGGACCGCAAAGGACTTTCGGATGGCATCGATCTGCGCCGGGCGCGCATCGGCGTCATCGGTACCTTCATGACCGACTGGCACTACGCCTTTGTCTACGACCTCGGCAACACAGCCGACAGCAACAATTCCAACAACGCGCTTGCCAGCGCGAACTCAAGCACCAGCCCGACGACGAGCAACAACTTCCTGTCGGGCATCGAGAACGCGTTCCTGACCTACAACGGCTTTTACAGCCACGGCCAGCAATTTCCTGTCGCGTTCGATTTCGGTATCATGGCCGTGCCGTGGACGCTCGAAGAAGCCACGAGCTCGAACGATCTGATGTTTCTCGAGCGCTCTTCCGCCCAGGTCATCGCGACGGCGTTCGGCGGCGGCGACTTTCGCTCCGCGCTCGACATACGTTCCAACAACGATCGCTATTGGCTCGGCGCGTTCCTGACCGGTCCCAATTCGGGCGCGTTGCATACCGCGGGTGCCTCGTGCAACACCGGCACGGTGGCGGTGACGGCGGGCACGCCTTGCGTCACCAGCGCGCAGATGACCGGGCTCGGCCCGCAATTGTCGTTCCTCGCACGCGGCGCCTATCAGCTGGTGGCCGAGGAGAACGCGACATTCCACCTCGGGTTCAATTACGCCAATCTGTTTGCCCCGCGCGCTGGCGCCAACATCGCCGCCATCCAGCTTGCCGACCGGCCGGAGCTGCGTGTCGATCCGAGCGCCTTCCTCAACACCGGCAATATTCCCGCCAGCGGAGGACAGGTCTACGGCGTCGAAGTCGCAGCCTCATACAACAACTTCTTCGCCCAGGGTGAGTATTATCACTATGTCGTCGATACCAGGGCCGCGGTACCGACGCTCCCCGGCAACCTGCAAGGCGGCGTGCCCGGTCCTGCACTCAATTTCGACGGCGGCTATGTCCAGGCAAGCTACAGCATTGGCGGCACCAGGCATTACGATCCGACCCGCGGCGCCTATACCGGCGTCATTCCCGAAAGGCCGATGGCACCGGGGAGTTCCGGCTGGGGCGCGCTCGAACTCGCCGCCCGCTACACCCTCGTCAACCTCAACAGTCCCTTCCTGACGACTGCAACGCTCGGGCCCGCTTATTCCGCGCCGGGTGTTTTCACGGGCGGCACCACCAGTTATGGCGGCGGCAAGGAAACCACGTATGGCGTTGGCCTCAATTGGTATCCCAACAACAACATGAAGTTCATGCTCGATTACGAACACGTCGTGGTCGACAACCCGCAATTCTTCGGAGGTGCGAATTATCGCGGCGGCACGATCGACTGGATCGCGGCGCGGTCCCAGATCGTGTTCTGAGCGATCAGGTCGAAGTCGAACGCGGGTTGTTGCGCTAGGTTGGCTGTGGCTGGGATCCGCGGACCCCTAGCAGCACGTCTTGCCCCCATGCGCCGATCGCCATCGCGACGACGAAGCCAAAGATCTTGGGCGACAATCCCGCGAGGTTGGCGAGAGCAGGACCGGGGCAGAGTCCGACCAGTCCCCACCCGATGCCGAACAATGCGGCGCCGCCAATGAGCAACGGGTCGATCGTACGACGGGTGGGCCAGTCGAGTGCGACGCCCAAAATTGACGCGTCTCGACGCCTCAGAAGGGCAAACCCCGGCGCCGTCACCAGGAGAGCGCAGGCCATCACAATCGCAAGTGTGGGGTCCCAATTTCCGAACACGTCGAGAAAGCCCAAGACCTTGCTCGGCTGCGTCATGCCGGAAATTACCAGCCCCAGACCGAACACGAGGCCGGAGCCTAAAGCGGCAATGATCATTCCCATCACAGCGCTCCCAGCAAATGACGTGACACCGCCACGACGATCGCGGCGGAGACCATGAAGACTGCGGTCGCGACCAGTGATCGCGGGGATAAGCGCGCAATACCGCAAACACCATGTCCCGAGGTGCAGCCGGCGGCAAGCCGGGTGCCGAATCCGACAAACAGCCCGCCGGCAATGACAACGGTCCAGGCCGGCATATCCGCTACCGGCACGCCACGCCCGGTTGCCGCGATCAGGAGTGGCGCGGCAACCAAGCCAATGATGAAGGCAACGCGCCAGGCCCTGCCGGTGCGCTGCGGATCAAGTGCGTCCGCAAAGATGCCGCTGACGCCGGCGATGCGGCCGTTGAACAGCATAAGCAAGAGCGCGCCCGTTCCGATCAGCAGGCCGCCCAACGCCGCCGAAATTGGATCAAAGGATGTCATATCGCATTGTCCTCATATTGATCGATCCCCGGCCCACCGGCGTCTCCGCCGAGATCGGAGCGTCTATCCGATATTAAAGTGCATTTAGACGCCAGGACAATGTTTTCAGATCGAAAAGACCTGCGGGCGCGCGCAAGCCCGGCGCGCCAATCCACTGCTTCAGCAAGCCCGCCAACGACCATCCCCTGACAATTCCCGGTTGCAAAAACTGACCGACGCGGCATGGTTGGCGCCGATGTCTGGAAAAGACGGCAATACGCAGGATCAGCCGGCCGAGGCGCCGCATTATCACGGGCATCGGATGCGGCTGCGCGAGCGTTTTCAGAACGCGGGGCCGGATGCGCTGAGCGACTACGAGTTGCTGGAGATGGTGCTGTTCACAGCCCAGCCGAGGGCTGACATGAAGCCGCTGGCCAAATCGCTTCTCAGGACCTTCGGCTCATTCGCCGAGGTCATCCATGCGCCGGAAGCGCGGCTACGGGAGGTGAAGGGCATTGGCGAGCGGACCATCACCGAATTCAAGCTGATCGCAGCCGCAGCCCACCGCATCGCCAAGGGCCAGTTGCTGAAGCGTCCCTTGTTGTCATCGTGGAATAATGTGATCGACTATTGCCGGACCAGCATGGCGTTTGCTGACAAGGAGCAGTTTCGCATCCTGTTCCTCGACAAGCGCAACCAGTTGATATCCGACGAGGTTCAGCAGACCGGCACCGTGGACCACACGCCGGTCTATCCGCGCGAGGTGATCAAGCGGGCGCTGGAATTGTCGGCGACCGCGATCATCCTGGTGCACAACCACCCCTCCGGCGATCCCACGCCGTCAGGTGCGGATATCCAGATGACCAAGGCCATCATCGACATCGCCGCGCCGCTTGGGATATCGGTGCACGACCACATCATCGTCGGCAAGAACGGGCATGCGAGCTTGAAGGGGATGCGGCTGATTTAGGTTCGAGCAGTCCACCGCTTTTTCGCGACGTTTCGGAAGCGAAGCGGAACCGAAGAATAGATGGAAATTTCGCCTGCGTATGACGGGCGACGAATCCGCGGGAATGGCACAAAAGCATGATGAGAACTGGTCTTGCGGTGATCGCTTTTGTCTGGCTGACCGGCATGGTTGTCGGCAGTGCGCACTCCGAGCCGTTCACCTTTGCTGGCTTCCACCGCGATATGGACCTCGCCGCTCTGGTCGACCGGTATCCGCGAGCGTCACATGAACTCAGCCCCGGCGCCGACGTCCGCAAACTCACATCGCAGGACAATCCCAAAGAATGGATTCGGGATTTCTTTCGTACCCGGGGATCCGGCACTTACGTTGTGCGACCGACGCCCGAGGAGTCGCATGACCACGTCTATTACGTTCAGGCAGAAGTGCGGCAAGGAGCCACAGAGCGCCTGTGGCTGCTGCTCGAGAAACCGAGCGACATGGCCAGGCACCGGACGCCGGCAACAAGCAATGAAACTCGTTATCCAGTATGCAACAACGTGCTGAAACCGCTCACAGCGCAATACGGCAAACCGGATGCCCTCGCGCCGCGCTGGGAGGAAGCCCTCCAGTCGTTTGACTATGTCTGGACGCGCGTGCCTGACGCGATGAAACTTGAATGTGGCCGCTACCGGGGCCGGAGGTCCGTATTCGCGATCGGGGTGACATTCGAGAAAGCTGTTCGCTAATCTCATCTGCCAGCGATCGTCGGTCGTCTCACTTGATGGCGAATCGGCTGAACGGTTCGTCCAGTACGACTGCGTCGCGCAACACGCCCCGTTTGAAAAGCTTGTCCGAGTCGGTTATCCGGGCAATGTTGGTCCAGAGCAGATCCTTGTTGCCGCTGACAGTAAAGTACACGACGTGCACACCGCCAGCCGATCGCGTGTAGACGACAACCAACGGCGACGCGTCGATCAAGAAGACAGGGTGCTCCATCTGTTGAACCAACGATCTCTTATATTTGGCACGCTCGGCGTCGGTGACGGTGGCGAGCCACTTTTTGATCTGCTCGCCACCTTCGGGAGTTACGAGCTTTAGAAAATCATCCGCTCCCGCGCTGAAATCTGCGGACTTGACGCTCTCGATCCTCGATAGAACCCGCGCCGCAAGATCGCCAAGCGCTTCTGGCGCCTCGAAGGGTGCGCCGGCAAGCAACAACCGGCTGGGATGCCACGCCGCGTTCCCCGCATCCACGGGAGCGAGCGGTACGCGATGTGTGGCTCGCTTGATATCCTTGTCGTCACAGTATGGCGGCTCGCTGGCCCCCGGCGATCCGAGATTCGGGTTGAACCAGTCCGCCAAGATCTGAAGGCCTGGTTGCTTTGACCGTGCCGGCAGGAAACGAAACGATCCATCTTCCTTGCGCGCAAACACAAGGGGCGCGAAGAAAGATTGCGAGCCGGCCTCCAACTTCGGGAAGAAAACCAGCAGCCCATCGAACGCGTAGGCTCTAGGCACCGCAACCATTTTGAGCGCGTCGAACTGTTGGAAAAAGGCCACGGATTGGTCGTCGAAATCCTTGGTGCCTTCGCCCTGCGTTGGGTCGGCGAGCTTGGCCAGGGCGGCAGAATCCTTGCGCCTGATCGCGGAGATCACTGCCTTGAACGCTTGTTCGGCCGGGTTGGCGCTGACGGCGGCGTCTTCCCACCAGGCCGTTTGCGGCTCGACACGTTCGGTAACCTCAAGGCAGGCCGTGGTTCGTATGCCCGTCCCCTCCGCATTAAACGTCACCGGCACATACACCTGCCGTTCGGTCTGGGCCAGCGCCGTCCCGCCGCACCCCAGACAGAGCAAACCGACAATCGCCGCAAGCCCGCGCGTCGCTGCTGAGCCAAGCAAAAGTGTAGAGCATTTCCGATGGGGTGCTGTCATCACCGACGCTCCGTCGTGGACATGGCTATCGCACCATCCGATCTGTCACGACCGAGGTTAATTTTGCGTGACGCCAAACCTTCGGATCGCCACGCTGACGCGCGCAACCGGCAAGTCACACGTTGCAGCGCTACAATCCCTACGATTTGAGCGGCTCACGCCGGACCCGCGTCAAAGGTTCAGCCGCGGCAAAAGCATGATCACTTCGCGAGGGCAGGCTATGAAGATTGCCGCGCCGGCTGGCGTCGCAAAGCCTCTCACAAGCAGGCCCGGATTGGCAGGCGCCGATCGTCGGCTTCTGAAGGATGGACGTGAGGCCCGCCACTCAGGATGACTTCGCCGCCTTGGCCGCTTCGGCGGCCCGCCGCTGCAGCAGGTCATGCTCGCGCTTGTTGCCCGCAAGCTTAGCGGCCGCTTCGAATGCGGCACAGGCTTCATCGTAACGGCCGAGCTTGCAGAGCAGATCACCGCGGACGCTGCCGAGGAGATGATAGGTCTTGAGCGCGGGTTCGCCTACCAGGCTGTCCACGATCGCCAGCGCCGCTTCCGGTCCCTCGGCCATGCCGACGGCAACGGCGCGGTTGAGTTCAATGACCGGCGAACGAACCAGTCCTGCGAGCTCCGCATAAAGCGCGGATATGCGCAACCAGTCGGTCTCCTCGGCCGTCCGCGCCTGCGCATGGCAGGCAATGATCGCCGCCTGCAGCGCATAGAAGCCGCCGGCGCCGCCGAGGCCACGCGCGCGCGCCAACGCCTGCATGCCCCGCCGGATCTGCAACTGGTCCCAGAGCGCGCGGTTCTGGTCGAGCATCAGGATGGGCTCGCCGAGCGCATCCGTGCGCGCCGCCGTCCGTGAAGCGTTCAGTTCCATAAGTGCATGCAGTCCATGGGCCTCCGGCTCGCTGGGCGCGATCGAGGTCAGTACCCGGCCCATGCGAAGCGCTTCCTGGCAAAGCTGGGGACGCAGCCAGTGCTCGCCGCGCGCCGCGGTATAGCCTTCGTTAAAAATGAGGTAGACGACCTCGAGCACGGCCGCGAGCCGCTCCGACAACTCTTCGCCGCTCGGGATTTCATAAGCCAGTCCCGATTCCGACAAGGTCCGCTTCGCCCGGACGATGCGTTGGGCGATGGTCGCATCCGGAACCAGAAAGGCCCTCGCGATCTCCTCAGTGGTCAGGCCGCAGATCATCCGCAACGCCAGCGCCACGCGTCCTTCGCGCGACACCAGCGGGTGGCAGGCGGTGAAGATCAGCCGAAGCAGCTCATCACCGATGTCATCGTCAAGCGCTGCGTCCAGATCGGGCATGGCTTGCTGTTCCGCCTCGAGCTCGCGAGCGACCATCTCGTGCTTGCGCGCGAGCATTCGGGCGCGGCGCAGATGATCCAGCGCCCGGCGCTTGGCGGTTGCCATCAGCCACGCGCCCGGCTTCTCGGGAATGCCGGTCGCGGGCCAATGCTCAAGTGCGGCCACCAGCGCGTCCTGCGTCAACTCCTCGGCAAGCGGCACATCGCGCAGCATCCTCGAAAGGCCGGTGATAAGCCGGGGCTGCTCGATCCGCCACGCAGCGAGGATCGTGGGATGGATGTCGGCGGCCGTCATGGCTGCCCAGTCATCTGCGCCAGGCTCGTGTCAAGGGCCGGCAAACGCACGGAGTTCGCAGGTTCCTTGCCAGGTGGGCATGTGGTCCAAATGGAGCTGCATGAATTCTTTTGCCATCGCCACCGCCTCCTCCTTGTCGCGAAGCTCGAAGATCGCGTAGCCGCCGACGACTTCCTTGGCTTCCACAAACGGGCCATCGATCACGCTGAGCTTGCCTTCCCTGATGCGGACTTGCGCACCCGTCTGGACCGGCATCAGACCGCCATTGTCGAGCATGCGGCCGGCCTTGATCTCCCGGTCGGCGAGCTTGTGCATGGCTTCCAGAAGCAGAGGCGTTGGACCCACATCTGATCGGGGGGACGTAACAATATACATAAAGCGCATTTGGGAACTCCTCCTGGGCGAGCCACAGGCACCTTGCCGCTGAAGGGGCTCGCTATTCAAGTCGACGAACCAGCCCGCGCCGGATCGACATAGACTTGCGAGAAAATCATGACGGGTCAGCGCCATCGTAATTTCATGGAAAGCGGGGACTTTGGGTTATTTCGGGTGCGCCACTCGCGCTCTGGCATATCGCGTTTGCTGTCTTTATCGATCTGGCCTGGCGCTGAGCGATCTCCAGGACGAGGCAGCCATCCGGGAATTATTGCCGCAGCATGATCAGCGGATCGGCGCTGTCGGGCACCCGCCGCCACTGTGCGTTGTCGTCGGCCTGAAAGCGCCAGGCCTCGCCACTCGCCGACATCAGCAGCAGCTCGCCGCGCTCCAGCCGCCAGGCGGTCGGCGCAAACGCTACGACCGCGGGATCGCAGCGTGGCTTGAGGTAAACCTGGAAATTGTCAGCCGTCGCCTCGGTATTGGTCAGGGTCAGGCCGCAGATCGCCTGACCATTGCCGCGCACCATCGCCCAGTCGCCGATCATCTGGTCCATCGATTTGGCGAGTGAGCGGGCGGCGGCGAGGTTCTGCAGGATATAGATGCCTTCGCCCTGCCGAAGGCCCTCGAAAATCCCGCTCTCGACTTCGGTGAAGTCGATCACCGGCTGGCCGGCGGCATCCTGCAGCCGGACGATATCCAGCCCCTTGACGTTCCAGGCGGTGATATCCTTGGTGAAGGGCAACGCCTTGGCGCAAGTAGGCTCGAGCTCAAGCCGGAGGCCTTGCGGGCTCGCATCGCCTTTCAGCGTGACGACGCAGGTCTTGCTGCGCTCGGTGGTCGAGAGCTCCCATTGACCGACCATGTCCTTCTTCAAGGTCGCGGCATCCTGCGAGACAGCCTGCGGGGCGCAGACCAGCGGGCCCAACAGCGCCGCCACCGCGATGCCGGGGCGGGCTCGCATCAGCGGCCCTTCGCAGGGGTTTCCGCAATCGGCGTCAACGGCGGCTTGCCGGCGAACCAGGTCTTCAGATTGTCGACCACCAGCTGATCCATGGCATTGCGGGTCACAACCGAAGCAGAGCCGATATGCGGCAGCAGCACGACGTTCTGCATCGCGCGCAATTCGTCCGGCACGGTCGGTTCGTTGGCGAACACGTCGAGACCGGCGGCCAGGATGGTTCCTGACTTCAATGCGGCGATCATCGCTTCTTCATCGACGACGGAGCCGCGCGCCACGTTGACGATGACGCCGCGTGGGCCAAGCGCCTTCAAGACATCGGCGTTGATCATCTTTGCCGTCGCCGGACCGCCGGGAACGATCACCACCAGCGTATCGACCGCCTTCGCCATCTCGATCAGATCGGGATAGTGCTTGTAGCTCACATCCTTGGCCGGATTGCGCGAGTGATAGACCACCGGAACGCGGGACGCATCCAACCTGCGTCCGATCGCTTGCCCGATCCGGCCCATGCCGACGATCCCGACCTTGCGATCCCTCAGTGAGCCGACGCTCAAGGGAAACTGCTGGGTCAACCAAAGGCCGGAGCGCAGATAGCGGTCTGCCTTGACGAATTCGCGCAAGGTCGAGATCAACAGCCCCATCGCGACGTCCGCGACCTCTTCGGTCAGGACATCCGGCGTGTTGGTCACGATAATGTTATGCTCGCGCGCGTAATTGGCGTCGACGTGGTCGTACCCGACGCCGAAGGAAGCGACGATTTCGAGCTTCGGCAGCAGCGCCATCATTTTGCCGTCGCATCGGACCGTGCTGTAGGTGACCGCGGCGCCGCGGATTTTCGCGGCTACGGCCGGATTCAACCGGTCAAGGTCGGCTCTGGTCTCAAACGGATGGAGCACAAACTGGTCGGAAAAGCCGTTGTCGACGATCGGCTTGTTCGGCCCGTAGACCAGCAAATCGATCTTTTCCGATGAAATATTTCCGCCCACCATCAGTTTTCCTTTCCAAGCGCGCTCTCGTGCCAGCGCCGCAGCACCAGGTGTGAAGTTAGCGCGAGCAGCCCATAAATGACAATTCCGGCGGCCGAGAGCAACAGCAGTGCTGCGAACATTCGGGGAATGTTGAGACGATAGCCGGATTCGGCAATTCGATAGGCCAGCCCCGACCCCGCGCCGGCGGATCCCGCCGCGATCTCGGCCACCACCGCGCCGATCAAGGACAGGCCGCCCGCGATCCGCAATCCGCCGAGAATGAACGGCAACGCGGCCGGCAATTTGAGATACCGCAGCGTCTGCAGCCGCGAAGCGCCGTAA
>DASQOU010000370.1:0-2137 GCA_035644295.1 Bradyrhizobium sp.
ATGAACGCCGCGCGATGCCTGAGATAGGCTAACGGATGGCGCATGACCGCGCGCGTCCAGGCTTCGGTAATCGCCGGCGTGCCGAACAGGCCTTCCTCTTTCTCGAGTCGGCGCATCACGAAATCGCAAGGCTCCAGCCGCCAGTAGATGTCCCACTGGGTCGGCTGGTAGCAGTTGTTCAGGAGCAGCGTGCTCTCAGGCTCGCTCCAGGTTACGGGAAACTGATTCTGCCTGGTGAAGTGGCTGATGCCTCCGAGGTCGAACACCATGATCGTCTGCAACGGGTGTTGCCGTGTCACGCCCAGTGCGCCGTAATAGACCAGCTGCACCAGACCGAAGAATCCCACCATCGCTGGGACGAACAGGATCGCCGTTCGTTTCAGGTACATTCGGCACGGCCAGGCGATGTACGCACCGAGGATCGGCGCGGCGATCACCGCATTCGGACGCAGCAAGACGCCGAATCCGCACAGTGCGAGCGCCAGCACTTGCACCGGCACCCGAAGCGGCGCGCCACGTTCGGCGGCGGCAAAGACGATTGCTGCGGCCAGCAACCAGGAGATCGCGAACAGCACGTCGCGCCAGATGATCCCGACAAGGACGAAGGCCGGCGGCAGCAGCGCCAACAGCGCCAGCACTAACGCGACACGGGTGGAGCGGCGCGCCACCGCCAATGCCAGGAGGCCAAAGCCCAACCAGTAGGAGGTCGCGATCAGCAGGAACATGCTGCCCGCGCCGGGCGCAATCGGATCGATCACACCCCACAGCACAGTCATGACCGGGGACTGCCAGTCACCGAGTACACCCTTGGCGATGTACTCGTAGACGAACTTTGCGTCGAAGGTCATGATGCCGGGATAAAAGATCGCCAAGGTCAAGCCGTAGCCTGCGGCGATCAGCCCGGCGACGGTCAAGTACAAACGCCGCCCGATCGGCTGCTTGCCGTCAAGCGAGAGCAGCATAGATGTCTCCGGAATTGGCTTCGTACGGCAGCCCGGTCAACCAGCGGGCGATCTCTTCGCCGTCGACCCAATCGGCGTTGACAAAAGTCTGGCTTTCGCCAAGCGCGGCGTTGAATCGGGTGTATCCGAGCGTGATGCAGCGTTCGATGCAGGCGAGCGCAACATCGCGCTGGATTGTCGTGAACTCGAAGGACAGCGCCTTGACCGCATGCGTGAGTCCCTGCAGCGCCTCTTGCTCAAAGCCTTCGACGTCGATTTTGATGAAGGCCGGTGCGCCATACTTGCCGATCAGCGCATCCAGCGTCGTCACCGGCACCGTCATCGCCTTGATCCAGCGCTGCGTTTCCCAGCCGGGCGCATCGCGCGCGGCGATCACGAACTCACGTGACGCCGTCGAGACGGTCGGATTATCGGCGTTGATCAGCATGGTGGTCGTGCCAACCCTGCAGCCGACTGCCACGGCCTCGATCGCGACATCGACGCTGCGCCCGTAGAACAGCTTGAGCACCTTGACCATGGCGGGCTGCGGCTCGACTGCGACGATCCGCGCGCCCAGCCGGCGGAACGAGGCCACGCGGTCACCGACATGGGCGCCGACATCGAACACCCGGTCACCACGCCGCACGAAGCCGCCATAGAGCCGGTCCATCGCCACCGCACGCGACCTGTCGCCATAGTAGATGCGAAGTGACCGGATAATGCCGCGCGCCGTCCTGAGGCCTTCGAACACCGCCTCAGACCGAACTTGGCCGCGGCAATGGCTCCGCCGACTCGATCGCGGGCAACGCCAGGGCCAACAGCACCGCCGGCCTCGCCGTCTCTTCGGGCAGCCGGCCGATGCCGACCCGGGCGGCAAAACTGCCGAGCAAAGGCCACGCGGTCATCATCGCAAACGGGATCGCCAGAGCCGGTCCGGCGGCGAGAAACAGCGCATAGGGAATAGCCGCCGGTTGTGTCACCGCCAAAAGGACGAGCGCGGCGCATCCGAGCAGCGTGTGCGGCCACAAATTGTGTAGCGCCTGCGTGAATGGCACCGCGTGATCGTCGCGGGTCTGACCGATCCAGCCAATTTCGCGGCCGAACAGCAGGCCGGTAAGGAAGATCGTGTGGCCGAACCACAGGATCGGACAAAGCAGGATCGAGTACACGGTTTCGATGACGTAATTGATGATGAA